>NZ_CP101125.1:3015543-3316847 GCF_024296925.1 Pseudomonas nunensis
GCCTTGCGCGTAGCGCCCTTGGCCACGCCCAACAGAATCAGGTCGGGCACCGCCAGTTCATTGAGCACGTCCCGGGCCATCGAAAGCTGCCCTTTACCGCCGTCCACCAGCAAAATGTCCGGCAGCTTGCCCTCGCCGTCCTTCAACTTGCTGAAGCGTCGGGTCAGGGCCTGGTGCATGGCCGCGTAATCGTCACCGGGCGTCACGCCCTCGATGTTGTAGCGGCGGTAATCGGACTTGATCGGGCCTTCCGGACCGAACACCACGCAGGACGCCACGGTGGCTTCGCCGCTGGAATGACTGATGTCATAGCATTCCAGGCGCTGCGGCGGTTCATCCAGGTTCAAGACTTCGGCCAGCGCTTCGAAACGTGCCGCGACGTGCTGACGATTGGCCAGCCGCGCGCTTAATGCCTGCTCCGCATTGGTGACCGCCAACTGCTGCCAGCGTGCTCGCGTACCACGAACCCGATGGCTGATGGACAATTCGCGACCGCGAAGCTCGTCGATGGCGGTGATCAGCACCGGGAAATCGTCGTGAACCACGTTGACGATCAGCTCGCTCGGCAAGTCCCGTTCCGGACTGGTGATGTAGTACTGGCCCAAAAACGCGGCCATGACTTCGGAAACGTCTTCTTCAATCCCCACTTGCGGGAAGAAGTTCTTGCTGCCCAACACCCGGCCGCCACGCACGCTGATCAGGTGGACGCAGGCACCGCCCGGATTGACGAACGCAGCGATCACATCGATATCGCCTGTCCCGCCTTCCATGCTTTGCTGGTCCTGGACGCGGCGCAACAATGAAATCTGGTCGCGCAATTCAGCTGCACGCTCGAACTCGAGATTGATTGCCGCCTCTTCCATCCCGGCAGACAGCTCGTCCGTCAGCGCATTGCTGCGCCCCTCAAGGAACATCACCGAATGCCGCACGTCCTCGGCATACACTTGCGGCTCTACCAGCCCGACGCACGGCGCCTTGCACCGCTTGATCTGGTATTGCAGGCAGGGTCGCGTGCGGTTCTTGTAGTAGCTGTCTTCGCACTGACGAACAAAAAAGGTCTTTTGCAGCAGGCTCAGGCTCTCGCGGATGGCGCCCGCGCTTGGATACGGCCCGAAATACTTGCCCTTGGCCTTTTTCGCGCCGCGATGGATGCTCAGGCGTGGAAACTGGCCATCCGAGAGGAAAACATAAGGATAGGATTTATCGTCGCGCAGCAGAATGTTGTAGGGCGGACGCCATTCCTTGATCAGCGTCTGCTCAAGCAACAAGGCTTCGGTTTCGTTGGCCGTGATCGTGGTTTCGACCTGGGCGATACGCCCCACCAACGCCGCAGTCTTGGGCGCAAGACCGGTTTTGCGGAAGTAGCTTGCCAGGCGTTTCTTGAGATTCTTGGCCTTACCGACGTAAAGCAGGCGCGCGTCGCTGTCGAACATGCGATAGACGCCAGGGCGTCCGCTCACTGTCGACAGGAATGCACTCGGATCGAAGACTTCAGTCATTTTCAGAGATTGGCATCGACCATGCCGTGACGCACCGCCAACAGTGTCAGCTCGACATCGCTGCTGATCGAAAGCTTCTCGAAAATGCGGTAGCGGTAGGTATTCACGGTTTTCGGCGACAGGCAAAGTTTGTCGGAAATGATCTGGACCTTCTGACAGCCGACAATCATCAACGCGATCTGGATCTCGCGCTCCGACAATGCGTCGAAAGGCGAATCATTGGTTGGCTGGAATGACTTGATCGCCAGTTGCTGGGCAATTTGCGGGCTGATATAGCGTTGCCCGGCAAATACCAGGCGAATGGCCTGGACCATTTCCGGCAAACCTGCACCCTTGGTCAGGTAACCCGCAGCCCCGGCCTGCAACAGCCGTGTAGGAAACGGATCCTCCTCGCACACAGTGACCGCGACAACCTTGATGTCCGGATGACTGCGCAGCAATTTTCGCGTGGCCTCAAGACCGCCGATCCCGGGCATCTTGACGTCCATCAGAACCACATCGGGTTTCAACTCACGCGCCTTGAGCAGGGATTCCTCCCCTGACTCGGCCTGGCCGACTACTTGCAGGCCATCGATGTCAGCCAGCATTCGTGTAATGCCTGTACGAACGAGATCATGGTCATCGACTACTAGCACCCTAATCAAGCAGACACCTCGCGATATGGTCGTATTGGGTTGCCGACACCTTAGCAAAAAGCGACTGGCAGACCTAGCGGCAAGCGTCATATAAAAAGTTTCAATTCATCTTTCAAGGCTTGCCCCTTGCGTGTTTCAGCGCTGAGGGGTAGCAGTTTCACGCTGCATTCTCAGGAAACACTCGTCCTCGCCGACCACCTCCAGCCCCATGCGTCGATACAGCGCCTGCGCCGGATTATTTTTGAAGACAGTCAGGCGCAAGGCAGGTCGTCGTTCTGCGCGGGCCATGGCCAATACCTGATCGATCGCCCAGGAACCTGCGCCCTGTCGCTGAAATGCTTCGGTTACGTGCAGTTCGCGTATGTACAAGGCCCTGGCATCACGACTCAGGCTGCAATAACCCACCGGAACGTCGCTTTTCATAATCAGCCAGTTTTCCCGCCCCGCCCAAGCCACGTCGAAGGCTTCATCCAGCCATAACAGGTCGTACTGGATGTAATAACGCAGCATGTTTTGACAGGTCAGGCCCCGAGCAAAATCAAGATCCAGGGCTGTCGCCTGACGTAATTCGAAAACCATTCAACGCTCCGCAACGAAATTGGTTTTTAGCGAAGCGCCCAGTGTGTCATACCCCTTCATGCACTCAAGCGATAGGAAACGCCGTCGCCGCCCGATAGTATTTTCTGATTGAATCTGCCTACGTCCCTCTAGTAAGCTCGGCGCATTCATCGGAGACAGATCATGTTCAACGCCCTCTCACAGCTTCGTACCGTCAGCGCCCTGCGCTCGATGGCGGCTGCCCGGGCGAATGACGTTTGTGCTCCGGTCAGCTTTTATTTTGGGTATTGGTTTAGCCACTGGCGCGCCTGATACCCACACGGCGCCCACTTTAAACGGGTCGCCACCAGAGAATTCTCAACCCCCGGTCGGCCTCCCGACCGGGGGTTTTGTTTTTTCAGCCCCAGAATTTTTAGCGACACACCAGACAACTTGAGGATCCAGAAAATGAACTACGCCACTTATTACCGTCACGACAGTTTTACCGCCTGGCGATTTACCAGCCTCCGCTCGGGACAGCCTGCCGCCTCCGATCGGTCACCCACAGGTGGCAAGCACACACACGCAGCCAATCCGGCCAATTGTCGAACACCCCAGTAGGGCCGAGCACGCGGGAACGAACCCGCCGCCAGCCCAGGAAGAATGAATATGAACTCGTCCGTCTCTGCTTTGCCACTGTCCACCTTGATCCCGGCCAATGAAGCGCTGACCCTGCGCCTGCCCAGCTCATTGCAACTCAAACAGCAATTGCCACTCAGCACCGCCCTGACCCAGCAGGTCGCCAGCCACCGCCAAGCGGTACGCGCCATCCTGAACGGTGAAGACTCCCGTTTGCTGGTCATCGTCGGCCCGTGCTCCATTCACGATCCCCAGTCAGCCCTCGAATACGCCGCTAATCTCGCGCGCCTGGCCGCTGAGGTCAGCGATGAAATGCTCCTGGTGATGCGCGCCTACGTCGAAAAGCCCCGCACCACCGTCGGCTGGAAAGGTCTGGCCTACGATCCACAGCTCGATGGTAGCGACGACATGGCCGGTGGCCTGACCCTGTCTCGGGAACTGATGCGCGAAATGCTCCGCCTCGGCTTGCCGATTGCCACCGAACTGCTGCAACCGATGGCCGCCGGTTACTTCGATGACTTACTCAGTTGGGTCGCCATCGGTGCACGCACCACCGAGTCGCAGATCCACCGGGAAATGGCCAGCGGCCTGAACATGCCAGTGGGCTTCAAGAACGGCACCGATGGCGGCGTCACGGTTGCCAGTGATGCCATGCGCTCGGCAGCCCACCCGCACAGGCATTTCGGCGTCGATAGCCAGGGGCATCCTGCAATCATCCAGACACCGGGCAATCCCGATACCCACCTGGTATTGCGTGGAGGCCATCGCGGACCGAACTACGACCGCGATAGCGTTGCCCACATCAACCACGACCTGGCCAAACTGAAAATCCCGGCCCGGATCATGGTGGATTGCAGTCACGCCAACAGCGGTAAAGATCCATTGCGTCAGCCAGCCGTGTTCAACGACGTGCTCGAACAACGCCTGCAAGGCGATCGCTCACTGATCGGCATGATGATCGAAAGCCACCTCTTCGAAGGCTGCCAACCGTTGAGTTCGTCCCTGCAATACGGTGTATCGGTAACGGATGGCTGCCTCGGCTGGAGCGCGACCGAACAATTGCTGCGCCAGGCAGCAGACCGGCTTCGCACCCAGCAACTGGCATGACCAACGCCTCTTCCAGTCTTCAATCGAAGACTGGAAGGCCACGACGCGACTTACCCCTGCACCTGAACCAATGCCACATCTGACACTTGGCTCACATCGTCCAGTCGTTCAACCGAATAACTGACACGAACCGTCGAGCCCTGGTGCTCTCTCCAGAATCGGTAAGGCACGATAAACACCAGTGGCTCACCCGCCATCTCCCGGCAAATATCACGCTCATCCCGGTGGCTGAAGTGGACACCGTCACACCTCAGATACACCAACTCGCCCGCCTCGGTTCGGGCGTCGTCAATCACGACAGTAACCCCATCAATCGAGTCTTGCAGGTCCAGCCAGCCTTCCTCGGCCTCCAATATGATGGGGGCCACCAGCTGTGGTCGCTGCAGCGGCCCGATGGACAATCGCATCGGTTCTGAATAAAGCGGTGCCTGTCCATGCTGCTCAATGCAATAGGTGATCGTCACTGACGATCCAAGACCAGGGGCAATGAACTCGGGACTGACCCAAAATGAAAGCTCCTGCCCCACTGCAAAGGCTTCGATACTCAACCTGTCGTTGAAGCTCAATTGCGGGGTAACACCCTCCCAGACCAGTACTACACGGTCGCCAGCGGCCATCCGGGCGTAAGGCCGAATCGTAAGGCGCGCACCTTCAACCACCCGGTCCGGGTCGAGCGTACCGCCCACGGCATCATTCACAACCAGCGGCAACAAACCGGGGCGGGCATCGCCAACATTCAGCTGCAAATGCCGGGACTGCGCCGACTCGGGTAAACAACGGCTGGTCAGCGTGTAGTAGATCTCCAGTGAACCGCCATCCAGCGCGCCGATGTGTGCCCCGGCGACGGGAAAGACAACCTCTTTGTCTACCTGCCCCTGACTGACGAACTGAGAAACTTCGTGCCGATAGATCTGCCCCTCGGCATTGAGCCCCGACCAGTGCAGCACCAGCCTGTCTCCGCTCGCCATGCCTGGATAAGGCAAGACCGTGACCACGGCTTTTCTGCAGGCCGGATCGAGAACCGCGTTATCCGCCTCCGCTAACTGTGGGGCCGGCAGTGACAGCTTTCCTGCATTTACTTCATAGGTACCCATTCATCTACTCCATTCCTTGGAAATATCCGCCGCCCCGCAGGTCGGCATCGAACGAAGCCTATTTAAGCCGATCCCGCTGCTTGGCGATGTCAGGTGATCACTACAGGTGCCACGGACAAATGCGGCTTATGAAGTAGGCCTTTGGTGAGAATCACTCTTGACGGTATAAAAAGATGTCGAAATGTTCCGACATAGGCTTCAGCCAGATCGGAATTTTCAGACGTTTTCTATTCCGTTTTCCCCCGAAAACAGCGGCTTTTTCAGACATCACCGAGTGGCGGGAGTGTTTTAGAGTGGAGCCCGGCGCACATCCTCGAACTTCTGCGAAAAGGCACGAACATGCAACGGAATGCAACAACTCAACACCCAATCCTGTTGGTACACGGACTCTTTGGCTTCGACCGTATCGGCAAATATGAACTGTTCCATGATGTCAAGCAGGCCCTGAGAAGTCACGGGGCAAGAGTCTTCGTACCTCACCTGTCGGCTACCCACAGCAATGAGGTGCGCGGCGATCAGCTATTGACCCAGATCGAACGGGTACTGGAAGGCACCGGTGCGAGCCAGGTCAACCTGATCGGCCATAGCCAGGGCGCACTGGCCGCCCGCTACGCGGCTGCTGTCGGGCCACAATGGGTCGCATCGATTACCTCCGTCAGCGGCCCCAACCATGGCTCGGAACTGGCCGACTTCTTGCGCAAGGCCCTGACGCCGGGGCGTTTGCCGGAGCATGTAGCCAGAAAGGTCGCAACGCTGTTTGCTGATTTCCTGTCGCTGCTGAGCGGCAATCTTCACTTGCCGCAAAACGCAATTGCCGCACTCAACGCCCTGACCACCGAAGGCGTCGGCGCTTTCAACGACAAGTACCCGCAGGGCCTGCCGAAGACCTGGGGAGGCAAGGGTCGGGAAGTGGTCAATGGCGTACGCTATTACTCTTGGAGCGGGACTCTGCAAGGGACCATTCTTGACCAAGGGCTCGGGGCTCTCGACCCGACCCACGCCTTTTGCCGGGCTTTCTCCGAGTATTTCATTACCGAGGCCGGGCAAAACGACGGGTTGGTCGGCCGATACAGTTCCCACCTGGGCAAAGTGATCCGCTCCGACTATCCGATGGATCACATGGACAGCCTCAGCCAGACGACTGACCGCGGCAGCAAAGGGGTCAACCCGATTGATCTGTACGTCGAGCACGCCGAGCGTTTGAGAAACGTCGGCCTTTAAATCCTTCCTTTATACGGACCTGCCATTGCCCGCCCGGCTTCAGATGGAACTTTGAGAAGAAATAGGCCACTGAATCCGGTAGGCTCAGCACTTTACTGAACACTGAATGGAGAATTTTCCCATGGCTAAAGCCACTGCCCGCCACATCCTTGTTGCCAGCGAAGACAAGTGCAACGAACTGAAAGCCCAGATCGAAGGTGGCGCTGATTTCGCCGAAGTTGCCAAAGCCAACTCCACTTGCCCGTCCAGCCGTCAGGGCGGTGACCTGGGTTCGTTCGGTCCAGGCCAGATGGTCAAGGAATTCGACACCGTGGTCTTCAGCGCGCCAATCAACGTCGTGCAAGGCCCGGTGAAAACCCAGTTCGGTTATCACCTGCTGGAAGTGACCAGCCGCCAGGACTGATCCAGCGGTTGAGTTTTCAATACAACGGCCCGCCTTTTGGTGGGCCGTTGTGTATTTGGTTACGTGATTCGGCTGGCGAGTGACGCGCCGCTAGCGTACAAATTGCGCTTATCGATCACCCGGCTCTAAGGCTGACAATGCGACTGCTTTTCCCCACTTTGATATTCACTGCCGTGGCCCTGCTCTTGAGTGCCGCTGGTGTGAATGCTGCACCGCAACACGCGTTGACCGTGTATGGCGAACCGGCGAAGTATCCCGCCGGTTTCAGTCATTTCGCCTACACCAATCCCCAAGCCCCCAAGGGCGGCACGATGCGCCGCTCGGCCATCGAGATCGGGAATTTCGACCATATCCTGCCCTACATCGACAAGGGCATCGGTGTGAACCAGATTGATGGCCTGCTTTATTCGCCCCTGGCCCAGCGTTCGCAGGACGAGCCTTATACGGTTTACGGTCTGGTGGCAGAGAAGATGGAGCGGTCCGAGGATGGTATGTCCCTACGCTTCTATCTGAATCCCAAGGCCCGATTCGCCGATGGCACGCCGATCACCGCCGAAGACGTGCGCTACACCTACGACCTGCTGATGACTCAGGGCAGCCTGCGCTATCGCACCCAGTTCGCCGATGTCAAAGGCACCGAAATCGAATCGCCCCTGACCATCCGGTTCGACTTCAAGAGCAATGAAAACCGCACCCTGCCCCTGGATATCGCGACCTTGCCAGTCTTCCCCGAGCATTGGTGGAAGACCCGCGACTTCGCCAGCGGCGGCGGTTACGAAGCGCCACTGGGCAGCGGCCCGTACCGGGTCGGCAAGGTTGATTCCGGGCGCAGCATCACCTTCGAGCGCAACGCCGACTGGTGGGGCAAGGACTTGCCGGTCAGTCGTGGCCTCTACAATTTCGATCATTTCAGCATCGAGTACTTCGGCGATACCGACGTCGCCCGCCAGGTATTGCGCGGTGGCGCCTACGACTACAACCGTGAGTTCTCCGCCACCGGTTACTCCATCGGTTACGAAGGCCCGGCCTTGAGCGACGGTCGACTGCGCAAAGCGCATCTGGCAACCGACGCACCGCAAACAGCCCAGGGTTTCGTCTTCAACCTGCAAAACCCGATGTTCCAGGACCGTCGTGTGCGCCAGGCCCTGGCCATGCTCTGGGATTTCGAATGGAGCAACCGACAGATGATGCGCGACCTGTACATCCGCCAGCAGAGCTTCTTTTCCAATACTGACCTCGCCGCTCGACAGCTTCCGGATGCTGCTGAACTCGCGATCCTCGAACCGCTGCGCGGGCAGATTCCCGACGAGGTCTTCACCCAGGTCTTCGAAGCACCGAAGACCGATGGCAGCGGCGTGATTCGCGACAAGCAGTTACAAGCGCTGGACCTGCTGGAACAGGCCGGCTGGAAACCCGATGGCGATCAACTGGTGAATGCTCAGGGCGAGCCGCTGAGCTTTACCTTCCTCACCAGCCAGAACGGCATTGACCGACTGCTGCTGCCGTATAAACGCACGCTGAAACAGATCGGCATCGACCTCAATATCCGCCGCATCGATTCGTCCCAATACGTCAACCGCCTGATGTCCCGGGACTATGACATGGTCATCACCGGCTACCCCGTGACCACCTCCCCTGGTGGCGAGCTGGTCAATTATTTCGGCTCGGCCTCGGCCAACGACCCCGGCGCCAACAATTACATGGTGCTGAAGAACCCGGCGGTCGATACGCTGATCAACGGCCTGATCCGCGCCAACACCCAGGCCGAAATGCTGCGCTACGCCCATGCCCTGGACCGGGTGCTGCAATGGAACTACTACTGGATCCCCAACTATTACCCGCCCGGCAGCTCAACCGTATGGTGGAACCGCTTCGGCATTCCCAATGTGCAAGCGAGCAATGACGAAGCCATCGAGAGTTGGTGGGAAGTGAGCTCCACGCCCCTGACCAACGAACAGATGACCGCCGAACTGATCAAGCGCGGAAAATCCGGAGGACCACATTGATGTGGGCTTACATACTGCGGCGTTTGCTGCTGATCATTCCGACGCTGGTCATCATTCTTCTGGTCAACTTCGTGATCGTCCAGGCCGCGCCCGGCGGTCCGGTGGAACAGGCCATCGCGCACCTGCAAGGCATCGGCGGCGCGACGGTCGGCGGTGGCTCCAGCGAGACGATGCACGGCACGTCCAGGGCCAGTCGCGGCCTCGACCCGCAACTGATCAAAGAGATCGAAAAACAATACGGCTTCGACAAACCGGCACCGGAACGCTTGTGGCTGATGCTTAAAAGCTACGCACGCCTGGATTTCGGCAAGAGTTTCTTCCGTGGCGCCACCGTCACCGACCTGATCCTGGAAAAAATGCCAGTGACCATTTCCCTCGGGCTCTGGGCGACGCTGATCACTTATCTGGTATCGATTCCCTTGGGCATTCGCAAAGCGGTGCACCACGGCAGCCACTTCGACATCTGGAGCAGCACCGCGATCATCATTGGCTATGCCATGCCGGCGTTCCTGTTCGCGATGTTCCTGATCGTGGTGTTTGCCGGCGGCACGTCGCTGAACTGGTTCCCGGTACGCGGGCTGGTTTCGGATAACTTCGAATCGCTGTCGACCCTGGGCAAAATCGCCGATTACTTCTGGCACCTGGTCTTGCCTGTCACTGCGTTGGTGATCGGCGGGTTCGCCACCCTGACCATCCTGACCAAGAATTCCTTCCTTAATGAAATAACCCGCCAATACGTGGTCACGGCCCGTGCAAAAGGCTTGAGCGAGCGACGGGTGTTGTACGGCCATGTGTTCCGCAATGCGATGTTGCTGGTGGTGTCGGGGATTCCCCAGGCCTTCATTAGCGTGTTCTTCGCTGGCTCCTTGCTGATTGAGGTGATCTTCTCCCTCGACGGTCTGGGTCGCATGAGCTACGAAGCCGCCGTATCACGGGACTACCCAGTGGTGTTCGGTTCGCTGTTCATCTTCACCTTGTTCGGCCTCCTGATAAAACTGGTCGGCGACCTCTGCTACACCCTGGTCGACCCGCGTATCGACTTCGCCGCGAGGAACGCCTGATGTTCAAGCTTTCGCCGCTGGGCCGGCGCCGTTTCGAACGTTTCAAGAAAAACCGCCGGGGCTGGTGGTCGCTGTGGCTGTTTATCGGGTTGTTCCTGCTGACCCTCGGCGGCGAACTGATCGCCAACGACAAACCGCTGATCGTCAGTTACCAAGGCTCGCTGTACTTCCCGGCGTTCAAGCGCCACACCGAACAGGAGTTTGGCGGGCAACTGCCGTTCCAGGCCGATTACCGCAGCGACTATGTACAGAAGCTGATCAAGAAGGACGGCGGTTGGCTGCTGTTCCCGCCGATCCCGTTCAGCGACGACACCCCCAACTACGACCTGAACAAACCGGCGCCGAGCCCACCGACGAAGGTCAACTGGCTGGGCACCGACGACCAGGCACGAGATGTGCTGGCCCGGGTAATTTTCGGTGCGCGGGTGTCGATTCTGTTTGCCCTTATGCTGACCTTAGTCAGTGCATTGATCGGTATTGCCGCCGGCGCACTGCAAGGCTATTACGGCGGCTGGGTCGATCTGCTGGGCCAACGTTTGCTGGAAGTCTGGTCGGGGCTGCCGGTGCTGTACCTGCTGATTATTCTGTCGGGGTTCGTCGAACCGAATTTCTGGTGGCTGCTGGGGATCATGGCGCTGTTTTCATGGCTGGCCCTGGTGGACGTGGTGCGCGCCGAATTCCTGCGCGGGCGCAACCTGGAATACGTCAAGGCTGCTCGCGCGCTGGGCCTGAGCGACCAAAAAGTGATCGTGCGGCACATCCTGCCGAATGCCATGAATGCAACCTTGAGCTATCTGCCGTTTATCCTCACAGGGGCGATTTCCACCCTTACCGCGCTGGACTTTCTCGGCTTCGGCATGCCTGCCGGCAGTGCTTCCCTGGGCGAACTTATCGGCCAGGGCAAGCAGAACCTGCAAGCGCCATGGTTGGGTCTGACGGCGTTTTTCACCCTCGCGCTGATTCTTTCTTTGCTGGTATTTATCGGCGAGGCGTTGCGTGATGCCTTTGATCCAAGATCATGAAACGGACGGTAGATATGAGTGACAACCTGATCGAAATCCGTGACCTCAACGTAGCCTTCAGCGGCCAGACCGTGGTGCGCAACCTGTGCCTGGACATCCGCCCCGGCGAATGCCTGGCACTGGTGGGCGAATCGGGCTCAGGTAAATCGGTGACGGCCCATTCGATCCTGCAATTGCTGCCTGAGGAAGGCACTGAAACCCGCGGTAGCATTCGTTATCGCGGCCAGGAATTGGTCGGTGCCGATGCCAAGGTGCTGCGCCAGTTGCGCGGCAACCGGATCGCGATGATCTTCCAGGAGCCGATGACCTCGCTGAATCCGCTGCACAGCATCGAAAAGCAGATCGGCGAAACCTTGCTGCTGCACAAGGGTCTGGCGGGCAAAGCGGCGCAAGCGCGGATTCTCGAACTGCTGGAACTGGTGGGCATCAAGAAACCCAAGGAACGGCTCAAGGCCTACCCGCATCAACTGTCCGGCGGCCAGCGGCAACGGGTGATGATCGCCATGGCCCTGGCCTGTGAGCCGGAGTTGCTGATCGCCGACGAACCGACCACCGCGCTGGATGTGACGGTGCAGCGCAAGATCCTGCTGCTGCTCAAGTCCCTGCAACAACGGCTTGGCATGTCGCTGCTGCTGATCAGTCATGACCTCAATCTGGTGCGCAGCATTGCCCAGCGGGTGTGCGTGATGAAGGCAGGGGAAATTGTCGAGCAAGCCCCTTGCGAGACGCTGTTCACCGAGCCGAAGCATCCTTACAGCTGCGTGCTGCTGAACGCCGAACCGGAAGGCGAAGCCCTGCCCCGGGATGAACGCGAGAAGGTGCTGGAAGTCGACAACCTGCACGTCAAGTTTGCCCTGGGCGGCGGGTTGTTCCAGCGCAAGACCTGGTTGCACGCGGTGGATGGCATCAGCCTGCATGTCCAGCGCGGCAAAACCCTGGGCATCGTCGGCGAGTCCGGTTCAGGCAAGTCCACCTTGGGCCAGGCGATCCTGCGTTTGCTCGACTCCGAAGGCAGTATTCGCTTTCAGGGCGAGGCGCTGGATGGCTTGACGCAAAAACAGCTGCGGCCGTGGCGCAAGAAAATGCAGGTGGTGTTCCAGGACCCGTTCGGCAGCTTGAGCCCCCGCATGTCCGTGGCGCAGATCATCAGCGAAGGGCTGGAAGTGCATAGCCAACTGACCGCCGAGGAATGCAAGGCTGAAGTGATTCGGGCACTGGTTGAAGTCGGCCTCGACCCGCAAAGCCGTCATCGCTATCCGCATGAGTTTTCCGGTGGCCAACGGCAACGCATCGCCATCGCCCGGGCACTGGTGCTCAAGCCGGCGCTGATCCTGCTGGACGAACCGACCTCGGCGCTGGACCGCACCGTGCAAAAACAAGTGGTCGCCCTGCTCCGGGATCTCCAGGAAAAACACGGCCTGACCTACCTGTTTATCAGCCATGATCTGGCGGTGGTGCGCGCCCTGGCGCATGACATGATTGTGATCAAGGATGGCAAAGTGGTGGAAAGCGGCGCCAGCCATGATGTGTTCGACTCGCCGCAGCATCCGTATACCAAGGAACTGTTGGCGGCGGCGCATCCGGGGTAGGCCTTTGGACCGAGGCGCGGCCTTCGCGGGCAAGCCTCGCTCCTACAGATTATGCGTTGCGCCCATTTCCGGCATGCGACTTAAATCCTGTAGGAGCGAGGCCTGCCCGCGAAGAGGCCCCGACAGACAACACAACTTCTGGACCTGAAACCATGAACACCACCGAAAGCCTCAAGGACTACCAGCGCGTTCGCATGCTGGCGATCCGTTCGTTGTTCGAGATCATCGAGCAGTCGAGCGAAGGCACGGTGATTGTCGACCGCGACGCGAATATTGTCTGGATGAACGAACGCTACGCCCGGCGCTTCGGCCTGGAATCGGCGGAAGTCGCGATCGGCAAAGCCTGTGAAAGTGTTATCCCCGGCAGTCTGCTGCGCGAAGTGGTGCGCACCGGCCGGCCGATTTTGCTCGACATGCAGGACACGCCCAAAGAACCGCTGGTGGTAATGCGCCTGCCGATTCATGACGACGCCGGCGCAGTGATCGGCGCGATCGGTTTTGCCCTGTTCGACGAACTGCGCAGTCTGTCGCCGATGCTCAAGCGCTACCTGAGCATGCAGGAAGAACTGGCCTCCACCCGCTCGCTGCTGCGCGCACGGCAAACCAAATACAACTTCGCCCATTTCATCGGTACCAGCGCCGCCAGCCTGGAAGTAAAACGCCGGGCCCGGCGCAGTGCCAGTGCCGAATCGCCAGTGCTGTTGCTCGGAGAAACCGGCACCGGCAAGGAGTTGCTGGCCCAGGCCATCCACGGCGCTTCGCCTCGGGCGCACAAGGCGTTTGTCAGCATCAACAGTGCGGCGATTCCCGAGTCATTACTGGAAGCGGAATTCTTTGGCACCGCCCCCGGCGCGTTTACCGGCGCGGACCGCAAGGGTCGGGTCGGCAAGTTGCAGATCGCCCAGGGCGGCACGCTGTTCCTGGATGAGATCGGCGACATGCCCTTGCCCCTGCAAAGCAAGCTGCTGCGGGTGTTGCAGGAAAAAGAGTTCGAGCCGGTGGGCTCCAATGAAGTAATCCAGAGCGATGTGCGGGTGATCGCCGCCACGTCCACAGATCTGGAAGCAGCGATCAAGCGTGGCGAATTTCGTGCGGATTTGTACTACCGCCTCAACGTCCTGCCGATCCAGGTTCCACCGCTGCGCGACCGGCTCGACGATATCCCCGCTCTCAGCGAAGCGATCCTTGAAGAACTGCGCAGTCAGCACGAGTTGAACCGCGAAGCGTTGGAGCTGCTGGGCCAGCACGCCTGGCCGGGAAATATTCGCGAGTTGCGCAACGTGTTGGAGCGCGCGGCGTTGCTCAGTGATGACTTGATGCTGAACGCGGCTGACATTCGCGCAGCGATTGGCACATTTACCCCGGTTGAGCGCACGCCCAACCTTACGATAGAGCCCACCGCGCATGAGACGTTCAGTGAGGCTCGTGAGCGGTTTGATCGGCAGTTGATTGAGTCGGCGCTCGCGCAATGTGGGGGCAAGGTGATTGAGGCGGCGGCGCGATTGGGGCTTGGGCGGTCGACTTTGTATAAGAAAATGGTGGCGTTGGGGATTGCGGAGTCTCTATAGAGAGACTGATGTCTCCATATTTAGAAAGATCAAAAGCTTCGCGAGCAAGCCCGCTCCCACAGTGGATTTGTGTTGTACACATCCCCCCTGTGGGAGCGGGCTTGCTCGCGAAGAGGCCCACCCACCCAACATACATCTCAAATTAGAGACAAATCACCGAACCCGCCCCGCCAACCAAACAATTTATCTTTATATTTCAACAACTTAATCGATTGGCACGATTCCCGCTAAAGCCCTCTCCCACAAAAGATCCACCCTACAAAAATAACAATCCAGGAGACACACCATGAGTGTGATCATTGCCTTGGCAGCTCTCACGCTGCTGATGCTGGCTGCCTACCGTGGCTACAGCGTTATCCTCTTTGCCCCGATTGCCGCCCTCGGCGCTGTCCTGCTCACTGACCCTTCGGCCGTCGCCCCTGCTTTCACCGGGGTGTTCATGGATAAAATGGTCGGCTTCATCAAACTGTATTTCCCGGTGTTCCTGCTCGGCGCAGTGTTCGGCAAGCTGATTGAGTTGTCGGGGTTCTCCCGCTCCATTGTCGCGGCCGCCATTCGCTTGCTCGGCACCCGCCAGGCGATGCTGGTGATCGTGTTGGTCTGCGCCCTGCTCACCTACGGCGGCGTGTCGCTGTTTGTGGTGGTGTTCGCGGTCTACCCGTTTGCCGCCGAGATGTTCCGCCAGAGCAACATCCCGAAACGCCTGATCCCGGCGACCATCGCCCTCGGCGCATTTTCCTTCACCATGGATGCCCTGCCCGGCACTCCGCAGATCCAGAACATCATCCCCAGCACCTTCTTCAACACCACCGCCTGGGCGGCGCCCTGGCTGGGCCTGATCGGCACGATTTTCGTGTTCTGCACCGGCATGCTGTTTCTGCAGCGCCAACGCAACAAGGCCCAGCGTGCCGGTGAAGGCTACGGCACCGAGCTGCGCAACGAGCCGGAAACTGCTGCGGACATCAAGTTACCGAACCCGTGGATCGCGCTGTCGCCGCTATTGGCGGTGGGCATCATGAACCTGCTGTTCACCCAGTGGATTCCACAGTGGTACGGCAAGACCCACAGCCTCTCGCTGCCGGGCATGGCGACGCCGGTGACCACCGAAATCGCCAAGCTCACGGCGATCTGGGCAGTTCAGGCCGCGTTGCTGGTCGGTATCATCATGGTGCTGGTGTTTGGCTTTCAGGCGATTCGCAGCAAATTGGCCGAAGGCAGTAAAAGTGCGGTCAGCGGCGCGCTGCTGGCGGCGATGAATACTGCGTCGGAATACGGTTTTGGTGCGGTGATCGCCTCCCTGCCGGGCTTCCTGGTATTGGCCGACTGGCTGAAAAGCATTCCCAACCCGCTGGTCAACGAAGCGATTACCGTGACCTTGCTGGCCGGCATCACCGGTTCCGCATCCGGGGGCATGAGCATTGCGCTGGCGGCCATGGCCAATGACTTCATCGCCGCGGCCCACGCCGCGAACATTCCGCTGGAAGTGCTGCACCGGGTGGCCGCGATGGCCAGCGGCGGCATGGACACCCTGCCGCACAACGGCGCGGTGATTACCCTGCTCGCGGTCACCGGCCTGACGCACCGCGAAGCCTACAAAGACATTTTCTGTATTACGCTGATCAAGACCCTGGCGGTTTTTGTGGTGATCGGTACTTTCTACGCCACTGGCATTGTGTGAGGTATTCATGACGACTCTTACAGGCAAGACCGCATTGGTCACCGGTTCCACCAGCGGCATTGGCCTGGGGATCGCCCTCAGCCTGGCCAAGGCCGGCGCCAATGTGGTGCTCAACGGTTTCGGCGATGCGTCCAAGGTGATTGCCGAAGTGGAACAGTTTGGCGGCAAGGTCGGGCATCACCCGGCCGACGTGAGCAACCCGCAACAGATCGCCGAGATGATTGCCTACGCGGAGCGTGAGTTCGGTGGCGTGGATATTCTGGTCAACAACGCCGGAATTCAGCATGTGGCGGCGGTGGAAGACTTTCCGCTGGAGCGCTGGGATTCGATCATCGCGATCAACCTGTCGTCGGTGTTTCACAGCACGCGCCTGTGCCTGCCGCGTATGCGCGCCAAGAACTGGGGCCGGATCATCAACATTGCTTCGGTTCACGGCCAGGTCGGTTCGGTGGGCAAAGCGGCTTACGTCGCCGCCAAGCATGGGGTGATCGGGTTGACCAAAGTGGTTGGCCTGGAAACCGCGACCACCCAGGTGACCTGCAATGCGATCTGCCCGGGCTGGGTGTTGACGCCGTTGGTGCAAAAGCAGATCGACGATCGCGCGGCCACCGGGATCGACCCGCAGCAGGCGCAGCATGATTTGTTGGCGGAGAAACAGCCGTCCCTGGAATTCGTGACCCCGCCGCAGTTGGGTGAACTGGTGCTGTTCTTGTGCAGCGAGGCCGGCAGCCAGGTGCGTGGCGCGGCGTGGAATATTGATGGTGGGTGGTTGGCGCAGTAATTCGCCGGCTGGACCCCTGTGGCGAGGGAGCTTGCTCCCGTTGGGTGGCGGAGCCGCCCCAAAACCTGAGCAGGTGATTCAACAGACAAGTCGCATTCACCGGATTTGCGGCTGCTGCGCAGCCGAGCGGGAGCAAGCTCCCTCGCCACAAGAGCCATGCGTGCAATAAGAAAGATAAGGGGACACTTATGTCAGACGTTTTGTGGCAACCCAGCGCCGAACGCATCGGCAAAACCCGCATGGAGGCGTTTCGGCGCTTCGTCAATCAACGTCATCACCTCAAGATCGACGACTACCCTGCCCTGCACCAATGGTCTATCGATCAGCGCGAAGCGTTCTGGCAGGCCATCGTTGACTTCTTCGACATCCGCTTCCACGACCAGCCCGACGCGGTACTGCGTGAAGGCCCGCAGATGCCCAGCGCCGAATGGTTCCCCGGCGCGACCCTGAACTTCGCCGAGCATCTCCTGCGTCGTCGCGACGATGCTGTGGCAGTGGTTGCTATTGCGGAAAACGGTCAGCGCGAGCAATTGACCTGGGCCGAACTGGCCAGCAATGTCGCCGGGTTCCAGAACAGCCTGAAAGCCGCGAACGTCGGCCTCGGCGACCGGGTCGCGGCGTGCATGCCCAACACCTGGCAAACCCTGGTGGCGATGCTGGCCACCACCAGCCTCGGAGCGATCTGGTCCTGTTCGTCACCGGACTTCGGCACCCAAGGGGTGATCGATCGTTTCGGTCAGATCGAGCCAAAGGTCCTGATCACCTGTGCCGGTTATCGCTATGCCGGCAAGGAGATCGACCAGACAGCCAAGGTCAACGAAATCCTCGAACGCCTGCCGTCCTTGCAACAGTTGATCGTGGTGCCTTACGCCCGGCCCCACGCGCACATTCAAGACTTCCACACCCAGGCCAATGTGACGCTGTGGGATGATTTCTACGACGTCGGCGGCGAGCCGGATTTCGTCCCCGTGCCGTTCGCCCATCCGCTGTACATCCTGTATTCCAGCGGCACCACCGGCGTGCCGAAATGCATCATCCACAGCACCGGCGGTGTGCTGCTGCAACACGCCAAGGAACACGGCCTGCATTGCGACCTCGGCCCCGGCAGCCGGTTGTTTTACTACACCACCTGCGGCTGGATGATGTGGAACTGGCTAGTGTCGGCCCTGGCTGTCGGTAGTGCCGTGGTGCTGTACGACGGCTCACCGTTTCATCCCGGCCCCGAGCGCTTGATCGACCTGATCGATGACGAACGCATCAACGTCTTTGGCACCAGCCCCAAGTTCCTTGCGACCCTCGAAAGCAATGGCGTGAAACCTCGCCAGAGCCACGACCTGAGCAGCCTCAAAACGCTGCTCTGCACCGGTTCGGCGCTGTCACCGCAGAGTTACGATTTCGTCTACCGTGACGTCAAACCCGACGTGTGCCTGGCTTCGATGTCCGGCGGCACCGACATCGTTTCGTGCTTCGTGGTCGGCAATCCGTTGCAACCGGTGCGCCGTGGGGAAATCCAGGGCAAAAGCCTGGCGATGGCGGTGGAGGTCTGGAACGACGCCGGGCAACCGGTGATCGGCGAAAAAGGCGAACTGGTGTGCACCCGGCACTTTCCGGCGATGCCCATCGGTTTATGGAATGACCCTACGGGCGAAAAACTCCGCGCTTCTTACTTCAGCCAGTTCCCCGGCGTCTGGGCCCAAGGCGACTACGCCGAGCAACTGCCCCACGGCGGGATGCTGATCCATGGCCGCTCCGACGCGGTACTCAACCCCGGCGGCGTGCGCATTGGCACGGCGGAAATTTACCGTCAGGTCGAGAAAGTGCCGCAGGTGCAGGACAGCGTGGCGATCGGTCAGCAATGGCAGGATGATGTGCGGGTGGTGCTGTTTGTGCGCCTGAAGGATGGCGTCACGCTTGATGAAGCATTAGAGCAGCAGATCCGCCAAGTCATCCGTGCCAACACAACACCGAGGCATGTGCCGGCGAAAATCCTCAGCGTGACGGACATTCCGCGCACCATCAGCGGCAAAGTGGTGGAGTTGGCGGTGAGAAATGTAGTGCATGGGCAGCCCGTGAAAAACACCGATGCACTGGCCAATCCCGAAGCGCTGGAGCAGTTTCGGGATCGACCGGAGTTGGTCGACTAATAGCCGTCAAAAGGGATCAAAGGCTGATCAGAACCTCTCCCTCTATAGGGCCGCTGCGACGTTTTCCGACAGCGGCAGACATGATCCGGGTGTTCTGCAAAAACCTTGATTTATCGGTCATCAATTGGTCGAACAACACAACCGCGAGACTGAAGGTGTCCGCATTTTCCAGAGACCTGGCACTGTCATGTTTTTGTACTGGCGACTCTAACGAAATCGCAAGTTCGCCCAAGGCAAGATTCAGTAACGGCGCGACATTCAATTGATAAGTGTCCTGACTCTTTGTCTGCGGGTCGAGTGCGTAGCTCAAACCTTTCGCGTCTGGCCCGCCCCTGAACATTTCATGCACCAGATCGATGGCGATGACCTCGTAGTTGAGCTTTTCCCGGTAAAAATGATCATTCAGGTTGTCGCTGTAGACGGTAATCACCGGTTGATCTACCCCGGCAACCGCGCCGTCTTTTTTCCATGCCTTGTATTCCACTGGCATGAGGGAGGCCGTGGTGATGTCATCTTTTACCGCTGCCAAGACGAAGTTTCTGCCGGACAAACCATCAAAGTCAGTCTTGACTACTTTCAGGAAATTCAGCGCCTGATCTCGCCCCTTTGCCGTACTGCCAAACAACAACCCGATCACCAGATTGGTGTCCAGACTGTTGGAGTGTTCGCCCAATGTCACCAACGCATTGGCGATCTTAGAACGGGCAATTGGCAAACTTTTGCGCAGAATCAAATGGGTGTAATCCGCAGGCAATAGTTTGTGAAACCTGGGTACGCTGAGCGACTGTGTGAAGTCAAAGCGTTTCAGTTTCGGCCCCCATGGTTTACCCAGTCGATTCATGGCAAACCAACGCTCCTTTCGGGCAATCGCACAAATACTCACTGCATCGCCGCCATTCTCCAGCGGGCGCCACAGACCTTGGCCGATGTGTGAATAATCGGCAGCCTTGATCAGATCATAAGATTGGGCGCTACCCGCAATTTTGCGTAGCTGGAAGGTCGCGGTTTCAAACGTTTGAAGAACGCCAGCGCCTAACTTCAAGGAGCCTTTGTGAAACAGTTTCCCCGCGCTTCGCCCAACCGTTCCCGCCCCATCCAGAGGATTGAACATCGATATAGTCGTGGTGATGGCGAATTTCGCCAGGCTGGCAACTTTGGACGTCATCGAAACACTTCTGGCGGCGACGCTCATGACTTTGCTTACGACACCTACCGCTGTACCGAACAGCGCAAGGGTATCCATGATGCAGCCAAAAGCCCCGTCGGCTACCCGATTTTTATCGCCAGAACTCAAGTCCTCAATGCAGCTTTTGAACGGCACGATCAAATTGACAAGAAATTCCGTCTGCGCCTTCTGAGTGAGGATCTTCTCCTCCATCCAGGTCAATTCTGTGGCAATTTCCTTAAGCTCTTCGTAGGTCACCAGCGGACGGTTCTTCACGATAAACGTCGCGATTTTGTCAAACTGTTCGCTTGCGTAATTCTTGTAGATGCTATGTCCGCGCGAAACACGAATGTTCGGCCCTGCAATTTCGCCGAGTTTTTCGATTACCGCTGCGCTGTAGACCTTAATGTTGCTATGCACACCGTGGGTGTAATTCCTGATATCAACAGGAATATCCGCAGTTGTGGGGATTGCCCGTGTTTTCTCTGACATATCGCCGGAAAAATCCACTCTGGCTGCGGTGCGCATTTTTTGTGTTCTTCCAATCAGTGCGCCCAACTCCGGGTTTTTTTGGCACTTGCCCAGCAGAATGAAAACTTCATAACAGGTAATTTGATCATTGCCGTGGAAGGCGCACATCACCACGCCATAGCGCCCCGTAGCAGCGTCCTTCTCCGCTTGGGTTTCCGCTAGATAATTTCGCCCCGGCGTACTACTGCCTACCAGGCCGGAAGTCACCTCGGGAATATGATTTTTCGCCACGGATGGACGCAGCGTAAAAAAACCGATTTTGCTGTTTTGGAAAACAACACGGTCGGCGTCCATCATAGAAGACATCGCCAACTTCATTATCGTGACGTGCGCACTGTTCATTTTGCTGTAATGCGCCTTCAGCACTCGGTCAAACTCAACATCTACATTGTCCAGTCCGGATAAACCCGGCCAGGTTTTAAAAATACTCTCCCCGTTAAGCTTGTCCCAATTACCACCGACCAGATACCCGCTAATGTGTGCATCGACCATTGATAGCGGATGGCCGGTCGGGCGGTAAATCGAGTTCGGTTGTTCATCAGGACGGGAGGACCAGTTTCGCGTATTGGTGCCTTGCTTGTAGTCCCTGTCCTTGCGGGTAAAAAGTGAACGCTCCTCAAGATTAAAGCCCGGTGCAGCATCCTCCAGCGCTTTCAGAGCAACCTGCTTGCGAGAAGGCATCACTGTCGAGAATGTCTCGGCTGCCTGAGCAATCGAAGTCGCGTATCCGTCATAGGCTGTCACTGCGACGATCGACGTATCTTTTTCGGACTCGGCTAACTGCTCATGGGTAATCAGTTTATTGATCAGGCCCCAATCGATAATGGACGGGATCGCCGCCAACCCTTGGAGCTTTTCAATCCACGGGCCGACGGGCTCGATCCCGGCGAATGCCATTACTTGATCATAAGTCATCGATTGCGAGCTCCCCGGCGACTTCAGTTCGAGGGTTGCCACGGCACTGCAAAAACTCACCCAGCCCACCGAGCCGACCAGCAATTGATCTGGGATATCCCTGACCAGGAATTCCGGTGCCGCTTTAGCCAATAGCAGATGAATCGCCAACCGCGAGAGCCTCATTGAAACAATCTGATTGCTCAGCAGATAACGTTCAAGATCATCAAGAATCAGAAAGTATGGTAAATCAGCATTCGCAGGCTGATAAAGATCGTAGCCGCAGATGTGGTTCCGCCGAGAGTCCCGGCCACTGTGATGATCAAGATCAAGAAGGACTGCAGTAACGAGTATTTGGGCAAGGTCTTCGGCGGTAACGTTTTCATCCGGGCCAGCGCCATACCATTGCAACTCGCTGATGTATTTTTTCGCGAGAGCCTGGGACGTGGAGTGGAGAAACATTTCCTTGATCAACCGGCTGGCCGCCTGCGGGTCATATGGGTCTGGTAACGCTTTCACACTTTCAGAGTACAACTTTTCAAGTAGCCTTCCCTTTTGAGAAAGCGTCTTCGCTGTGAGCGCCCTGACTCTTTGTATTTCTTCATCGGTTAATACGGCCGACGAATCATCCTCAGCGACGAGCTGCCCCCAATAATTACCGAGCGGCTCAACATCCGGCAATTCCAGTGTCAGGAAGGCAATCAGATTCTTCACCCCGGCGATTGTCGCTGGCACATAGAGGTCGTGAAACCTCAACCACTGGGACAACACCACTTCATCAGAGTCCCACACGAACTCCCCCGTCACCTTGGCGAACCCGGCCAATAAACGGATTCGCTCGATAGCGTTCGGATCGGCATCCAGCCTTTGCGTAATGTCGTGTTTATCCTGACCAGCGAAAACAATGACCTCGCCACGCCCGGTGATGCAGAATTCATCTGTTTCTTTAGTTCGATAGCGCGCGTGTACCCCGATCATCGACTTGAACTTCAGCATTTCTTCCAACAGAACTTTGGCCGGGGTGTGCGCCTGATAAAGCGAGGACCCCACACGCAATTGAAAAGGCATGTTATCCAAATCGACCAACCGGGTATCGACACCTCCATGTTTCTCTACAAGTTCTTGCAGTTCAGCCAATAACAGTTGCTTCTCGAAAGCATCTTCACTCATGCGCAGGTTATGTGTTTGGGCAGCAACCGAGCCAACAGCCTTCGGTTTATTTCTGGTTATCATCAAGGATCTTCCTACCAACTTTCTGCCGGCATAATTATTGAGAGCAAGATACTTGCCCACAACAGAAAAACCCTCAAGCCATCTTCTATTAGATAGCGTTTCAACGGACAATGAATAGCGGTCGCCTGCGCCACTGCGCCACTTAAAATGCCATGGGCTTAACTAATAAATACGCTTAATCCACCAGCCCCCACTCTCCCGCAGAGCCTGGTTGGTCAGGTAACGTTTCGACATGCAACTTCAGGCGCAACCGCAAGTTATTCACTGAATCAGCATGTTTTAACGCCTCCTCCTCACTGATCGCACCTTCCACGACCAACGCGTACAGCGCCCCGTCAAATGTCTGCATCCCCAACTCCACCGACTTCTCCATGATCCCTTTAAGTTCATCAAACGCATTACGCCGGATCAGATCGGCAATGGTCGGCGTCCCCAACATCACCTCCACCGCCGCCCGGCGCTGGCCGTCGCGGGTGCGCACCAGACGCTGCGAAACGAACGCCTTGAGGTTGTTGGCCAGGTCGTGCAGCAATTGTTCGCGACGCTCCTGAGGGAAGAAATTGATGATGCGGTCCAGCGCCTGGTTGGCGTTGTGCGCGTGCAGGGTGGAGATCACCAGATGACCGGTATCGGCAAAGGTCAACGCGTGCTCCATGGTCTCGCGGTCGCGGATTTCACCGATCAGCACCACGTCCGGGGCCTGGCGCAGGGTGTTTTTCAACGCGGAATGAAAACTGCGGGTATCGACGCCGACCTCACGCTGGTTAATGATCGACTTTTTGTGCCGATGGATATATTCCACCGGGTCTTCGATGGTGATGATGTGGCCGCTGCTGTGGCGGTTACGGTAATCGATCAGCGCCGCCAGGGAGGTGGACTTTCCCGAGTCGGTGGCGCCGACAAACAGCATCAGGCCTTGCTTGAGCATCACGGTTTCGAGCAGCACCGGCGGCAGGTTGAGGTCTTCGAAGCGCGGGATGTCGAGCTTGATGTTACGCGCGACAATCGACACGTCATTGCGTTGTTTGAACAGGTTGATCCGAAAGCGTCCGACCCCTGGCAGGGAGATCGCCAGGTTCATTTCCAGTTCCCGATCGAACTCCAGACGCTGTTCGGCGTCCATGATGGACTCGGCGATGGCCGCGATTTCCCCCGGTTTGAACCGCTGTTCGGACAAGGGTTTGAGCACGCCATCGAACCGCGCACTGGGTGGCGCGCCGGTGGAGAGGTAAAGATCGGAGCCCTCCTGGCTGGCCAGTTGCCGCAACAATAAATCGATTTCCATGGCAAAAAGCACCCGCGAAGCATTCAATGAACGGATATGGCCCGATACCGTGACCCATCGGACCATCCAGCGTCTACTGCCTTGCAAGGATAGTAGACGTAGCCACACCGACTGACGTGCAGGACATCTTGATGAACGCATCACCGACCGGCAGCGATGCCCAGGCCCTGATCGCCCGACTGGACTGGAGCCGCAGCCCCCTGGGCGCCGCCAGTGCCTGGCCGCAGAGCCTGCGTACCGCGGTGGACATCGTGATTCATTCGCCGATGCCCATGCTCTTGCTGTGGGGCCCGCAGCTCACGCAGATCTACAACGACGGCTTCGCGCTGCTGGCGGGCAGCAAGCATCCGCACGCTTTCGGACAGCCGACACACCTGATCTGGCCCGAATTAAAAGACTTTACTGACCCAATCTACAGCGCCGTCCTACAAGGCCAGGTGCGGACCTACAGCGAACAGCGCTTTACCTTGCAGCGCGACGGGCAGGATTCCGACTTCTGGCTGGATTTGACCTACAGCCCGATTCGCGATGAACACGCCGAGGTGGCCGGGATCCTGGTCACGGCCATCGAAACCAACGAGCGACGACGGATCGCCCTCGAACTCGAACAGCGCTCCGCCGCCAGTCTCAAGGCCCAACACGAAACCGAACAACGCCTGCAACTGGCGCTCGCCGCCACCGATGCGGTCGGCACCTGGGACTGGGACATTGGCGAGGACCGCTTCATCGCCGACGCCCACTTCGCGCAGTTGCACGGCGTTGATCCGGCGATGGCCAGCCAGTTGCCGATCAGCGAATACCTGCACGGCGTGCACCCGGAAGACCGAGGCATGGTGGCGCGCAGCATCAAGCACTGCATCACCCACGGCACCGAATACGCCGAGGAATATCGCTTGCTGCAACCCGATGGTGAGTTGCGCTGGGTGTTTGCCCGGGGGCGTTGCTACAAGGACCACCACGGCCGGCCGACGCGCTTCCTCGGTGCCGCCCTGGACCTGACCGAACGCAAACACACCGAACAGGCGCTACGCCAGAGCCAGACCGAGTTGCAGCTGATCATCAACGCGATGCCGATCCTGATCAGCTACGTGGACCGCGAGGAACGCTTTCGCCTGAACAACGCCGCGTACCTCGACTGGTACGGCCTGACACCCCAAGAGCTGTTCGGCCGAACCATCCGTGAAGTGCTTGGCGAAGAAGCCTACGGCCTGCGCGCCGAGCACATCGCCGAAGCGCTGGCGGGCAAGCCTTGCTGCTTCAGCATCGATGCCGCGCACCGTGACGGCAGCATCCGCAGCGCTCTGATGAATTACCTGCCGCGCCACGGCGCGGATGGCTCGGTCAACGGTTTTTACATCTTCGTGATCGACGAAACCGAGCGCAAACAGACCGAAGAAGCTCTGCGCAACCTCAATGAAACCCTCGAAGAACGAGTGATCGCCCGCACTCAACAACTGGCCGAAGCCAATCAGCGCCTGCAAAACGAGATGTTCGAACGTGAGCGCGCTGAAGACGCATTACGGCATGCGCAAAAAATGGAAGCGGTCGGCCAGCTCACTGGCGGTATCGCTCACGACTTCAACAACATGCTCACCGGGATCATCGGCAGCCTCGATCTGATGCAGCGCTACATCGCCGACGGACGCACCGCCGAGATCGGCCGGTTCACCGAAGCGGCGGTGTCCTCAGCCAACCGCGCGGCAGCCCTGACCCATCGCCTGCTGGCGTTCTCCCGGCGCCAGTCGCTGGACCGCAAGCCGCTGAACGCCAATGACCTGATTCATTCCCTGGAAGACCTGCTCAGCCGTACCAAGGGCGACCATATCGAACTCAAGCTGCAATTGGCGAACGAGGTGTGGCCGGTCAGCACCGACGTCAGCCAACTGGAAAACGCCTTGCTGAACCTGGTGATCAACGCCCGCGATGCCATGCCTGACGGTGGTCGGCTGCTGATCGAAACCGCTAACGTTTACCTCGACGGCAACGACCTCACCCCTCTGGAGTCGGTCAAGGCCGGGGACTATCTGATGATTGCCGTCAGCGACAATGGCACCGGCATGTCCGCATCGGTGCTGGCCAAGGCGTTCGATCCGTTCTTCACCACCAAACCCATCGGCCAGGGCACGGGCCTCGGGTTGTCGATGATCTACGGCTTTGCCCAGCAGTCGGGCGGGCATGTCAGCCTCGACAGCGTGCCGGGCCAGGGCACTTGCGTACGTCTGTACTTGCCGCGCCTGCACCTCGGCGCGCCGCAGGACACCTTGATGCCAGTCACCGGCGAAGCACCGTCGGCGATTGCCGGTGAAACCGTGGTGCTGGTGGAAGACGACCCGGCTGTGCGCATGCTGGTGCTCGATTTACTGAATGAGCTGGGTTACCACGCCCATGAAGCCGAAGACGCGAGGGCTGCCCTGCCCTTGCTCGAATCCGACCTGCGCGTGGATTTGTTGGTAACCGATGTCGGGCTGCCAGGGATGAATGGCCGACAACTGGCGGAAATCGCCCGCCAGCATCGGCCGAACCTCAAAGTGCTGTTCATGACCGGCTACGCGGAGAAAGCCGCCGAGCGCCAGGGCTTCCTGGAGGAAGGCATGGACATGGTGGCCAAACCGTTTTCCATCGACCTGCTAGCCAACAAGATTCGCACGATGATCGGCCAACCGGAGTGAGTTAAGGCATAATCGCGCGCCCCCGCTGGCTCCAACATAGCCACCACCGTTACAAGGTCTGCCTCAATGAAAGCTCAAGCCCGCCATATTCTGGTGAAAACCTCGGAAGAAGCCGAGCAGCTCAAACAACGCATCGCCAAGGGCGAAGCCTTCGATGTGCTGGCCAAAAAGTACTCCACCTGCCCGTCCGGCAAGCGCGGCGGCGATTTAGGCGAAGTGCGGCCGGGGCAGATGGTCGGGGTGATCGATGCGGTGATCTTCAAGAAACCGCTGCGAGTGGTGCATGGGCCGATCAAGAGCAAGTTCGGGTATCACCTGGTGCAGGTGTTTTATCGGGATTGAGAGGTTTGCTTTAGGGCGCCTTCGCGAGCAAGCCCGCTCCCACATGGATATGCGATCTCCTGTGGGAGCGGGCTTGCTCGCGAACCGATTGCGCAGCAAACGGCCATTCTCCGCTTACCTCGGGATCAACGCCCCGGGTATCTGAATCACTCGACTCGCCAACCGATGCCCCGCCTCTGCCGCTTCTACCGGGCTGCCGCCCTTGAGCCGATTGGCCAGGTACGCCGCACTGAACGAATCCCCCGCCGCCGTGGTGTCCACCACGCGCTCGACCTTCTGCGCCGGCACTTCGAATGACTCGCCATCACAGCGAATCAAGCACGCCTCGGCGCCACGCTTGAGCACCACTTCCGGCGTGCCGATCTGCGCGTAAGCTTCAAACACCGCGTTCGCATCGGAGAAGTGAAACAGCGCCTGTTCGTCATCGACCGTCAGCAACGCCAGGTCCACGTACGGCAACACACTGCGATACGCCGCCCGAGCTTCTTCCAGCGAGGCCCACAAACGTGGTCGGTAGTTGTTGTCGAACACGATTCGCGCATCCCGCTGCCGGGCTTCGATCAAGGTTTCCAGTAACTTTTCCCGACCTTGCTCGCCCAGGACTGCCAGGGTGATGCCGCTAAAATACAGCACGTCGTAATCCGGCAATGCCGCCAGAATCGGCGCGGCCGCCGGGGTGGTGAAGCAGCTGCGGACCGCCGCTTCGTTGCGCCAGTAGAGAAAGCGGCGCTCGCCAGCGGCGTCGGTCTGGATGCAATACAACCCCGGCAAGCGACCGGGCAAGCGCTGAACCATTTCCAGGCCAATGTTCTCGGCCGCCCAGCTCTGGCACATGGCATCGCTGAAGCTGTCATCGCCAAGGGCGGTGACGTAATCCACCGTGCCGCCCTCACCCAGTTCCCGGGACAGGTAGACGGCGGCGTTCAAGGTGTCACCGCCGAAGCTTTGTTGCAGGCTGCCGTCGGGGCGCTGCTGCAACTCGATCATGCATTCGCCGATCAGCGCGATGCGCGGGGTGTTGGGGCCGAGGGTGTTGATGGTGTTCATGGGTGTGGAATCTCACGGTTCGGTGGTGTCTGGGCGGGCCTCTTCGCGAGCAAGCCCGCTCCCACAGGGAAACGCATTCCAAATGTGGGAGCGGGCTTGCCCGCGAAGGCCACGCCTCGGTCTGGAGCCTTAGAAACAGGTTTCCATGGTCTCAATCACCTGCAACTGCTCATCCACCAGGCACCCCGTGCGCCATTTGTCGAACGTCAGGCACGGATGCGAAGTGCCGAACGAAATGATGTCCCCGACCCGCAATTCAACTCCGGTTGCCACGGTCATGAACGCGTGCTGGTCCATCACCGCCGTCACTTTGCAGGCGCTGACATCATCGCCTACCGCCGGAATCACACCCGCCTTGTAACGCAACAACGGCACCGGCAAACCGGCGTCGTACGCTACGTCGCGCTTGCCGAGGGCGATCACCGCAAAGCCCGGTTCCGGCAACGACTGCACGTGCGCCCAGACTTCCAGCGCCGGGCGCAAGCCTTCATGCAAATCGCTGCGACGGTCGAGCACGCAGCATTGCGCTTCTTTGTAGATGCCATGGTCGTGGGCCACGTAACTGCCGGGGCGCAACACGCTGAGAAAGCGGCCACTGGCGTTCTGGGCTTCGAAGGATTCGGCGATCAGGTCGTACCAGGCCGAACCCGAAGCGGTGATGATCGGCTTGGGAATCGCGAACGCCCCGCTGTCCTGCAGCTGCACCGCCAGACGCACCAACGAAGCGGCGAACTCACGGATGCCGCTGACCGCGTGATCGCCGTGAATCACGCCTTCGTACCCTTCGATCCCGGTCAACGACAGCGCCGGTTGTGCAGCGATGGCCTGGGCCAGCGCCACCACTTCGGCCTCGGTGCGGCAACCGCAACGACCGCCAACCACGCCGTATTCGATCATCACGTTCAAGCGCACGCCACGGGAAGCGAAGTACGCCCCCAGGTCGGCGACGTTGTCCGGGTGATCGACCATGCAATGGAAGTCGAAGGTCGGGTCCGCCAGCAAATCAGCGATCAACGCCATGTTCGGCGTGCCGACCAGTTGGTTGGCCATCAACACCCGACGTACGCCATGCGCATAGGCCGCGCGGGTCTGGGTGGCGCTGGCCAGGGTGATGCCCCAGGCGCCAGCGTCGAGTTGGCGGCGAAACAGTGCCGGGGTCATGCTGGTTTTACCGTGGGGCGCCAGTTCCGCGCCGCTGTTGCTGACGAACGCCTGCATCCAGCGGATGTTGTGTTCCAGCGCTTCACGGTGCAACACCAGCGCCGGCAGGCTGACGTCGCGCACCAGATGAGCACCGGTGTGCGCAAAGCCTTTTTCTACGGCAGCAGTGGATTCGGCAGAAGACATGTTCGAACTCCTTACATTCGCGGCCGCAGGCAGCCGCTGTTATTCGTTGATACGTCGGGCCAGGTTGTTGGCGCTGTCGATCAGTACCCGACGATAGTCGTTGTAATTGTTCTTGGCATCCGCCCGTGGGGCGACGATGCACAGGGTCGCAATGGCCACGCCGTTGGGGTCTTTGACCGGGGCGGCGAAGCAATGGGTGAAGGTGTCGGCGACGCTATCGAAAGAGAAAAACCCGTCGATCCCGGCCTGGCGGATTTCCCGGAGAAACGTTTCCAGCGGCAGACGGTCGCCGTTGGGCAGGATGAAGTCGTCGTGGTCGATCAGGTCGACGATTTCGTCGTCGCTCAAGTGCGCCAGCAACAGGCGCCCAGACGCAGTCCAGGGAATCGGCGCGTTTTCGCCAATGTCCGAGGAAATACGGAAATGCCGCTCGCCCTCTTTCATCAGCGCCACGGTGTATTTGCGCCCGTTGAGCAGGCACATCTGCGCGGTTTCGCGGGTCTGGCTGACGATTTCCTGCAGGGCGTGATCGGCCTCGCGGGTCAGGTCGAAATGGCGCAAGTGCGCCTGCCCGAGGAAGTACAGTTGGCGGCCGAGGTAGACGTGACCGTCCTTGCCCACGGGTTCGAGGATGCGTCGTTCCAGCAGCGAGGCCACCAGTTCGTAGACCGTGGATTTCGGGCTGCCGATGCCACTGGCGATTTCGTTCGGGCGCAGGGGCTGGCCGATTTCCTTGAGGAAATCGAGGATATCGAACGCCCGGTCCAGACCACGTGCCCGGCGCTTGATGGTGTCTTCGGTCATGTCATCAGTTCCCATAAAAGTGCCGGGAGTTTAACCAGAGTACGGTGGTGACTGTTAGGGCGCCTTCGCGGGCAAGCCTCGCTCCTACATGAAACCGCACTCCCCTGTAGGAGCGAGGCTTGCCCGCGAAGCAGTCACCGCACATCTCAAGCCTTTTTCTTGTACGCCACGCAGTCAATCTCAACCTTGCAATCGACCATCATGTGCGCCTGCACGCAGGCCCGGGCCGGGGCGTGTTCGGGTTTGAAGTACTCGGAGAAGACCTTGTTGAAACTTGTGAAATCCCGCGGATCCTCCAGCCACACGCCAGCACGCACAACGTCTTCCAGGCCATAGCCGGCCTCTTCGAGTACCGCGATCAGGTTCTTCATGGTCTGGTGGGTCTGTTCGACGATACCGCCAGTGATGATCTCGCCGTCCAGCGCCGGCACCTGCCCGGACACGTGCAGCCAGCCATCGGCTTCAACGGCGCGGGCGAAAGGACGCGGCTGACCGCCAGCGGCGGTGCTGCCGGTGCCGTAACGAGTAATGCTCATGAGTGTTTCTCCTGCTTGAAAATTCTTTTGAAAAAATCAGAAACGGGTGTTCTTGAGAAATTCCGCCAGTCGCGGCGATTTCGGGTGTTCGAACAATTCTTTGGGCGGCCCCTGCTCTTCGATCCGGCCCTGATTCATGAACACGATCTTGTCCGAGACTTCGAAGGCAAAACGCATTTCGTGAGTCACCAGCAACATGGTCATGCCTTCGTCGGCCAGGCCCTTGATCACATTCAGCACTTCGCCGACCAGTTCCGGGTCGAGGGCCGAGGTGACTTCGTCGAACAGCATCAGGCTCGGGTTCATCGCAATCGCCCGGGCAATCGCCACGCGCTGTTGCTGACCGCCGGACAACTGACCGGGATAGTGATCGCGTCGCTCATACAGGCCGACCCGCTCCAGCCATTTCTCGGCCAGCGCGACGGCTTCATCCTTGTGCAGCTTCTTGACCTTGAGCAGACCGAGGGTGACGTTCTGCAACGCGGTCAGGTGCGGAAAGAGGTTGAACTGCTGGAACGCCATGCCGGTCATGGCACGATGGCGGGCGATGACCTTTTCGGCGTGACGCACGCGTTTGCCGTTGACCTCGTCATAACCGATGGATTCGCCGTCGAGCAGGATCTGTCCGCCCTGGAACTCTTCGAGCATGTTCACGCAACGCAGCAGCGTGGTCTTGCCCGAACCGCTGGAACCGATCAGCGTGACAACGTTGCCGCGCTGCATGGTCAGGTCGACGCCCTTGAGCACTTCAAGCTTGCCGTATTGTTTGTGCAGGCCGCGAATGTCCAGCAGGGCCTGGCCGTTTGGTGCAGTAGAAGTCTGAGTCATGGCAAAGCCACCCGCTTTTCAATGTGCCGGCCGAGTAATTCGATGGCGTAGTTGATGACGAAAAAGAGGAAACCGGCGAACAGATAAAACTCGAGGGTCATGAAGGTCCGGGCGATGATCTGTTGCGTGCTAAGCAGCAACTCGGCCACGCCGATCACCGACAACAGGGTCGAAGCCTTGACGATCTCGGTGGACGAGTTGACCCACGTCGGCAAGATCTGCCGCAGCGCCTGGGGCAACAACACGTAACCCAGCGATTGATAAAACGTCAGGCCAATCGCCTTGCTCGCTTCCATTTGCCCGCGCGGCAACGCTTGCAACGCACCGCGCACGATCTCGGCGACGTGGGAACCGCAAAACAGCGTCAGGCCCAGGGCACCGGCCTGAAACGCGCTGATCTGCCAGCCCAATGCCGGCGCCATATAGAAGCAGGCCAGCACCAGCACAAACACCGGCGTGCCGCGGATCAGGTCGACGTAGAAACGAAACGGGGCGCGCATCCAGACGTTGCCGTAGGTCAGCACCAGACCGGCGACAATGCCGATCAACGTACCGAGCAAAATCGCCAGCGCCGAACACTGCACGCTGGTCAGGAAGCCTTGCCACAAGACTTCACGCGCCACCCATAACTCATGCAACCAACTTGGGGATTCGTACATGGGAGGCTCCTATCGGCGGATCGCCAGACGCTGTTCGAGGTAACGCAGCATCATGGCAATGAGGTAACAGGCCGCAACATAGAGCGCTGTGGTCACCATCCAGGTTTCAATCACCCGGTAGCTCTCGACATTGATCTTGCGCGCGTAATAGGTCAGCTCCGGCACCGCAATCGCGGCCGCCAGCGAGGTGTCCTTGAACAGCGAAATGAAGTTGTTCGACAGCGCCGGCAGCACGTTGCGCAGCATCACCGGTACGGTGACATACGCCTTGACCTGCCACTCGCCGAGACCAATCGCCAGCCCGGCTTCGCGTTGCCCTTTGGGAATGCTCAACAAACCACCGCGGAATACTTCGGTCAGGTACGCCCCGGCATACAGCGACAGGGTGATGATGAACGAAGGAATCTTGTCCAGCCGAATGCCCAGGCTCGGCAAGGCGAAGTAGATCAACAGAATCAACACCAGAATCGGCGTGTTACGGATCACCGTCACGTACACCGACGCCAGCACCCGCAATGCGCGATGCTTCGACAACAAAGCAAACGCCATCATCAGGCCGATCACGCAACCAATGGCGATCGACACCAGCGCCAGCTCCAGGCCCAGACCGAGCCCCGCCAGCAAACTGGGGAAATCGCGCCACACGGCGGCAAAGTTCAACTGATAGTTCATGGTCAGCAGTACCTTGAACGGGGGCGCTTTCGCAGCCGCCCCGCTCATCATCCTAAAATTGGAAACGTAGCGAGCGAAGGAAAGACAAGGCGAAAACAGGCGAGAAAGCGGAGTTGGCTTTAGCCAATGAGCATTTCGAGTCTGTTTTCAACGCAGTATTTCTGAGCGCAGTAGTTTTCATTTGAATTCGACAGGGAAACCGATGGCTGGGGTGGGCAGATCGACACCGAACCATTGCTTGAAGGACGCCGCGTAAGCCGGGAATTCAACGCCGGTCATGGCCTCATGCAGCGCGGTGTTGACGAAGTTCAGCCAATCCTGATCACCACGTTTGACGGCACAAGCGTAGGTTTGCGGGCTCCAGGCGTAAGTCGGGCTGCGATAGCGGCCAGGGTTTTGCACCATCAGGTATTTGACCGAAGACTGATCGGTGGCAGCGGCATCGGCACGGCCGGAGTTCACGGCCTGGTACATCAAGTCGACGCTGTCGTATTGATCGACCTTGGCTTTTGGCAGCGCCTGGTGCACCAGTTCTTCGGCGTACACGTTCTGCAGCACGGCCACGGTCACGCTGTCGCCAGCGGCCTTGAGGTCTTCGATTTCCTTGTACTTGCTGTTGGCCGGCAGCAGCAGGCCGACGCCTTCGCGGTAGTACGGCAGGGTAAACGCTACTTGCTGCGCACGGCTGGCGGTGACGGTGATGAACTGGCAACTGATATCGACCTTGTCCGTCAGCAGGTTCGGAATCCGCGCATCGGAGGACTGCACCACGTACTCGACCTTGCTCGGATCATTGAACAAGCCCTTGGCGATCATGTGCCCGATGTCGATATCAAAACCCTGCAACTTGCCGTCCGCTCCCTGGAAATGCCACGGCGCGTTGGTACTGCCGGTCCCCACGATCAATTTGCCACGGGCCAGCACGCTATCGAGCTTGCTGTCCGCCGCCTGGGCAACACCCATGGCAGCAGCCGAAGCCGCGAGGATAAAAACACACGCTTTGAACAAGGAAGGTCGGCGATGCATGGCAAGCACTCCAGAGTGTTGTGTATTCCGTTATACCGGACGTTGGTGTGTAACAACGGAATAGACAGCAGAAAGTGTGCCATAGGACGGGAGGCCTATGTTGGGAAGATTGAAAAGTGTTTTGAATCAGAGGGATGCGTGATGGGAGGGGAAAAGCGTTACCGAACGCACGGGATTAGGGAGCGCTACCGTTGGCTACAGAGCGCGGGTACTTGGTTCACATTGAAGCCCAGGTGAACTAATACAGTGCAGGGTTGCACTCGACGGGCAAACAAGAAAAAAGAATGATCCTCCTTTAGGAAAAGGCTAGCCAAATGCGCTATCGCTCGCCTGCATCTTTGTAAACACCGCCACGTTCTCTTTTACCCACTGCAATTACGGTCACTATCAGCACCTCGTCTTTCACCCGATAAACCAATCGATACCCCGCGCTCCGCAGCTTGATTTTGTAAGCATTCCCAAGCCCATGGAGTCGATCTGCTGGCACGTGCGGGTGGACAAGGCGCTCCTGTAGCTTATTTTTGAACTGCTCCCTAAGGTTTACCCCAAGCTTCTTCCATTCTTTCCAGGCCTTTTCAGAAAACTCCAGCTCATAGGTCATCAATTGAAACCTTTACGGTTGGGTCGTTTTCTCTTTCTTTACAAAGCGCGATCAATTCCAAATCTTCCAGACGACTCATCATGGCCTCGTACTCTTTGGCTGGAACACAATAGAACGCCGGCTCGTTGCGGTTGAGAATCGCAACAGATAGCCCACCGCCGGCCGCCACTGTGCCCATCGGGTTTTTTTTTAGTTCAGATATGCTCGCGACAACTTGCGAAAGCACGATATGTGTCATGAAGTTCTTCCTTAGAGTGCTTTAAGAAGTGCTCAAAATAGCACTCTGATACGCATATCGCCCCATCCTTTTTTGCCGTAAAAATCCCGTTCAACACCACCGGCCGTCATCTCTCACGAATGCCTAAAAACTATCACGTCATGCGCTTCCGGATTTCCGCGTTTCCTGTCAGGCGGTTCCTGTAAGGCAGCGAGGTAAATCGGGGCCTATATAGGAAATCACCACCTGTAATTTCTGACAGTAGACCCACCTTCCGCCCTCCTTTAACGTCAACGAGCCTTCGATGATCGTTGTGAAAAGGAGATTTCAATGAGCTCGACCACCAGTCCCACGGCGTTGGCCCCGACCTACCGTAAAGCCCTGCAAACCTGGCGTCCGGTGATTCTGTACTTCGGCAATCAACACTGTGCTGCTTGTGAAGAGGCCGGGCCGGTGTTTCGGGCGATTGCCGAGACGTATCGGCATCGGGCGGACATTTATATGTTGAACACCAGTGAATCGCCCCGGCATCCGAATGTCACCGGGACGCCGACGGTGCTGTTTTACAAGGATGGGAAATTGCTGAAGAAGATTAAGGGGATTGGGACTGCGCAAACGCTGGCGGCGGATTTCGTGGCGCATATCGGAAAGGTGAAGCCACGTTATGCGCCTCGAAAACCGAGACATGATTTGGGATGGTTGCGGCGGACGTTGCGTGGCTTGTGTACGGTGGCTCGGGCGCGGTCCTTGGTCGGTGCTTGAGAGATGTGTTGTTTGGCAGATAGCCTTCGCGAGCAAGCCCGCTCCCACATGGATTCAGTGGAGTACACAAATAATGTGCTCGCCGCGGATCCAGTGTGGGAGCGGGCTTGCTCGCGAAGAGGCCCTCAAACCCAAGGCAAAATTACCCGCTGATACGTACCAACAACACCCGCACCACCCGCCGCTCTTCAACCGCCATCACCGTCATGCTCCAGCCATCCCGTTCATGCCGGTCCCCGATCATCGGTAACCGATCCAGCACACTCATCACCAACCCGGCCAAAGTCTGGTAATCCTCGGTGGGTTCAGCGCCGAAGCCAGTCAACTGCCGCACCCGCGCCAGGCTCAATGCGCCGCTGACCATGAACCCGCCCTGCTCTTCAGCCACATCCGGGCCTTCGATTTCGCTGGCGTCCGGCAATTCGCCGGCGATCGACTCAAGAATATCGGTCATGGTCAGCACGCCGACGAAGTCGCCGAATTCATTGACCACGAAGGCGATGTGAGTCGAGGCCTGGCGCATCTGCTCCAGGGCATTGAGGATCGAGTAGCTCTCGAGCAAGTTGATGGTCGTGCGCGCAAGGTCTTCAAGTTCTGGGTCGTTGCCGGCCAGGTACTCTTTCAGCAGTTCCTTTTTATGCACGAAGCCCAGGGGCTCATCCACCGCGCCATTGCGAATCAACGGCAGGCGTGAGTAGGACGAGTGCATCAGGCGTGTACGAATGGTCTCGGCATCGTCGGCCAGATCGATGTGATCGACGTCAGCCCGCACCGTCATCAGAGTACGAATCGGCCGTTCGGCCAGTTGCAACACGCCGCTGATCATCACGCGCTCACGGCGGTCAAACAGCACTTCACTCGGCGCCTCACCGTTATCCAACAGGTCGGCAATCTCTTCGCCGACCTCTTCCACCGCCAACCGGCGACCACCGAGCAAACGCATCACCGCATGCGCCGTGCGCTCGCGCATCGGGCGCAGGCCCTGCATGGAGCGCTTGCGCCGGGCGCGGGCGATCTGGTTGAACACTTCGATCAGGATCGAGAAACCGATGGCCGCGTACAGGTAACCCTTGGGAATGTGGAACCCCAGGCCTTCGGCGGTCAGGGCGAAACCGATCATCATCAGGAAGCCCAGGCACAGCATGATCACCGTCGGGTGTTCGTTGACGAAGCGGGTCAGCGGCTTGCTCGCGACGATCATCAGACCGATGGAAATGATCACCGCGATCATCATCACCGCCAGCTCATCGACCATGCCCACGGCGGTAATCACCGCGTCCAGGGAAAACACTGCGTCGAGCACCACGATCTGCGCCACGATCGGCCAGAACATCGCATAAACCGCATTGCTCGCCCGTTGGCCGACATGGCCTTCGAGGCGTTCGTGCAGTTCCATGGTGGCCTTGAACAACAGGAACACACCACCGAACAGCATGATCAAGTCACGCCCGGAGAAGCTCTTGTCGAACACCTCGAACAGCGGCTGAGTCAGCGTCACCAGCCAGGAAATACTCGCCAGCAAGCCAAGACGCATCAGCAGCGCCAGGGACAACCCGATGATCCGCGCACGATCACGCTGATGCGGCGGCAACTTGTCCGCCAGGATCGCGATAAACACCAGGTTGTCGATGCCCAGCACCAGCTCCAGCACAATCAACGTCAACAAGCCCAGCCAAGCGGTGGGGTCAGCTATCCATTCCATAAAAAAGTCTCGATCTGTTCAGCGAATTCAGAATGCCGGGCACGGCAAGGTGCGGCGCGAGTGCCGTGAGGTTGTAGATACAGAAATAGACAGAGGTCGGAAAACCGGGTGTTTGGCGTGCGTCAGAGTTGCGCAGATGCGCGAGATGACGGGCTGACTGGGAGGCTCCGAGAGGGTGTTCATGCAAGTCCTGAAAGGAAAAAGGACTTGGAGCGTACAGGGAGCGGTGACTTTTCCTACAGCGGGAAATCATTACAAGATCTGTAAACCATTTGGAAAATTGGTATTTTCGAGGCCGCCTTCGCGAGCAAGCCCGCTCCCACAGGGGATCTTCAGTGACCACAAATCCCCTGTGGGAGCGGGCTTGATCGCGAAGCTTTTGCCTTAGCTGTTCCGAACCTGCTCGATATACCGGCTCACCGCCCGCGACTTCTCAAACCGCCGATAAATCAGTGACAACCACGAACTCGCCGCACACGCCTCAATCTGCCGGTACACCACCCCGGGCAACCCGACATGCCCGACCACCGACTCCGGCACCACCGCCACGCCCTGCCCCAGCGACACCAGCGCAATCACCGCGACCAACCCGCCCGGTTGCGCCCCCAGTTTCGGCGCGAATCCACCTTGGGCCGCGACCTGCAAAGTTCCGTTGATTTGCTCCGGCAGGACGAAGATCTCGTTCTGCAAATGCGCCGGGTTGATCTGCGGCAAGCGGCACAGCCAGGATTCGCTCGACACGGCGAGCACAAAGCCTTCCGCATCGAGCCGAATCGCCTCCAACCCGTCGGGCAAGGTCATGGGCGAACGGACATAACCGATATCGAACCGGCCCTCGATCACCAAGCCCGGCAACGCCGCCATCGGGCTTTCCCGCACATTCAGGCTGACGTCCGGGCACTCGCGGTTAAAGGCTTGCACCTGTTTTTGCAACAGCCCCGAGTACACCGCCGAGGCCACGTAACCGAGTTCGATATGGCCGATATCGCCACGTCCGGCACGTTGCGCATTGCGCTGGGCGAATTCGAACTGGCGCACCGTGGCTTCGGCCTCGATCACCAACGCGGCGCCGGCTTCGGTCAGGCTGACTTCCCGTTGCTGACGCAGGAACAACCGAGTGCCGAGTTCGGTTTCCATGTCCTGGATCTGACGGCTCAAAGTCGGCGGCGCGATGCCCAGTTGTTCGGCGGCGCGGGTGAAATTGCGCTGCCGGGCAACGGCCAGAAAGTAGCGGAAATGGCGTATGTCCATCGAAGGATTAGCTCAAAGGTAATTAAGTCCAGACTGCCAGCTAACAAAGCCTGATAGCGACCGGGATAAGCTTTCGGTGCACCCACAGTAGAGAGCCGAAACCATGTCCGTCAAACACCTTACTCAAAAGGCAATCTCCTAATGAACCGGGTCAGTCCGCGCCTGACACTGCTGACCGCCTCCGGGGTGTGTTCGCTGATTGTCCTCGACACTAATATCGTCGCCGTCACCCTGCCGACCATCGCCCGGGACCTGGGTGCCAATTTTGCCGACATCGAATGGGTGGTCAGCGCCTATATGCTGGCCTTCGCCGCATTGTTGCTGCCAGCAGGCAGCATTGCCGACCGCTTTGGCCGGCAGAAAACCCTGCTCTGGGGTCTGGGTATTTTCATCCTCGCCTCCCTCGGGTGCGGGGCGGCGCCGAATGCGCTGTTTCTCGACATTGCCCGGGCGATCAAAGGAGTTGGCGCGGCGCTGCTGCTGACCTCGGCACTGGCCTCGATTGGCCATGCCTTTCACGACGAGGTGGAGCGAGCCAAGGCCTGGGCGTTCTGGGGCGCGTGCATGGGCGTGGCGATGACGACCGCGCCGATGCTGGGCGGGTTGATCACCGAGTACATCGGATGGCGCTGGATTTTTTACCTGAACTTGCCAGTCGGTTTGCTGCTGATGGCGATGGTCTGGCGCAACGTGCCGGAATCCCGAGACACTCAATCCTCCCGCCTCGATCCGTGGGGCAGCCTGGCCTTCAGTGCGAGTCTGTTGTGCCTGATCTGGGGTCTGATCGAAGCCAACCGCATCGGCTGGAGCAATCCACTCACTTACGCACGACTGATCGGCGGCGCGCTGTTGCTCGGGTTGTTCGTAGTGATCGAGCGGGTGCAGCAGCGGCCCATGGTTGACCTGCAATTGTTCAAGCATCCACGCTTTATCGGCGCGCTACTGGGGATGTTCGCCTACGCCGGTTGCGCCCAAGTGATGATGACGATGCTGCCGTTCTACCTGCAAAACGGCCTCGGCTTTTCGGCTATTGCCTCGGGACTGGGAATGTTGCCGTTTGCCGTGACGATGCTGATCTGCCCGCGCATCGGTGCGCGGCTGGCGAGCCGGTTTGCTCCCGCGACATTGATGGCCACCGGGCTGACGCTGGTCGGCGGCGGCAATCTGCTCAGCGCCTGGGCGGTCAACAGCGGCGGCTACCTGCCCTTTGCCCTGGCGATTGCCGTGACCGGTGCCGGCGCCGGGCTGCTGAATGGCGACACGCAGAAAAACATCATGGCCTGCGTGCCACGGGACCGCGCCGGCATGGCGTCGGGCATGAGCACCACCATGCGCTTCAGCGCAATCATGCTGGCCATCGGCGTGTACGGCGCGTTGCTGGCCAGTCATACCGAGTTGTTGCTGCGTAATAGTCTGTCGGGGCAATGGCTGGAGCAAACGCGCGGTATCGCCTCGCGGGTGGTGGCCGGGGATATGACAGCGGCGCTGGGTTTGTTGCCGGATGCCGCGCGCGGTGTGGTTGAACCGTTGGCTCGGCAAGCGTTTGTTGGCGGTTTCAGTTTGTTGCTGTTGGTTGCGGGGTTATTGGCGCTGCTGGGGGCGTTGGTGGTGGGTACGTTGATGCGTAATCCGATTCCAGCGCCTTCGAAGCACTTGCCGGAAACGGCGCGGGTTTGACGGCATGATTCGATGTTGAATGGGAGGGCCTCTTCGCGAGCAAGCTTTGCTCCTACGGGGGATCTGCGGTGGGCACAGAATTTGTGTTCGACGATGATCCCCTGTGAGAGCGAGCTTGCTCGCGATGGCGGCTGATCAGTCATTAACGATGTTGCCTGACACACCGCCTTCGCGAGCAAGCCCGCTCCCACAGGGAATCTGCAGTGGGCACAGAATTTGTAATCGACGATGATCCCCTGTAGGAGCGAAGCTTGCTCGCGAAGAGGCCCTCCATGCAGCAATCAGCGCTGCTGTTTGAACGACGAAAGCACCCGCTCGGCATTCGCATCGCAGCCCATGCCTTCGGGTTTCACCTGGATATCATCGATCACCGCCAACAGTTTCGCCTTGCTCTGCGCCAGGTGCTGCTGCATTTCTTCGATCTGCTCGACCTTGCGCGTCAAACCCGCCAGCAGCTCATCGTGTTTGAACTCACCCGTCGCTGCATCCGGCATCAACAGCTTCAACTCTTCGAGGCTGAAACCGGCCTGCTGCGCACACTGGATCAGGTACAGCGTCTGCAACACCTGCTCGGGGTAATGTCGGTAACCGTTGGCCCGGCGCTCGACTTTCTGGATCAATCCCTGTGCCTCGTAAAACCGGATGCGCGACGGATTGAACCCGCTTAATTCAGCCAATTCACCAATCTTCATCTGCGCCTCATTTGCCTGCTTGACATTAAAGTTAACTTTAAGCTTAGCCTCCACGCATTACTGATGAGGAGTCAAGCCATGTCGCCCTTCCAAGCCTTGAATTTGCCCAACGGCCAGACCATCGGCAACCGCATTGCCAAAGCCGCGATGGAAGAAAACCTCGCGGACCGGCAACAGGCGCCTTCCGATGCATTGCTGCGCTTGTATCAAGCCTGGGCCGAGGGCGAAGCCGGATTGCTGCTGACGGGTAACGTGATGATCGACCGCCGCGCCATGACCGGCCCCGGCGGCGTGGTGCTGGAAGATGAGCGGCATCTGGAACGCTTCCGGCAATGGGCGACGATTGGCCGGGCCGGTGGCGCGCAGTTCTGGGTGCAGCTCAACCATCCGGGGCGCCAGACCATGGCCAATCTTGGCCAGCAAGCCTGGGCGCCGTCGGCGGTAGCGCTGGATCTGGGCGGGTTCTCGAAGATGTTCGCAGAGCCTAAACCGATGTCCGAGAGCGATATCCATGAGGTGATCCAGCGCTTCGCCACCAGCGCGGTCCTGGCGGAAAAATCCGGCTTTACCGGGGTGCAGATTCACGCGGCCCACGGTTATTTGCTCAGCCAGTTTTTGTCGCCGCTGACCAATCGCCGCACCGATCAATGGGGCGGTTCCCTGGAGAATCGTGCGCGCCTGCTGCTAGATGTGGTCAGCGCCGTGCGTAACGCGGTGTCGCCGCAGTTCTGTGTGTCGGTGAAGCTCAACTCTGCGGACTTCCAGCGCGGCGGCTTCGATGCCGACGATGCCAGGCAAGTGATCCAATGGCTCAACGAACAGCAGATAGACTTGCTGGAATTGTCCGGCGGCAGCTACGAAGCCCCTGCGATGCAAGGCGAAGCGCGTGATGGCCGGACCTTGGCGCGAGAAGCCTACTTTTTGGAAATGGCCGGCGAACTGGCCAGCGTGGCGCACATGCCGGTGATGGTCACCGGAGGCATCCGTCGCCTGGCAATCGTCGAACAAGTCCTCGACAGCGGGATCGCCATGGCCGGGATCGGAACCGCGATGGCGGTTGAACCACAGCTGGTCAAACACTGGCGTGAAGGCAAGAACAGCCACCCGCAACTGCCGCCGATCCACTGGAAGCGCAAACCCCTGGCCGCGCTGGCGACCATGGCGGTGGTGAAATTCCAGTTGCACCGCCTGAGCCGTGGGCATCAGCCCCGCCCTCAGGTCTCAGCCCTGTGGGCGTTAATCCGCGACCAGATCTACATCGCCCGACGCACCCGCCAGTACAAAAAGGCGATGGCCACTTGATGCGGGTAGCCGCCGCCATACCTACGTTCGGCTCGTAGCAGCTGTCGAGGCACGAGGCTGCGTTCGGCTCGTAGCAGCTGTCGAGGCACGAGGCTGCGTTCGGCTCGTAGCAGCTGTCGAGGCACGAGGCTGCGTTCGGCTGCGCAGCAGTCGTGAAATCAGGCGATGCGGTGTATCAGGAAAACCGCGTGCTCAGGTTTCACGACTGCTGCGCAGCCGAACGCAGCCTCGTACCTCGACAGCTGCTACAACACCGACGCAGCCTCGTACCTCGACAGCTGCTACAACCCCGACGCAGCCTCGTACCTCGACAGCTGCTACAACCCCGACGCAGCCTCGTGCCTCGACAGCTGCTACAACCCCGACGCAGCCTCGTACCTCGACAGCTGCTACAACCCCGACGCAGCCTCGTACCTCGACAGCTGCTACAACCCCGACGCAGGCTCGTGCGTCGGCAGCTGCTACTGGCCAGACGCAGCCTCGTGCCTTGGCGGCTGGTACGGGGCGAGGGTTTGGCCAAGTAAGCGCAAATCCAAGTGAGTCATGGGTGCTGTTGAGTTGTCCTCTTTTAACCCCGAGGACAATTCATCGATTACTGGAGCACCTCATTCATGGCGAAAATTACCATTGCCCAGCAGCTGGCAACCACCCTTGAACAGGCCGGCGTCAAACGCATCTGGGGCCTGACCGGCGACAGCCTCAACGGCCTGACCGAAGCCCTGCGCACCATGGACAGCATCGAGTGGATGCACGTGCGCCACGAAGAAGTCGCGGCATTTGCTGCCGGGGCTGAAGCCGCGGTCACCGGGGAACTGGCGGTGTGTGCCGGCAGTTGCGGGCCGGGCAACCTTCATTTGATCAACGGCCTGTTCGACTGCCACAAGAATCATGTGCCAGTGCTGGCCATCGCGGCGCAGATTCCCTCCTCGGAAGTCGGCCTCGACTACTTTCAGGAAACCCATCCGCAGGATCTGTTCAAGGAGTGCAGCCACTTCGTCGAACTGGTCAGCAACCCGGCGCAGATGCCGCAGGTGCTGCACCGAGCGATGCGCAGCGCGATCCTCAATCGTGGCGTCGCGGTGGTGGTGATTCCCGGTGACGTGGCGTTGCAGGAAGTCGAAGACAACCTCAAGCCGTGGCCAGCCCTGTCCAAGCCGCGCACCCTGCCCGCGCCGCAGGACCTGGATCGGCTGGTCGAATTGCTGAGCCAAAGCAAAGCCGTGACCCTGATGTGCGGCGCCGGATGCGCCGGGGCTCACGATCAAGTGGTGGCGCTGGCCGACGCCCTCGGCGCGCCGGTGGTGCATGCTCTGCGCGGCAAGGAACACGTGGAATGGGACAACCCGTTCGACGTCGGCATGACTGGGTTGATCGGCTTCAGCTCCGGCTATCACGCGATGCTCAACTGCGACACCCTGGTGATGCTCGGCACCGACTTCCCGTATCGGCAGTTCTACCCCACCGACGCCACCATTATTCAGATCGACCACAACCCGGAAGCCCTTGGGCGCCGCACTACGCTGGACCTGGGCATCGCCGCCGACGTTGGCGAAACCCTCGCCGCGCTATTGCCGCGCCTGCCATATCGCGGTGACCGGAGCTTTCTCGAATCGTCGCTCAAGCATTATGAAAAAGCGCGCCAGGGCCTCGATGATCTGGCCCAGCCGTCCGCGCCGGGCCGGCCGATACACCCGCAATACCTCACGCGCCTGCTCAGCGAACTGGCGGATGAAGACGCGATCTTCACCGCCGACGTCGGCACACCGACCGTGTGGGCGGCGCGTTATCTGAAAATGAACGGCAAGCGCCGGCTGCTCGGTTCGTTCAACCACGGCTCGATGGCCAACGCCATGCCTCAGGCGATTGGCGCCCAGGCTGCGTTCCCGGATCGGCAGGTGATTTCGTTGTCCGGTGATGGCGGCTTCAGCATGTTAATGGGGGATTTCATTTCCCTGGCGCAGTTGAAGTTGCCGGTGAAAATCATCGTCTACGACAACGCCTCGTTGGGCTTTGTCGCGATGGAAATGAAGTCCAGCGGGCTGCTCGACACTGGCACGGATTTGCATAACCCGGACTTTGCCGCGATGGCGAATGCCATGGGTATTCTGGGGATACGGGTCGAGGAATCGGAAGCCCTGGAACCGGCATTGCGCCGGGCGCTGGCGCATAACGGGCCGGTGTTGGTGGATGTGATCACCGCGACCCAGGAACTGGCCATGCCGCCGACCATCAAGCTGGAACAGGCCAAGGGGTTCAGCCTGTACATGCTCAAGGCTGTGATGAGCGGGCGTGGGGATGAAGTGATTGAGTTGGCGCGGACTAACTGGTTTCGTTAAGGCTTGCGAAGATTTCCTGTGGGAGCGGGCTTGCTCGCGAAAGCGGTGGGTCAGTTGGCATAAATGCTGACTGACACGACGCTTTCGCGAGCAAGCCCGCTCCCACAGGGGGAATTCTATCGACCAGAGAATCGCAACCTGGACAACTCCCGCAAATCCCCCGCCACATAATAATCATTGGTCCAGCTGTCATCCGCCGCCAACGGCGAGACCTCTTTCAACGCCAGTTTCTTCGCAAAATACCGAAACCGGTAATGCTCATAAAACCGCAGCAACTCCAACCCATATCGATCCGCCAGATCCGTATCGCCACGAATGATCAGGTAGTTCTCGTCATTGCCGTTACTCGCCGCCGCACTCAGGTTGTGGCTGCCGCTGATGATGGTCGGTGTATCGGTGGTGAAGTCGGTGACGATGGCTTTGGTGTGCACCAGCAGGTTGCCCTTCTGGCCTTTCATGTTTTCCTTGAGCCAGCCTTCCAGCCCGGTATTGAGCAGCGCCGTGGCAGCGAATTCGGCGCTGCGGTCGGCGTGGAAACCGGTGATGCGGCTGACGGTGTTTTGCAGGCCGTAGCGCAGGATGTCGTCGTGGGGCTGGCCGAGCAACGCGTTGAGGATGTCGTTGGGCAAGGCGAACGCGGTGACGAACAGGATGTCCTTTTTCGCGCCGTTGATGATCTCGACAAACTCGTGCAAATCACCCTGGCCGGTGCGCGGTGAAAATCCGGCGAACAGCGGCTGCGTCGGGTCCATGGGATTGTTCTTGGTCAGCCAGGTGCGCGTCGCACCGACGTCCGCCGGATTGGCCCACACCTCTTCGAAGGTTTGCAGGTAACTGGCGCCGATCCGCGCATCATCGAGCACATGCACCACGTTGGCCTGGCGGTAGACGCCGTTGGGCGTGAAGTTGGTGCTGCCGCAGAGCACCGCTTGCGGCCGATGCTCCCCGCCCTCCAGTTTGCTCAGGACGATGAATTTGTCGTGGAAGATATTGTGAGTGACCCGCCCGCGCTTGTTCGCCGCCGGGATTTTTTCCAGGCTGGCCTCGTTCATCGTGGTGTCTTCGTCGTTCGGCTGCGCGTGATACAGCACCCGAACCTTGACCCCACGGGCGAACGCGGCGTTCACCGCGTCGACGATCGACTGCAATTGATACTCGTAGATCGCGATGTCCAGCGCCCATTGATCGTCCACGGCGCGCTGGATAAACCCCAGCAAACGTCCGAGCAATCCGTTCTCCAGCCAATTCTGCGCCGCTATCGGCCAGGCTTCGATGGGCAGGTTGCGGTTGACGCTGATCTGCGCATCCAGCTCGGGAAACTTGCGCTGGAACGCCTGGCTCGCCGCCACCGCGCGGTTGAAGATCACGCTCTGGTTGTGCGGCAGGCCGTCGTCGGACGTGATGCTGAGTTCGAGGCATTCACCCAGCTGCGGCGCATCGGGAGTGCCGTAGGCCAGATGGACGCGGTAATGCAGGGTCGTCCCCGGATTGACCGCGTAATCGGCCCAGCGAAATTTCTGCAGCGGCGCGATATCGCTCGGGGTGGCGTGGTATTGCGCGAAGGTGTGGACCTTGCCGGGGAAAGTCAGGCTGTTGAACAGGAACAGCCAGGGTTTGCTGCCTGACTGTTTCTCGATGGCAAACCCGAGCAAGCCTTTGCGGCGAGGTTCGGCCAGGTCCATGGCCAACAGCACGCCGTTGGTGCCGGCGTAGGCTTTGACGCGGAAATCGTCCTGAAGGTTAGCGGCTAGAACGCGCATGGTTCACTCCTGTGAATGGCTGGCCTGCTGAGCATAGGGCAGTGATGCGGATTTGCCTTGATGATCCAAAACCGAGTCGCTGCCTTCGCGAGCAAGCCCGCTCCCACACTGGATCTCTGTCGCACCGAAGATTCCCTGTGGGAGCGGGCTTGCTCGCGAAGAGGCCGGCCCAGACACCAAAGCACTCAGCCCGAGATCAGATCATCAATATGCCGATACTCTGCCTGCAACTCACCCGCCAACACCCTGGCCCGCCCCAACCGAATCGGCCCGCGCTCGATATCAATCAGCAGGCCCGGACATCCCAGCATCGGCAACCCCGGCCATTCCTTCAAGCGCCCATCGGTCACCAGCAACAAACGCTGTTGTTCCGCCGGAAAGCGCTTCTGCCGAGCGGCCAGCCACTGCCCCGCCTCGTTCAGCGCCGCGAGCATCGGCGTGCCGCCGCCAGCGCCCAAGCCATCCAGCCAGGTGCGCAAACCGCTGGAAGCCTTCAAACCTTGCACCTGCCACTTCGGCGCATTGCCGCTGGCGGTCAACAGTGCCAGTCGCGCACGCTGCCGATAGGCGTCATCGAACAGTTGCGCCAATAAACCCTTGGCATCGCTCAATGCCTGATGCCGCCGGGTCGAGGCCGACGCATCAACGATCACCAACCACAGTTCGTGGGCCGAACGGGTGCGCAGATGAAACAGCAGATCGTCATGCTTACGCGGGCGCCCGTTGAGCAAGGTGCCCGGCCAGTTGATCGAGCCTTGCGGGGCAGCACGACGTTTACCTTGGCGGCCATTGTCCAACCGTCCGGCGCGGGGTCTGGCATTCGCCCCCGCGTCAGATCGAGGGCGAATGCCTAGGGCTTTTTTGGCCAGCTCGGCACGTCACGTCGGGCGCCGACCGGCAGCGCCTGGGCGGGCATTTCGCCCCATTGGCCCTGGCCTTCGCTTGGGTTGGAATTATCAGCAGTCGGTGACTGTGGCGTTTGTTGCGGTGGCGCGTGAGGATGTTCGCGACGCCGATGGCGCAAGGCAAACTCGGCGACCGCATCGATATCTTCCTCGCTAATTGCGCTTGCCCCGCGCCAGGCCGCGTGGGCACGGGCCGCTCGCAGCCAGACCAGATCGGCACGCAAACCATCGACCCCGGCGGCATAGCAGCGCTCGGTGATGTGTGCGAGTGCGGCGTCATCAAGGGGAATGCTCGCCAATAGGCTGCGTGCCTGCTGACAACGTTCGCGCAGTGCGTGTTGCTGGCTTTCCCACTCAGCGCAGAAGCCTTGGGGATCGCTGTCGAAATCCAGGCGCCTACGGATGATCTGACCACGCTCGGCTGGCGCAGTGTGGCCGCTGAGGGCGACGTTCAGGCCGAAGCGGTCGAGCAATTGCGGGCGCAGTTCGCCCTCTTCCGGGTTCATGGTGCCGATCAGGACGAACTTCGCCGAATGCCGATGGGAAATACCGTCGCGCTCGATCAGGTTCGTACCGCTGGCGGCCACGTCGAGCAGCAGGTCGACGAGGTGATCGGGCAGCAGGTTGACTTCATCGACGTACAAAACACCGCCATCAGCCTTGGCCAGCACGCCGGGGGAAAACTGCGCGCGGCCGTCGCTCAGGGCGGCATCGAGGTCGAGGGTGCCGACCAGACGTTCTTCGGTGGCGCCCAGGGGCAAGGTGACGAACTGGCCGCTGGCGAGCAGGTCCGCGAGGCCACGGGCCAGGGTGGACTTGGCCATCCCGCGCGGGCCTTCGATCAGCACGCCGCCGATTTTCGGGTCGATGGCGGTGAGGTACAGGGCGAGCTTCAAGTCGTCGGCGCCGACCACGGCGGAGAGCGGGAAATGGGGGGTGTCGGTCATCTTAAATACTCGGTCATGGTCGGGGTAAATACATGTTCCCCTGTGGGAGCGGGCTTGCTCGCGAAGGCGGTGTGTCATTCACTATTGATGTTGGCTGACACACCGCCTTCGCGAGCAAGCCCGCTCCCACAGGGTTCAGTTTGTTAGCTGTCTTCTTCTATATCCAACAACAAATTCTCCAGCGCCTCGCGATACTCACCGGGCTCCTTCCACATCCCCCGCTGCTGCGCCTCAAGCATCCGCTCCGTCATATCGCGCAAGGCATGTGGATTATGCTCGCGGACAAACTCCCGGGTCGCCGGATCCAGCAAGTACGCGTCCGCCAGCAACGCGTACTGGTGATCGTCGATCAACTGCGTGGTCGCATCAAACGCAAACAGGTTATCAACCGTCGCCGCCAGTTCAAACGCACCTTTATAGCCGTGCCGTTTCACGCCGTCGATCCACTTCGGATTCGCCGCCCGGGAACGGATCACCCGGTTCAGCTCTTCCTTCAACGTGCGGATTTTCGGCAAGTCGGGCTGGCTATGGTCGCCGTGATAACTGGCCGCTGCTTCGCCGCTGAGGCTTTCCACGGCAGCCAGCATTCCGCCCTGGAATTGGTAGTAGTCGTTGGAATCGAGCAAGTCATGCTCGCGGTTGTCCTGGTTCTGCAGCACTGCTTGCACCTGGCTCAGGCGCTGGGCGAATTGCTCCTTTGCTGCCGTGCCTTCATCGGAACCGCCATAGGCGTAACCGCCCCAGTTCAGATACACCTCGGCCAGGTCGTCGCGGCTTTGCCACAGGCGACCGTCGATGGTGCCCTGCACGCCCGCGCCATATGCACCGGGCTTGGCCCCGAAAATCCGCCAACCGGCCTGACGCCGCGCTGTTTCTTCATCCATACCGCTCGCCAACAAGGCTTCACGCTCGGCGCGAACCTTGGCGGCCAATGGGTTGAGATCGTCCGGTTCGTCCAGTTCGGCGACGGCTTGTACCGCCGCATCAAACAGACGAATCAGGTTGGCAAACGCATCGCGGAAGAACCCGGACACACGCAAGGTCACGTCCACTCGTGGACGGTCGAGCAAACTGATCGGCAGGATTTCGAAATCATCGACCCGCTGACTGCCGGTGGCCCACACCGGGCGCACGCCCATCAGCGCCATGGCCTGGGCGATGTCGTCGCCGCCGGTGCGCATGGTCGCCGTGCCCCAGACCGAGAGGCCGAGCTGACGCAAGTGGTCGCCATGGTCCTGCAAGTGCCGTTCGAGAATCAGGTTGGCGGACTGGAAACCGATGCGCCATGCGGTGGTGGTCGGCAGGTTGCGCACGTCCACCGAATAGAAATTGCGCCCGGTGGGCAGGACATCGAGGCGACCACGACTGGGTGCGCCGCTCGGGCCGGCCGGGACGAAACGACCGCTGAGGGCGTCGAGCAGGCCATGCATTTCTGCGGGGCCGCAGGCGTCGAGGCGTGGGGCGACGACTTCGCGCAGGTTGTCGAGGATGGCATGCACTTCAACCCAGCCGGGATCCTGTGGGAGCGGGCTTGCTCGCGAATCGGTTGACCATTCAACATCGATGTCGATTGACCCACCGCTTTCGCGAGCAAGCCCGCTCCCACAGGGACCGAGATCGCCTGAAGTTTGCGTGATCAACTGTGCGGCAAACAACTCCAGCCGTTCACGGGTATCCCCCGCCGTGCGCCACGCTTCATCGCTGATCGATTGCAGTTCATCGGGACGCGGCCCAACCCAAGGTTCAGCCAACTCACAATCCAGCGGATCAAACCCTAACGCGAACGCCTTGGCCAACGCCCGCAGCAAACTCGACTGCGCGCCACGCCCATCGCCACGAGGAATCCGCAGCAGCGCCAGCAACGTATCAATGCGCAAGCGCCCGGTCGGCGACTCACCAAAAATATGCAGGCCATCGCGGATTTGCGATTCCTTCAAATCACACAGATACGTGTCCAGGCGCGGCAGCCAGATCGCCGCATCCGCATCGCTGTCGAGTTTTTCGTCGAGTTGCAGTTCGCGATCGATGTGGGTGTCGCGCACCAGTTGCAGGATGTCGCGCTGCAACTCCCGGGCGCGGCGTGGATCGAGCAGTTGGGCTTCGTAATACTCGTCTGCCAACAGCTCAAGGTTGCGCAGCGGGCCGTAGGTTTCGGCGCGGGTCAGCGGCGGCATCAGGTGATCGATGATCACCGCTTGGGTGCGGCGCTTGGCCTGGGCGCCCTCGCCCGGGTCGTTGACGATAAACGGATAGATGTTCGGCAGCGGCCCGAGCAACGCGTCCGGCCAGCAGTTTTCCGACAGCCCGACGCCCTTGCCCGGCAGCCATTCCAGATTGCCGTGCTTACCCACGTGGATCACGCCGTGGGGGCCATAGGTGTTGCGCAGCCAGAAGTAGAACGCCAGGTAGCCGTGAGGCGGCACCAGATCGGGATCGTGATACACCGCGCTCGGATCGATCTGATAACCCCTGGCCGGTTGAATGCCGACGAAGGTCAGGCCGAAGCGCAGCCCCGCAATCATCATGCGTCCGCCACGGAACATCGGATCGTTTTGCGGCGGGCCCCAACGCTCCAGCACCGCTTGGCGATTGGCCTCAGGCAACGCGTCGAACATAAGCAAATAGTCGTCCAGCGCCAGGCTTTGCATGCACGGGCGCTGGTCGAGGGTGTCGAGGTCATTGCTGATGCCGCCGAGCAGTTGCTGGATCAACGCGGTGCCGTTGTCCGGCAACTCGGCCGGCAGCGGATAGCCTTCTTTATACAGCGCACGCAGGATATTCAGCGCCGCAGCCGGGGTGTCGAGGCCGACGCCGTTGCCGATGCGACCATCGCGGGTCGGGTAGTTGGCGAGAATCAGCGCGATGCGTTTTTCGCCATTGGGCACCCGCGCCAGATCGATCCAGCGCCGCGCCAGTTCGGCGACGAAATCCATGCGCTCCGGTTGCGGCCGGTAGCAGACCACGTCGGACTGACTGCGCTCACTGCGCCAAGCCAGATCCTTGAAGCTGATCGGCCGGCTGATGATGCGCCCGTCGAGTTCCGGCAACGCGATGTGCATCGCCAGATCCCGTGGGCCGAGGCCTTGTTCGCTGGCGCGCCAGCCGGGTTCGTTGTCCTGGGCACAAATCGCCTGGATCACCGGGATATTGCGGCGAAACGGTCGCAAGTGCGGCGCTTCGGGGCTGGATTGGGCGAAACCGGTGGTGTTGAGAATCACCGATGCTTCCACTTCATCCAGCAGGTCCTCGACCACCGTCAGGCAGCCGGGCTCTTTCAAACTGGCCAGCGCAATCGGCAACGGGTTCAGCCCGGCCGCTTGCAAACGCTGACAGAAAACATCAATGAAAGCAGTGTTCGCCGCTTGCAAATGCGAGCGGTAAAACAGCACCGCCGCCACCGGTTGATCGGCCTGCCAGTCGGCTTGCCAATCACTCAGTTCAGCTGGGCTTTTTTGCGGATGGTAGATCGCGGTGCGTGGCAGAGTTTGCGGCTCAGCCCAGGCGTAGTCGCGACCCAGCCAGCGATTGGCCAGGCAACGGAAAAAATCCAGGGCATTGCCCATGCCGCCCTGACGCAAAAACTGCCAGAGTCGATCGCGGTCTTCCGCGCCCACGGTACTGAGGTCACTGAGCTCCGGGTCCGGGCGGTCATCGCCGGGCACCAGGATCAGTTGCACGCCGCGTTCAGACAGTTCGACCAGCCGCTCGACACCATAACGCCAATAAGCGATGCCGCCGTGCAGCGAGATCAGGATCACCTTGGCGTGGCGCAGCACTTCATCGACATACAAGTCCACCGACGCATGGTTCTGCACCTGCATCGGGTTGGCCAAGCGCACACTCGGGTAGTCGTCGGGCAATTGCTGCGCGGCTTCGGCGAGCAGCGCCAGGCTGGAATCGCCGCTGCAAAGGATCACCAGTTCGGCGGGGGTTTGTCCAAGGTCGGCAATGTTGTCATCCGACACGAAACCGCCGGGCTGGGTCCTGAGCAGGTGCATGGCTTAAACGCTGAGCGCGGCGCGCAGTTGCGCTTCGAGTTGAGCGGCGTCCAGTTCCTGGCCGATCAGCACCAGACGCGTGGTGCGCGCTTCTTCGGCGCCCCATTGGCGGTCGAAGTGCTTGTCGAAGCGCGTGCCCACGCCCTGGATCAGCAGGCGCATCGGCTTGTTCGGGATCGCCGCGAAACCCTTGACCCGCAGGATGCCGTGCTTGACCACCAGTTGAGTCAGCGCGTCCATCAGCAGGCTTTCGTCAGCTTGTGGCAGCTCGATCGAGATCGAATCGAAGGCGTCGTGATCGTGATCGTCTTCACCTTCGTGGTGATGATCGTGACGGCTGTGGCGGCTGTCGATGTGTTCTTCGGAGCCGGCGCCGAGACCGATCAGCACGTCGAGTGGCACGCGACCGCTGCTGGCTTCGATAACTTTAACGGCTGGCGGTAGTTCTTCGGCGACTTCCAGGCGCACGCGGGCCAGGTCTTCCGGGCTGATCAGGTCGGCCTTGTTGAGGATGACCAGGTCGGCGCTGGCCAGTTGGTCGGCGAACAATTCGTGCAGCGGCGATTCGTGGTCCAGGTTCGGATCGAGTTTGCGCTGGGCGTCGACTTGATCCGGGAACGCGGCGAACGTGCCAGCGGCTACGGCCGGGCTATCGACCACGGTGATGACCGCGTCAACCGTGCAGGCGCTGCGGATTTCCGGCCACTGGAAGGCTTGCACCAGTGGTTTTGGCAGGGCCAGGCCAGAGGTTTCGATGAGGATGTGGTCGAGGTCACCGCGACGCGCAACCAATTCGCGCATCACCGGGAAGAACTCTTCCTGGACCGTGCAGCACAGGCAGCCGTTGGCCAGTTCGTAGACGCGGCCGTTGGCCTCTTCTTCGGTGCAGCCGATGGAGCACTGCTTGAGGATTTCGCCGTCAATGCCCAGCTCGCCGAATTCGTTGACGATCACCGCGATGCGGCGACCCTGGGCGTTGTCGAGCATGTGCCGCAGCAAGGTGGTTTTGCCCGAGCCGAGGAAGCCGGTAACGATAGTGACGGGGAGTTTGGCCAGTGTTTTCATCGGATGCCCTTTGGCAAGGTGGCGGGCATACGGGACGACGACCGCAGCGATAAAGGCGCGGAAAATTTCGCCACCGGATCACCCCGCCCGGTTGTAGTGAGAATTCGTTTCGAGGCAGGTCTCCTGGCTGACGGTGTGCCGGTCGTTGGACTGGCGTTGGCTGCGCCTTCCCGCGAACCCTTTGGAGGGGTTTGCAGTGGCGTGGCAGCGAACATCACCGTTCACAGTTGCGGGGGCAGCCGCGGCATCGACCGCGTTCCCTTCTTAGCTTCGGCAAACGCCGAAGAACCTCGAAAGCGCAAGGCTACGCATGGTGTGGGGGCGGGTCAATGTTCTGCTGAGTTCTGTAGCGACTGTGATGACGCCTTCGCGAGCAAGCCCGCTCCCACATGGGAATGCGGTTACCTGTGGGAGCGGGCTTGCTCGCGAAGGGCGCGACTCGGTTTCCAACTGAGAACCCATGCCAATTGACTCCCCCGCCCCGCCCATGCTCTCCTACACGCCTTGTTACGGGTGCCCTTCACAGGGTGAAACGGGAAACCGGTGAATCATGTGCTTTACTCTAAAGCCATGTCAGTCCGGTGCTGCCCCCGCAACGGTAAGCGAGCGAAGAATCAGATCCACTGTGCCGGCAGTTCGGCATGGGAAGGTGATTCTTGCAGGTTTCGGCGCAAGCCTTGACCCCTCGTGAGCCCGGAGACCGGCCCGCAACACAAAGTGACCAGTACGATCACTGAATAACAAACCCGCGGTGGGCGGGCGCTGTTTGAACCTCTGCGCGCACGCTCGCAGGGGTTTGCATGCGCTCAATTCACCCGCTGACAGACCAGAGGGAAGCGCCATGTCGATCATCAGCAGCACCGACAGCAGTACCAAGAAAGCCACCGCCAGCACCACAACCACCCTGAGCCAACGCCTGACCGCCGCCGTTTGTGCGTCGATCCTTGGCGCGTGCCTGGTGTATTTCGCCGGTTTCTCGCACATCGAAGCGGTGCACAACGCCGCGCACGATACCCGTCACAGCTCCGCGTTCCCGTGCCATTGAGACCTGCCGACATGATCAAGCGTATCGCGCAAACCGCAGGTTTCACCGGGCTGCTGGCCGCCCTGCTGCTGACCCTGCTGCAGAGTTTCTGGGTCGCTCCGCTGATTCTCCAGGCGGAAACCTATGAAAAATCCGAGCCTGCCGCAGTAGTTGCTCACGAGCACGCCGATGGAGCCATGGCCGCACACACCCACGACGCCGAAGCCTGGGAGCCGGAAGACGGCTGGCAGCGCGTGTTGTCCACCACCGGCGGTAATCTGGTGGTCGCCGTCGGTTTCGCACTGATGCTCGCCGGTCTCTACACCCTGCGCGCCCCGACCAAAACTGCTCAGGGCCTGCTCTGGGGCCTGGCCGGTTACGCGACCTTCGTGCTGGCGCCGACCTTGGGCCTGCCGCCTGAATTGCCGGGCACTGCGGCTGCCGATCTGGCACAACGGCAGATCTGGTGGATCGGTACTGCAGCGTCCACCGCTGTCGGCATCGCGCTGATCGTGTTCAGCCGTCACTGGCTGATGAAGATCCTCGGCGTGGCGATTCTGGCGGTTCCGCACGTCATCGGCGCGCCGCAACCGGAAGTCCACTCGATGCTGGCCCCGGAAGCTCTGGAATCGCAGTTCAAAATCGCTTCGCAGTTGACCAACGTAGTGTTCTGGCTGGCCCTGGGCCTGATCAGCGCCTGGTTGTTCCGCCGCAAAAGCGATGGTCAATACCACGCATGACTGAACAAGGCACAGCGCCGACTTTAGTGGTCGGCCTGGGCTGCCAGCGCGGCTGCCCCGCCAGCACATTGCGGGCGCTGCTCGATCAGGCACTGCAGGCGCATCACATCGAACTTCGCCAGATCAAGGCCTTGGCCAGCATCGACCTGAAGCGTGATGAACCGGGCCTGATCGAGTTAGCCGCGCAGCTGGGGCTGCAGGTGATGTATTTCAGCAGTGAGCAATTGGCCGGTTACCAATTGCAACTGAGCCATCAATCGCAGATCGCGTTTGAACGCACCGGCTGCTACGGCGTCGCGGAAAGCGCCGCCCTGGCCCTGGCTGAACACCTGGCCCAGGCACCGGCGAAGCTGCTGATTTCCCGACAAAAATATGCCCAGGCCACCCTCGCATTGGCCAGTGCTGCATAAAATCCCCGATAATCCCTGCCTCGATCATGAGCAATCTTCATCTGAAGCCTTGCCCAGCCCCTTTTTTCCATAGGAACTGACGATGACCGTCTACTTCATTGGCGCAGGTCCCGGCGACCCGGAACTGATCACCGTCAAGGGCCAACGGCTGATTCGCAGCTGCCCGGTGATCATCTACGCCGGCTCCCTGGTGCCGGTCGCGGTGCTCGAAGGCCACCAGGCGCAAACGCTGGTCAACAGCGCCGAGCTGCACCTGGAACAGATCATCGAACTGATCAAGACCGCCCACGGCAACGGTCAGGATGTCGCGCGGGTGCATTCCGGTGATCCGAGTCTGTATGGCGCGATTGGCGAGCAGATTCGCTACCTGCGAGAGCTGGGTATTCCGTTTGAAATCATCCCTGGCGTCACGGCGACAGCGGCTTGTGCGGCGTTGCTGGGAGCGGAGTTGACGTTACCCGATATCTCGCAAAGCGTGATTCTGACTCGCTATGCCGACAAGACCGCGATGCCGGCCGGTGAAGAACTGGGCAGTTTGGCGCAGCACGGGGCGACCATGGCGATTCATCTGGGGGTCAATCATTTGGAGAAGATTCTGGCCGAGTTGCTGCCGCATTACGGCGCGGACTGCCCGATTGCGGTGATTCACCGGGCGACGTGGCCGGATCAGGATTGGGTGGTCGGGACTTTGGCGGATATCGCCGGGAAGGTTGAGGCCAAGGGGTTTCGGCGCACGGCGTTGATTCTGGTGGGTCGGGTGTTGGGAAGCGATCACTTTAGCGAGTCGTCGCTTTACCGCGCGGGGCATGCGCATCTTTACAGGCCCTGAAGCACTTGTGGCGAGGGGGCTTGCCCCCGTCCGGGGGCGAAGCCGTCGCAAAACCTGCATGCAAGGTATGCCTGAAAAATGCAGGGGCCGCTTCGCAGCCCAACGGGGGCAAGCCCCCTCGCCACAGGTAACTGTTCACGTATAAAAAAACGGCACTCACGGGTGCCGTTTTTTTTATGCCGCAGCGAACACCTTAGTAGTAGGCGTTTTCTTTCTGCGTGTGGTCGGTCACATCGCGAACGCCCTTGAGCTCCGGAACGCGCTCGAGCAAGGTGCGCTCGATGCCTTCACGCAAGGTCACGTCTGCCTGGCCGCAGCCCTGGCAACCGCCGCCGAACTTCAGCACGGCAATGCCGTCCTCGACCACATCGATCAGGCTGACCTGACCGCCGTGGCTCGCGAGCCCCGGGTTGATCTCGGTTTGCAGGTAGTAGTTGATGCGCTCGTTGACCGGGCTGTCGGCGTTGACCATCGGGACTTTGGCGTTTGGCGCCTTGATGGTCAGCTGGCCGCCCATGCGGTCGGTGGCGTAGTCGACTACCGCGTCGTCCAGGAAAGCTTCGCTGAACGAATCGATGTACGCGGTGAAGCTTTTGAGCCCCAACGCGGTGTCTTCAGGTTTTTCTTCGCCCGGCTTGCAGTAGGCAATGCAGGTTTCGGCGTACTGGGTGCCAGGCTGGGTGATGAAGACGCGGATGCCGATGCCTGGGGTGTTCTGCTTGGAGAGCAGATCAGCCAGATAATCGTGGGCGGCGTCAGTGATGGTAATAGCGGTCATGGAAACTCCTCGCAGGCTTGGGCGCAGTTTACGCCAATCATCGCGCCGCACAAAGTCCTAGTATTTTTGTCGGGAAAGCGCCAGCGCGGGTTGAGTAACCGTTTCGCCGTCAATCCGTGCTTTAAGCCACCGATAGCTGCGTTTTTCCACCCATTCGTAACTGGCCCAGGACGCCAGACCGATAGTCGCCGCGCAAACGCCGAACATCACGTAGGGATTCACGCCATAGCGCTGTGCGACAAATCCCCCGGCGGACAGCACCAGCACATGCATCAGGTACACCGAGTAGGAACAATTACCCAGCAGCTCGAACACCCGGTTGTTCTCGAAAAAACGCTCCAGCGCGATGCACGCGATTACCAGCACCGCGCTCGGCAAGCCCCAGTTCAGGAAACGCGGCGCCGGCGCCCAGTGATAAATCGCCAGCAACGCGCCGACTATCCCCAGCAATGGCAGCCACAGCCCCGGTTTGATCCAGCCACGCCGGTAAAGCATGCCGACGGCGATCCCCAGCAGAAACTCATAAACGATGTCTGAACGGTAGAACTCGCTGACCCAGCCATAACCGGTCCAGGCCTGGCACACCGCGAACAGCAACGCCGCCACAATCACCAGCCTGAAGTGCAAGCGAAACAGCAGCGCCCAGCCGAACAGCAGGTAAAAGAGCATTTCGTAGTTGAGGGTCCAGCCAACGTTGAGGGTCGGATAAATCCCGTAACCGCCGGGGTTCTCCGTAGGAATAAACAACAGCGACAGCAGGAAATGCGACCAATCGACGGTTTGATCGGGCAATACCGGCCGCGCAAACACCACCACCAGCGCCATCAGCGCGGTGTACAGCCAGTACGCCGGGACGATCCGAAACAGCCGATACAACAGGAATCGCGCGGGCGGCAGGGATTTGCCTTCGGTCGAGAGGAAAATCACCAGGCCGCTGATGACGAAGAAGATGTCGACGCCCACCGCGCCCTTGTCGATAAACGCCTGCCCCACCGGCCCTCGGGCCTGGAAGTCGAAAAAAATCTGCATGAAATGGTGGCAGACCACCGCCCAGGCTGCGATGGCGCGCAGGGCTTGTACTGAAATCAACATCAATCGCCCTCCTGATCGCATCTCCCCTTGTGGGAGCGGGCTTGCTCGCGAAGGCGGCGTGTCAGTCGACATTGTTAGTGCCTGACACACCGCTTTCGCGAGCAAGCCCGCTCCCACAGGGGATTTGCGGTGCCTTACAGATCCGACACCGGCCCGCGATCAAAGGTCGATCAAAGATTCTCGTACCGATTCATGTCCAGCACGCCCTCTTCCACCGGGTCGGTTTCGTGGACGTAGGTACTCAGGTCATGGAAGTAAAACCAGAACTGCGGATGGCTACGCCGAATCCCCCAGCGCTCGACGATTTTCTCGAAGCGATGGGCGTCCTTGGCGTTCTCCATCGCATCTACAAACGCCGGTACCTGCTCGGCAGGAATGTTGAACATGAAGTTCGGATAGCTACTGAGTACCCCTGGGTAAATGGTCAACGTGTCGAGCCCCGGCTGATAACGCAGGGATTCACCGAGCAGGAACGCCACGTTGCTATGGGCACGGTTGCGCAGCAGGCTGTAGATCTCGCGTTTGCCGCTCGCGGTTTCGATGCGCAGCATGGTCGCTTCGGGCAATTGGTCGATGACTTTCAATCCGGCAGCCGGCCTTGAGGTCAGGCGACTCAAGGCCTGTTCGGCATTCTGCAACGCCGGATCAATGTTCGGTCGCGAGCAATAGGCGCCGTCGCAGCGGTTGATCGGGTCGGGCCTGGCATTGAGGTCGCCATAACGGGCCAGCAACTGCATGGCGAAATCCCGTTTCGGGTCTTTTTCGTCGAGTTTCAGCGCAGTTGGCTTGTCGTTGTCGATGGCTTCGTAATCCAGCCACATCTTGAACTTGCCACTGCTCTGGTACCAATCGTCGAGGTAGTCATCGCGGGAATCGGCGGGCATCAGGCGCAGAAAATTTTGCTCGGCACCGTTGCGGATCAGGTCGAAATACAAGCGCGTCTGGGCCTGATGGGAGACGTTGCCGAACACGTCGAAGTTGACCGCCAACTGATAATAAGTGCGCTCCAGAAGCGGGTAATCGAACAACCAGATGGTTTGCGGCACATCACCGATCAGGCCTTTGTTCACCGAAGCACTGTCGAAGTGACGGAAGATCGAGAGCAACGCGTTGTCATTCCCGGCCCACAACGTTGACCAGCTCGGCGCCGGTGCATCGGCATAACTGTCCCGGCGTAGGGCTTCGTATTCATTACGTTTGTCGCGGTAGTTGTGCCACAGGCTCAGGACGCTGCCGACATCGTCGTTCTGCCCCGGCATCGCCAGCAACGGCGTGGCCTGGCCGCGATAGTTCGGGTCGGTGATGTACAGATCGTGTTCCGGGGCCTGGAACAGCGCCCAGAAGTTGTCGCGAATCACGTCGGTGGCGATCTGCCCGCGACACACCGGGCCGCGTATAAAGGTGCGCACGAAGTATTCGGCGTTATCGAGCATGAACTGATAGCGCGCCTGGGCCGGGATCGCTTCGAACGTGGTGAACGGATTGGCCCGGCGTTCCGGGCCGTAGCCCGGCAAGGCGTTGACCTGCCAGTTGCCACTGAAAAACAGGCTTTTGACCCGCGACAGCTTCGCCGCGCTCAGCGGATAGGTGATGTGGGTCTTTTGCACGATCACGCCCTGCACCGGCCACAAGCGGTAATAAACCTGGGTGCCCGGATCGTCGTTTGGCCGGCGCGTATTGATCAGGTCGATTGGCTGGCCGGTCGGCGTGCGCGAGCGCACCCACTGGAAGAAATGCCCCGGTTCGCCATCCTTGAAGTAGATGTGCGCCAAAAACCAGTGTTCAAACAACCAGCGGCCCACAAGGCTGCCGCGCGAACCGTTGGTGTTGAGCAGGTTTTCCCACTGCACCACCTGCAAGGCTTCCTTTGCAGAAGGCACCAGCCCTTGTTCATCAATCGGCGCACCAGAAGCGAGCCAGCGTTGCAACGTCTGGTATTGCTGATCAGTCAGGCCAGTCACCGCCAGCGGCATGCCTTCTTTTGGGTGAGCGCCGGCATAACCTTCGAACTCCGCCGGCATCGCGCACATGTTCTCCCGGTTCAGGCCCAGCACGATGTCTTCGGGCAGCTTGGCGTTGGGCGTCAGCGGGGTTTTGTGGCCGAGTTCGAGCATTCGCGCCATCAGTGCCGCCTGGCTGCCCTGGGCGTCAAGCACCGAATAGAAGTCCTTGTGCTGCCAGGCGAGTTTGCCGAAGGCGTCGTAAAACAGCCGGGTCGGCGCGGCGGCCACGCTGCGCTCACCATCGTAGACCGGCGTCTTGGTCGCGCCACGGGCTGCGCCTTCGCCACTGCCGAGGTTGAGCTGACAGGCGGAGTCGTAGCAGGCATGGCAGGCCACGCACTTTTCGGTGAAGATCGGTTGAATGTCGCGGGTATAGGAAATGGCCGGTTCCTGCGCAACGGCGCCCCAGCTCAGAAACAGCAAAACAATGCTGATGACGCGATACGACATGTCCCTGGTCCCGATCATGAAAAATCGCCGCGATTCTACCGGTCTGCTATCGCCACCAACATGAGCGATATTCATGCAAAACCTTGGCATGCTCTAAAAGCGCACAGGTTTGCTATTATCCCGGCCCTTCGTCATGGTCTTTCCGAGTAGTCCAAATGTCCGATCGCAGTGTTCGCCTTCAAGCTCTCAAGCACGCCCTCAAAGAGCGCATCCTGATTCTCGACGGCGGCATGGGCACGATGATCCAGAGCTACAAGCTCGAAGAACAGGATTACCGTGGCAAACGCTTCGCCGACTGGCCGAGCGACGTCAAGGGCAACAACGACCTGCTGATCCTGACCCGTCCGGACGTGATTGGTGGCATCGAGAAAGCCTACCTGGATGCCGGCGCCGACATTCTGGAAACCAACACCTTCAACGCCACCCGGATTTCCATGGCCGACTACGGCATGGAAGAACTGGCCTACGAATTGAACGTAGAAGGCGCTCGCCTGGCGCGCAAGGTTGCCGATGCGAAAACCCTGGAGAACCCGGACAAGCCGCGCTTCGTCGCCGGCGTGCTCGGCCCGACCAGCCGCACCTGCTCGCTGTCGCCAGACGTGAACAACCCCGGCTACCGCAACGTGACCTTCGATGAACTGGTGGAAAACTACACCGAGGCCACCAAAGGCCTGATCGAAGGCGGTGCCGACCTGATCCTGATCGAAACCATTTTTGACACCTTGAACGCCAAAGCCGCGATCTTCGCCGTGCAAGGGGTGTTCGAGGAATTGGGCGTCGAGTTGCCGATCATGATCTCCGGCACCATCACCGACGCCTCCGGCCGGACCCTGTCGGGCCAGACCACCGAAGCGTTCTGGAACTCCGTGGCCCACGCCAAGCCGATTTCGGTCGGCCTGAACTGCGCCCTCGGCGCCAGCGAGTTGCGTCCGTATCTGGAAGAGCTGTCGAACAAGGCCAGCACCCATGTTTCCGCGCACCCGAACGCCGGCCTGCCGAACGAATTCGGCGAATACGACGAACTGCCGGCGGAAACCGCCAAGGTCATCGAAGAATTCGCCCAGAGCGGTTTCCTCAACATCGTCGGCGGTTGCTGCGGCACCACGCCGGGGCACATCGAAGCCATCGCCAAAGCCGTGGCCGGTTACGCGCCGCGTGAGATTCCAGAGATTCCGAAGGCATGCCGCCTGTCCGGCCTGGAACCGTTCACCATTGATCGCAGCTCGTTGTTCGTCAACGTCGGCGAGCGCACCAACATCACCGGTTCGGCCAAGTTCGCCCGCCTGATCCGCGAAGACAACTACACCGAAGCCCTGGAAGTCGCCTTGCAACAGGTCGAAGCCGGCGCCCAAGTGATCGACATCAACATGGACGAAGGGATGCTCGATTCGAAGAAGGCCATGGTGACCTTCCTCAATCTGATTGCCGGTGAACCGGACATCTCCCGCGTACCGATCATGATCGACTCCTCGAAGTGGGAAGTGATCGAAGCCGGCCTCAAGTGCATCCAGGGCAAGGGCATCGTCAACTCGATCAGCATGAAAGAAGGCGTCGAGCAGTTCATCCATCACGCCAAGCTGTGCAAGCGCTACGGCGCCGCCGTGGTGGTAATGGCGTTCGACGAAGCGGGTCAGGCCGACACCGAAAAGCGCAAGAAAGAAATCTGCAAACGCTCCTACGACATTCTGGTCAACGACGTCGGCTTCCCGCCGGAAGACATCATCTTCGACCCGAACATCTTCGCCATCGCCACCGGCATCGAAGAACACAACAACTACGCTGTGGACTTCATCAACGCCTGTGCCTACATCCGCGACGAGCTGCCGTATGCGCTGACCTCCGGCGGCGTGTCCAACGTGTCGTTCTCGTTCCGGGGCAACAACCCGGTGCGCGAGGCGATTCACTCGGTGTTCCTGTTGTATGCGATCCGCAACGGCCTGACCATGGGCATCGTCAACGCCGGTCAGCTGGAGATCTACGACCAGATCCCGGCCGAACTGCGTGACGCCGTGGAAGACGTGGTGCTCAACCGCACCCCGGAAGGCACCGACGCCCTCCTCGCCATCGCCGACAAGTACAAGGGCGACGGCAGCGTCAAGGAAGCCGAGACCGAAGAATGGCGCGGCTGGCCGGTCAACAAGCGTCTGGAACATGCGCTGGTCAAGGGCATCACCACGCACATTGTTGAAGATACCGAGGAATCCCGTCAGTCGTTCGCCCGACCGATCGAGGTGATCGAAGGCCCGCTGATGTCTGGCATGAACATCGTTGGCGACCTGTTCGGCGCCGGCAAAATGTTCCTGCCGCAGGTGGTGAAATCCGCCCGCGTGATGAAGCAGGCCGTGGCCCACTTGATCCCGTTCATCGAACTGGAAAAAGGCGACAAGCCGGAAGCCAAGGGCAAGATCCTCATGGCCACCGTGAAAGGCGACGTGCACGACATCGGCAAGAACATCGTCGGCGTGGTGCTGGGCTGTAACGGCTACGACATCGTCGACCTCGGCGTGATGGTGCCGGCGGAGAAGATCCTGCAAGTGGCCAAGGAACAGAAGTGCGACATCATCGGCTTGTCCGGTTTGATCACGCCTTCGCTGGATGAAATGGTCCACGTCGCCCGCGAGATGCAGCGCCAGGACTTCCATTTGCCGTTGATGATCGGTGGCGCAACCACCTCGAAAGCGCATACAGCGGTGAAAATCGAGCCGAAATACAGCAACGATGCGGTGATCTACGTCACCGACGCCTCCCGCGCCGTGGGCGTGGCGACGCAGTTGCTGTCCAAGGAATTGAAGCCGGCCTTCATCGAGAAGACCCGCCTGGAATACATCGAAGTCCGCGAGCGCACCGCCAACCGCAGCGCCCGCACTGAGCGCCTGAGCTACCCGGCGTCCATCGCCAAGAAACCGCAGTTTGACTGGAGCACGTATGAGCCAGTGAAGCCGACGTTCACCGGTTCTCGCGTGCTGGATAACATCGATCTGAAGGTGCTGGCCGAATACATCGACTGGACGCCGTTCTTTATCTCCTGGGACCTGGCCGGCAAGTACCCGCGCATCCTCACGGATGAAGTGGTCGGTGAAGCCGCCACCGCGCTGTTCGCTGATGCCCAGGAAATGCTCGCCAAGCTGATCGACGAGAAACTCATCAGCGCGCGTGCGGTGTTCGGTTTCTGGCCGGCCAACCAAGTGCGCGAGGACGACATCGAAGTCTACGGCGATGACGGCAAGCCGATTGCCAAGTTGCATCACTTGCGCCAGCAGATCATCAAGACCGACGGCAAGCCGAACTTCTCCCTCGCCGACTTCGTCGCGCCGAAGGACAGCGAAATCACTGACTACGTGGGTGGCTTCATCACCACCGCCGGGATCGGTGCCGAAGAAGTGGCCAAGGCGTATCAGGACGCGGGCGACGATTACAACTCGATCATGGTCAAGGCCCTGGCCGACCGTCTGGCCGAGGCTTGCGCCGAGTGGCTGCACCAACAGGTGCGTAAAGAGCACTGGGGTTATGCCAAGGACGAGACGCTGGATAACGACGCACTGATCAAAGAGCAATACACCGGCATCCGCCCTGCCCCCGGCTACCCGGCCTGCCCGGACCACACCGAGAAAGGCACGCTGTTCGCCCTGCTCGACCCCGAAGCCAGCGAAATGCAGGCTGGCCGCAGCGGCGTGTTCCTCACCGAACACTACGCGATGTTCCCGGCAGCGGCGGTCAGCGGCTGGTACTTCGCGCATCCGCAAGCGCAATACTTCGCCGTGGGCAAGATCGACAAAGACCAGGTGCAAAGCTACACCTCGCGCAAAGGCCAGGAACTGAGCGTCACCGAACGCTGGCTGGCACCGAACCTGGGTTACGACAACTAAGCCCCTCGGACTGGCCACAGCTCTGTGGCCACCAGAGATTCCCTGTGGGAGCGAGCTTGCTCGCGATGAGGCCATGACAGTCAAAATCAATGCGACTGTCAGGCCGCCATCGCGAGCAAGCTCGCTCCCACAGTGGTTTCTGGGTGTTCACAAATTCTCGGTTCAACCCTGATCCATTGTGGGAGCGGGCTTGCTCGCGAAGGCGGTGTAACAGTCAACGAAGAGGTTGAATGTGCTGGCCTCTTCGCGAGCAAGCCCGCTCCCACAGGGGTTTGGGGGCGTTCATAAATTCCCGGTTCCGCCCGCCCCCGCAGGATTCCTGCGGATTGTCTATGCTTGCCTGACACACAAACATGACGAGGGATTTATGGACGATCCGGTCGACAACAAGCCGCCAACCTTGTGGCAGATGCTGCATAGCGTGGTCGCGGCAGCATTCGGGGTGCAGAGCGGGAAGAATCGCGCTCGCGACTTCACCCACGGCAAGCCGAGTCATTTCGTGATTCTGGGGATTCTGTTCACCGCAGTCTTCGCGCTGTCGCTGTTCGGCATCGTGAAACTGGTGCTGTTGCTGGCAGGGGTTTAGTGCATCAAGGTTTGCAGGTTGAACGGATAGCGATAGGACGTTGGCCGCCCCTTGGCCGACAGGTGCCGGAAGTTCACCCCGAAATCCGGCGCATCGCCCATGGCCAGCATCCGTCTGGCCTGGGTCTTGTCGATCAATTGCAATAACGGCAGCTGCCGGTCACGGCCACCGTACTGGTTCAAGTCCACGCCCTGATCGATATCGTGCAACTCCACCATCGCCCAGCCACCCAGGGTAAAATGCCCGCCCAACAACACGCTCAAGCGTCCATCAATAATCGCCTGCAACGCCGCGGGCGAGGTATTGAAAGCGCTGAACAGCGCATCCACGCCCGGCTTCCTCCCGGTTTCGGCATACGCCTGCATGGCACCGAACGCCATCTCGTCATTGGCTGACCACACCAGCGACACCTGCGGATAACGCCTGAACAGCATCTTCGCCTGCTCATACGCGCGATCACGAGTCCAGCCGCTGTAGACCAGTTGCCGCAAGCGCACTTCCGGGTGCTCGGCCAAGGCGCGCAGCATGCCTTTCTCGCGCAGTTGCGCCGACGGCGTGATCTTCAGGCCGGAAAACGCCAGCAAGTCGATGGATTGGCCAGGGGCCACTGGAGGATGCTGGCGGATCAGTTCCTTGAGCATCAGGTAGCCGCCCTCCTCATCGTTGGGCACCAGACTGCCCAACCGGTCCGGACGCTCACCCAGCAGGCTCAATTGATTGTCGGTCAGGGACGCATTGACCATGAACAGCTTTACGCCGCTGCCCTGGGCCAGGCGCAGGATTTGCGGGGCGACGTATTGTTCGTTGGCGAACACCAGATAGTCCGGGCGATCAGGTCCCTGCAGCGCCGTGCGCGCCTGGGCAATCGTCAGTTCGGGCATGCGCTGGGAATAGAGAATCCGCAAGTCCATGCCCAAGTCCGTGGCCGCTGCCTGCATGAATTGCCCGTAGCTGACCCAGAACGCTTCATGGGTACTGCCCGGACTCAGGAACAGCACCGATGCCGCCTGGGCGCAGGGTCCGAAGACCGAGCCAAGCGTCAGCAACACACCACACAAATACTTCAACATTAATGGTCCGAGCCCCGAAAATTCGCCGCGCATTATGCCAGCGAACGCCCGAAAAACGGGGTTTATTCCGGTTTTTGTCCGACAATCCGTCGGAACCGGGCCCGGACGGGTCGCTATTGGTGACTGACCCAGAAAACGGCGGTTCCTACGACCAGTATGATCAGGAACAAAATCGCCCAAGCGTCAACGGTACTGTCGCTTTTCCTTGCTTTGGTCGGGTTGCTCATTGCATCGCCTCTTGTCGGTTTTATCGGTGATTGCATAAAGACTCGACCACAGTAAAGACGACGATTGCCCTCACCACAAATAGGGGTTTATTAATAACGGTTCTCGTTAGTCGTTTTGGTTCTTTACATATACTCAAACATCACTTTTGCGCATAACTGCAAACTGGTATCTTGCCCCGGCTCCGTAGGGAGTGCGCGGCCGTGCGCGCAGAATTGCCGAGGCAGTATCGGAAACTTCAGCAAGCGAAAAACGCAACTGGAACCGACCGGCCCAAGCCTGAGAACAGGACTTATATGTACGTATACGACGAGTACGATCAGCGGATCATCGAGGACCGCGTCAAGCAGTTCCGTGATCAGACCCGACGCTATCTGGCAGGCGAGCTGAGCGAAGAAGAATTCCGCCCCCTGCGCCTGCAAAATGGCCTTTATATCCAGCGGTTCGCCCCGATGTTGCGGGTGGCGGTGCCTTACGGCCAACTGACTTCGCGCCAGACGCGAATGATGGCCAAGATTGCCCGTGACTACGACAAGGGCTACGCCCACATCAGTACCCGGCAGAACGTGCAGTTCAACTGGCCGGCGCTGGAAGATATTCCAGACATTCTCGCCGAGTTGGCCACCGTGCAGATGCACGCGATCCAGACCAGCGGCAACTGCCTGCGCAACGTCACCACCGACCAGTTCGCCGGTGTCGCTGCCGACGAATTGATCGACCCGCGTCCATGGTGCGAAATCGTCCGTCAGTGGACTACCTTCCACCCGGAATTCGCTTACCTGCCGCGCAAATTCAAGATCGCCATCAACGGTTCGACTTCCGACCGTGCGGCCATCGAAGTCCATGACATTGGCCTTGAGCCAATGCACAACGCCGCTGGCGAACTGGGTTTCCGTGTGCTGGTCGGTGGCGGCCTGGGCCGTACGCCGGTGGTGGGCGCGTTCATCAATGAGTTCCTGCCGTGGCAGGATCTGTTGAGCTACCTCGACGCCATCCTGCGGGTCTACAACCGCTATGGCCGTCGCGACAACAAGTACAAGGCGCGGATCAAGATCCTGGTCAAAGCCTTGACCCCTGAAGTCTTCGCGCAAAAAGTCGATGCGGAAATGGAACACCTTCGCGGTGGCCAGACCACGCTGACCGAAGCCGAAGTGCATCGCGTCGCCAAGCATTTCGTCGACCCGGATTACAAGGCCCTGGACAACCAGACTGCCGAGTTGGCCGACCTCGACAAACAACACCCGGGTTTCGCCCGCTGGCGTACCCGCAATACCCTGGCCCACAAGAAGCCGGGCTATGTGGCGGTGACTCTGTCCCTGAAGCCGACCGGTGTTGCACCGGGCGACATCACCGACAAGCAGCTCGACGCCGTGGCCGACCTGGCCGAGCGTTATAGCTTCGGTCAACTGCGCACCTCCCATGAGCAGAACATCATCCTGGCCGACGTTGAACAGTCCCAACTGTTCGCGATGTGGGGCGAATTGCGCGAGCAAGGTTTCGCCACGCCGAACATCGGCCTGCTGACCGACATCATCTGCTGCCCTGGCGGCGACTTCTGCTCCCTGGCCAACGCCAAGTCGATCCCGATCGCCGAATCGATCCAGCGTCGTTTCGACAACCTGGATTACCTGTTCGACATCGGTGAACTGGACCTGAACATCTCCGGTTGCATGAACGCTTGCGGTCACCACCACGTCGGCCATATCGGCATTCTCGGGGTGGACAAGAAAGGCGAAGAGTTCTACCAGGTGTCCCTGGGTGGCAGCGCCAGCCGTGACGCCAGCCTGGGCAAGATCCTCGGCCCGTCCTTCGCCCAGGAAGCCATGCCTGATGTGATCGAGAAGCTGATCAACGTGTACATCGAACAACGTCACGAAGACGAGCGCTTTATCGACACCTATCAGCGTATTGGTATCGACCTCTTCAAGGAGCGCGTCTATGCAGCGAATCATTAAGAACAACGAAGTCGTCGACGAAACCTGGCACTTGCTGCCCAAGGATTTCAACATCGACGAGATCAGCAACTGCGACGACCTGATCGTGCCGCTGTCGCTGTGGCGCGAACACGGCCGCATGCTCAAGGCCCGCGATGGCGGCCTGGGTGTATGGCTGGACGCCGATGAAGAAGCCGAAGAAATCGGCGAAGACGTGGACAACTTCCAGGTCATCGCCCTGAACTTCCCGGCCTTCACCGATGGCCGCAACTACTCCAACGCCCGTCTGCTGCGTGACCGTTATGGTTTCAAAGGCGAACTGCGGGCGATTGGCGATGTGCTGCGCGACCAGTTGTTCTACCTGCGCCGTTGCGGGTTCGATGCCTTTGCGATTCGCGCCGACAAAGATCCGTACGAAGCCCTTGAAGGTCTCAAGGACTTCTCGGTGACGTATCAGGCCGCCACCGACGAACCGCTGCCGCTGTTCCGTCGCCGCTGATGGCTAAAAGGCCTTGGGCCCTGGCATTGCGCCGGGGCCCGAGGTTTTTTTTCGCCTTCCAGAAAGTCCGTGCTATTGCCCAGATGCACGATAAGTCGTGATGCTTTCTTCGAGCCCGGCCAGCCCCGCAAACGGGTTGTTGGAGTTGATCGCCGGCCACTGCACTTCACGGAACAGATGCTGGCAAAGCGAAGGTGACGCCTCCAGCGTGTCGATCAAGTGCCAGACCCGTTGTTGCAACGGCGCATAGTCCACCATGAAATCCGCCGTGCGCCGCAGCACCGCCAGGGTTTCAAACAGCCGCTCGCTCCCCGCCTCCGCCACCAGTCCCTGCCAGCGCTGAACCTGCAACGCGACCTGCTCCGGCGCAAGCCCCACCAGCCAGGCATCGGGCTGCAGGACGTCGCCGCTGGGCAAGCCCATCCACACGTTGATACCGGTTTGCTGGCGGTGGGTCACGACCCAGCGCAGGGTGTCCTCATCCGATAACGGGTTGCCCGCCAACAGTAGATTCTCTGCGTTCACCGACTGTTTCCTGACCGTTGGCGGAATCCGCGTAATCAGGTTGTCGCGCAACTCCAGACGCTGCAGATACGGGTGATCGAGCACGCCCACCGGGCAAGTCCGGATGCCCGTAGCGCGCAGGTACAAGCGGCGCAAGGCCGGCATCTGCAACACCACCGGCGGCACACCCAGCGGATTGTCACTGAGGTCGAGGGTTTCGAGACGGGTCAATTCGCCGAGCTTGCCGGCGGTTTGCTCAGTCAGCACCAAACCCGTCTCCTGAAGATTCAGGTAAGTGAGCTGCGTCAGTTGGCTGATGGCGTCAGGCAGGTTGGCGTGCGCCCCACCGCCCGGAATGACGACACGCAGGTCGGTCCCTCCCAGGTCCAGCGTACGCAAATTGGGCAGGCACTCCAGGAAACCTGACAGGCTTGCGGGCTGGGACAAGGCGAAATTCGCGGCCGACAGCGCCACGACGTCCGGCAACTTGACGTTCATGGCTGGCAAGCAGTGCAGCTGTTCGAAGTCGAGATCCAGCCGAAAGCCCACGAACTGCCCCTCGAAATACACGCGACTGCCGGTATTGCCGCGTCGCTGCCACAAGGCTTGCAGTTCGTTCGAAAGCTCGATTCGGGTGCGGCGTTCGTACTCGATAGCATCGTTTATGCGCCCGTCATTTTCCTCTTCGATCTCTTCTAGACTCAGCCCTTCGGCGTCCTCCTCGCCCGCTTCGAGCAAATCGATGTCCATATCTTCGGCATCGATTTCGACCCGTTCGATCCAGTCCGCCAGGTCGATACGCAATTGCTGCAACTGATCAGTGAGGCTGGCCAGCCGGGCCTGGACGCTGAGACCTGCGTCGTCAATCCATGCGTCAACCTCTTGCGCGGACATTTGCGGGTAAATTTCCCGGAGCTGCCACTTCACCAGATTCCTCGACAGCGCCTCACCTTGCGCGGTCGCCGGGTAGCCACCACCGCGCAAGCCCATGTTGTCGAATGGCATCCCGACGTCCATTCGGCGCAGCCCCACTTCCAGTTCCGTACGGAGCAGCGCGGCCTCCCTGAGTTTGATCGTCAAGTCCTGCACGGCGTTTTCCGGACGCAAGCCCAAGGCCGAACGCTGCTCAGGCGTCAGCGCTTCGAGTAATGCGCTCGGAAAGTCCAGCGTCTTGCCGGTGACCGGCGGGTTGGCCTGATAGCGCGATCCTTGCTTGATCAATTGCCGATAGTGACCGCCGCTGCGAGGACCGATGCTGTCCAGCACCCGAGGATTCGCCGACGCGCCGTCGAGGATTTCGATGCGGGTCAGCGGCGACCAGCCCGGCAACCGTCGCAGGGAATGCAACGCCAGCACATCGCTGTCGGCGTGCTCCACTGATCGCAGGTACAAACCTTCGTAGGCACGAGTCAGTCGGACATTCAACGCGTATTGCTGCGCCTTGGCGCTCAATTCACTGAGTACACGTTTGGCGTCGGCCGGGGTATGAACCACCTCGATGTCCACGCCCGCGCGGTCCAGCATCTGTTCGATGGCGTTTTTCGGCAACCCGGGATAATGCTGCTGGAACAGCTTCACCCAAGCATGCTCCGAGTGCTGCAGCACGGCGTAGCGTTGCGTGAATAGCTCGGCTGCGTTTGATTCCTGGCGCACCTCCTGGTCAATCCGGAACCGCGCGAGGGTGTCCGCCAGGATCGGCGTCGGTGGACGGCGACCCGCCTGCATCAGAGACAGCAAGTCATTGTCGATATCGCAGACATGTGCAATCTGGCCCAATACTTCATCGCTGAAGGAGGCTGTTTCAGGCCCCAGACCGCGTAGCAGGCGCAGGCGTTCGTTGACGGCGGCGCCTTCGCTGACGATTGCCGGCGCGGGTGCCTCGATCACCTCAGGCTCCCGGACCGTCGCCGCCACTACGTGTTCTTCGGTCTTGAGCGCCACGCCGCCCATCGCGACCGGCAAGGCATTGAGCAAACCGAATACCGTGCGAGTGACCCCGGCCGAGCGTTCATCCGGCGTCTGGCCATCTACCGCTTGCGCCAGCCCATAACCGGCATCGATCAGCCCGGCCAGTGCCAGCAAGCCCTCGGCGCCGGGTACGAACAAGGCCAACGGGCCAAACTTCTCGATCCATTGCGCCACCGGCTCGACCACTGCGCTCAGGTTGTCGCGATTGACCTGGGCATCGTCACGAATGCTTTCGATGCTGGCCTCGGCCGCTTGCTTCATGACCCGCACCCACTGGGCAAATGGATCGGTTGCCGCCCCAGGCACTTGCAGATCAATGTAATCACCCGCCGGCCAGTAACCATCGTTGTTGAAGAATCCATGTCCCTTTTTCAACTGATGCTGGCGAGGGTATGTGGCCATGCCTGCAAGGGCCGTCAGCACACCGGCGTGAAAGGTGCCGTCCTCGCGGTCGTCTTCGGCAAAATGCGCCGCCAGCGCGTGGCGCTTGGTGGCATCGCGACCGCTATCGACCAGCCATGTGCGCAAGGCATGCAGATTTGCAAACTCATGGAACGGTGAAGAGTTTCCCGGCACGTACAGCACAACGCGGCCACTGGCCTTGTCCTTGAAACTCCAGATATCGCTGGAGGTGTAGCGATAGATCATCAGGCGTGCTGCCTCAACCGACGACGGAATCGGCGCCTGCACTTGCAGTTGCTCGACCGTCAGTTGCGCCCAGGTTTGTCGAGGATCAAGTCCGGCGGCGCGCAGCGCCAGGCTCAACCCGGCCTCGCTCAAGCTGTTTTCCTGGCGTTGCAGCCAGGCCGCCATGACAAACGCCGTTTTGACCCCGGTGCGTAACGGATAGGCCGCCGACGCCAGAATCGTCTCGTCGCCGGGCCAGGCATCACGCACATACGCGGCATACAGGTCCTTGAACTCAAGCTCCCATACCCATCGTTTGAACTCCGCCGGTTGCAAGGCCAGTTGTGTGTCCGGGCCGTAGCGCTGTGGTGTGCTTTTCCGGTAGAGGCCTTCGTAATCGCGAAAGCCGCCGCCGGGGTTGATCGACTCGTCGATCTCGACGATCCGCACCTGCGGACCCACTGCCGGCGGCGTGTACAGACCAAAAGCGGTCTCGCCAAAACGGCCAGCGCCCACCGTCTGATAGTTGTTCAGCAGGACCTGAACCAGACTTTGCGAAGTCCGGACCTTGCCCAAATGAACATTGCCGATGGCCGGGTAACCGTAGAAATCGTAATTGAGGTCCACCAGCAGCGCGCTCAAGGGCGCTTCGCCCCAGCGCTGGCGGATCAGTTTCGCCGCGTATTGGGCGGCGGTCATTGGCAAGACCGCGTCCAGCCCGAGATGGGAGAGCACCTCGGTAGCCTTGCCTGAATGTTTGAATGCGTTCATGTGCAATCCTTGCAGTGATCGGGTTCCGTGTTTTGTCTGCGCCGCTTTCAGCGTCCCGCCGTAGCCGGTAGTACCAGCTCGGGATGACGTGCCAGGGCTTGCGATGTCAGTTGCCGGAACAACGTCGAGCGTTCATTCGTGTAATTGGTGACGATGCCGTCCATGCTCTGGGTGAACTGCTCTCGGGTGTAATGCAATTGGCCGTCAAGCTGAGCGAAGGCGAGCGCGCTGCGAATGGTCAGTTCGTCGAATTGCTCGCGATGGGTGCTTTCCAGGTATTCGGTCCAGAACTCCTGAGCCGAGATCCAGTCGAGCAATTGCGTCGTGTGCTCTGCCGCCACCACCTTGGTGTAAGCCCAATCAAGAGTGGGCGGAATCACATCGACACTCAGGCGATTATTCAGCTCTCGCGGCTGGGCGGGCAGGTTCAGGCGTTCGGCCAGGCCAACGCGGAACGCCAGGCTGACTTCCATGGCCTGTTCGCCCGTCAGCGGACCGGTACGTCGGCGCGAAAGGATGTTATTGAGGGCCAGTCGCTCGACTTCCTGCAACCGGAACAAGCCACGCAGCAACAGGGCCAGTTGACCTTCCAGAGCGTCGATCCCGGTTCTGGCGGCGGTCATGGCCCGGTAGCACAGCACCCGCACATGCAGGTCGCTGAACAACAGCGAAATCCCGTCGGCGCTGCTGCGACCGGTGCTGGCCATGCGAAACAGCGCGCGCCGCAAGGCGTCGTCTTCGGCAGCCGCTGCTACCACGTCCCACACCCGCTGGCGCAACGAGCGGTAGACGATCCGGAAATCAGCGGTATAGCGCAATTGCGTCAAGAGCGAAAAAAACGGCGTGCCGTCCGGATACGCCAACAACGAGGTCCACAGAATGCGTTTTTGCACGGCCTCCTGCGCATTGACGCCGGTCAGCCAGGTCGCGCTCATGCTCATGTCCGCCACGGCGCCAACCAATCCCGACCATTGCCCTGACAGCACCATTCCAAGACCGATTTCCGTGGTGAGTTGATAGGCCGCAAGCCGCCGTTTTGTCTCGGCAGTCAACGGATTACCGCCAATATCGGTGCCTTTGTTCAAGCGGCCGGAAGCCGCAAACACATCTTCCGGGATCTGGCTGATACGGTTGTTGCGCAGGTCCAGCACTTGCAATTCGGCCAGCCCGGTGGCGCCTGCGGGCCACTGAGTGATCCCCGTATTGCTTAACTCAAGGCGCTGAAGCCGGGTCAACCGAGCGACATTGGGGATCAGGCTCAAGGTCGGGTTATTGTTCAGGTTCAGGGTCTTGAGGTGGGTCAAACCAGCCAGTACATCGACCGTAGCGCTGGTCAGCCGAATCTGGTTTTCACTCAGGTTGAGGGTTTCCAGGCGCGGCATCTCGCCGATAGCCAAGGCCACCCTTGTCAGACCGTTGCCGACCAAAGACAGGTGGCGCAGTTGTTTGAAGTTATACAAAAAGCTGTTCATTCCGGCGCCGGCACCGATTCGGTCCATGACCAGCGAGCCGACATGGCTGAAGTCGCCGGTAATGATCGGCAATTCCCCCACATGCAACGGCGGTAGCGACAGCTCATACAGTCGACCGTCAAGGGTGAGTCGGCTGGTAGTCTCTTTGCGCCAGCAACGGATGATTTCCCGGGCGACCCTGGATTTGGCCAGTACCGACACTTTGATCCGTGGCTCATCTGCCAACTGGTACCAGCTATCGCGACCGATCCAGCCCTGCAGCACCTCGACGATCTTCAGGTATTCGAGCCTGAGGTGTTCCAGCTGCCTGGCTGCCAGTACTTCAACGGGGCCCAACCCTGTCAGAAACAGATCGATCTGTTCCGGCGACTGCGAGGGGTACAGCTCTTTCGCGCGATGGATCAATGCGGGAGACTTGGCGGCCGACGTCAGGGGTTCAGAGAGATGCTTACTGGAACCGGTGCCCAATAACGGATCGGCCAGGCGCATGGGTGACACGTAGCCCTGGCGGCGAAACGCGATGCCCAGGACTTGACCGGCCGTCCCGTGGCGCTGCAGTGCCAGCGCGGTGATCTTTTCCCGCAGCACCAACGCCCCTGTGTCCCCGTCCACGCCCACGCCCAATGCCTGGCGACGAAGTGGTGTCAATCCATCCCACAAGGCCTGGAAGTAATGCTCGCGGGTTCGTCCCAACAGGTAGCTGCGGATGTCGTAGTTCTCATCAAACACTTGATAGCGATCCGGATGAGCGCTGATCAGTAATTTTTGCGTGGAATCTTCGGCGCCCAAACTGGCAAATTCTTCGGTGTAGAACGAGTACTCCAACAGTTGAAGATAAATATCGCCTTTCCAGCCTGGAAGATTCTTCATGGTATTGAACACCAAGCGATCAGTATCGATGCCACCGCTCGCGTTCAGGTACAGCCCCTCGTAGGCTCGGCTGATGCGCACCACTTGTTGGAAGCGTCGGGCTTCCTCGGCCAGGCGCAAAGGGACTTTGCCGTCATCCAGTTCGGCCCATTCGCTGTCCTCGGCGTAATGCACCAACTCATCGAGCACGCTGATCGGCAAGTCGGTAAATTGATTGCGCAAGGGACTGGTACGGCTCTCCTGTACAGGCACACCACGCCGGTAGATCCAGGCAAACAGCTCCTGCCGCTTGCGATCAGCCTGCTCGGCCAGCACTTTCACCAAGGCCTCGCTCTGTTCGGCGGGCGCCTTGGATGCCGAGTCCAGCAGGCTCTGCTTTTGAGAGTCGCTCAAGCCCGCCAGCAGGGGCGCATAGAACGTCCCGCCCTTAACCTGCGCCTGGGTCAGGCTGACGGTTTTTGTCGTTGTCTTGGCGTCTTCGTGAGCGTATGCCTGCACGGTCCGACCTTCGACATCGACCACCTTGAGCCCTGTCTGCGCGGGCCACTTCTTCAGGGTCATCAACAGCCGCAGCTGTAGATCGGCATCGGCCAGGGGTTCGGCGGTTGCGCCCTGCAATTGCTCGATAAACAGACTCACGGATTGATCGGTACCAAAGCGGCGAACGGTATCGACCAACAGCGCCGGCGGGTTCATGCGGTCAATCAGCGCCCGGCGCAAAATCCGCTCATCGACGGCACTGACCGACAGAATCTGCTCGGCCCTGGCGTCTGGAATATCCTCCTCCGAGTAGCCCATTCGCCGAAACAGCTTCAGTCGATCCCACTCTTGTGGCAGTTCGGAATCGTGGCGCCAGGCCCCGGCGTCGTTGGTTTCAAGTTGCGGATAATAGGTTTCCCGGATCGCCGGCCTCTGCACCTCCCACAAGCCACTGTCCGCCTGTTGGCGAACGGCGTAGACATGTTTGTCTACGGCCAGGTAGGCCTGATCGTCGATCCAGCGCAGCCCCTTTTCATCGGGCTCAAGCCAGGCCGGCAACGTCATATCCTGTCGGTAAGGCACCAGGCTCGGCTTCCACAGACGCTCCTCGTCACCGGATAACCTGACCCGGCGCAAGCTTTCGACAAAGCTCGAGCCCCTGACTTTCAGGAAGGTAGCTTTCGCCGCCGCCCCGCCTGCGACCAGTGCCGCCATGACGATGAGGTTTTCCAAGGTGTCGAAGAAGTAATCCGTGGCCTGTTCCTGCTCCCCGGCGGCCCAGCTCTCGACGCCGTGGTAAACCCCAAGCAACAGTTGGACCGCAGCTACCGCCATCAATACCTCGCCCACCACCGGAATGAAGGAAGCGGCGAACAACGCAATATCGAGTCCCAACTCCTTGTAACCTTCCAGCCGTGCAATGCGGCTTTTTTCGTCCTCATCGCCGGTCGGCACTACCAACTGCCGTGCATCTGCCATCACCCTGACTACGCGCTGGCGGTAAAGCTCGGTGAAAAAATCGCTTTCCGTCTCGATAGCCATCACGGGAATGAACGCCGTGTGGGTTGGCAGCATCCAGCCTGTGTTGGTCCCAAACAAACGCTGCTTGAGCATGTACTGAAATCCCGCCAGATCCACCAGAGTGACCATCCCCGTGATGTAGGACTGGAACGCCTCGGTGCGCAATCGATCGCTCAGGCCCAGCTCAAATCGCCTGTAGGTCGGATACTCCTTCAATGGCTGTATTGGATCGCCAGGTAAATACAGCACGCACGGATTATCGAAATAAGCCCCGTTACTGACCGCGACTATCAGCATCGCGCCGTGCAACGAATACTCCTGCAGCTCCAGACGCTTGAAGGCGATGGTGTGAGTGTCGAGCTTGATCGACGCCTGGTTTTCCACAAGCTCTCCGAGCATCTGAAAAACCTTCTCGCCAATGTGTTTCTGCATGAGTGCCGTGTGCCGATCAACGTCGAGTTGTCGCCGGGCGTGAGCCGAACATTTATTTCGGACCTCGCCGGTGCTGACGTAGGGCTGGAAAACACTGTCGAGGTGCGTCTGGTATTGCTTGCCCAGGTCCAGTTGGCGGCACAGCTGCGCAAACTCATGGGGCTGGATATCCAGCACATTGTTGGCTATTCCGTTGATACGCTTCGGCTGATAGATCAGCGATTTCTCATGATAGTTACTGGCAAGCGTTTCACTCTCCTCGAAGTTCTCACACGCGGCGACCAACACATCCCTGTCGATAGGCAACACGAGTTTCTTATTAAGCCCCAGAAAACTTGAAGTGGAGCGAATATGCTGAAAAACAATGCCGTTTATATCCAGGGGCGCGCCGAACTTATCGGACATGGCCTTGGCCAATAAGGGAGCACAGAATTTTTCCATGTTTTTCAACCCGGCCATAACCTTGATGACTTCGGCACGGGAGTGATGACTGGCAACAAGGGCTGCGTGCAGGGCTTTGCGCCTTTGCGGGGAGGTTTCCAGCAGCCATGCCGGGAGATTTTCACGCTTGAAGAAATCGAAGAAAACGCCTTGCTCTTCGGGCGTCATATCCTGGGGTGTTGTAGTAACTGGCGTTGAAGACATAGTCAGCGATCCTTGCGACTCATAAGAATCACCAGTCTATCGCTCGGCATTTCAATAAAAAGCGCTAATAACCGATAGGAACTTGCACAAACAAATCAACAACTCGAATTTAAACAATACATATATACCACCTGCCAACTTCATATTTATGTCGTTAAACAATCACCCACAAAAAAGCCCGGCCACCGAAGTGGCCGGGCTCATGTAGGTATTACCAGAAACGTTGTTGGGTCAAACGACTCCACCAGCTCAGCAGCACGCGGTCGATGGAACCGCTGGCGGCCAGGCCGACGCGCTCCTGCAGGCTTTTGCGTTCGGCGTAGTGCAGGTGGTACAGCTCGGCGCCCTTGGCGCGCTCGGAGAGGTATTCGTCACTGGTCTTCAGTTCGTCTACCAGTTGCTTGTCCAGCGCCGCCACACCGAGCCAGACTTCGCCGGTGGCCACTTCATTGATAGCCAGTTGCGGGCGATAGCGGGCGACGAAGTTCTTGAACAGCGCGTGGGTGATGTCCAGGTCTTCCTGGAATTTTTCGCGGCCCTTCTCGGTGTTTTCGCCAAACACGGTCAGGGTGCGCTTGTACTCACCAGCGGTCAGCACTTCAAAGTCGATATCGTGCTTTTTCAGCAGTCGGTTGACGTTCGGCAGTTGCGCTACCACGCCGATCGAACCGAGGATCGCAAATGGCGCGCTGATAATCTTCTCGCCGATGCACGCCATCATGTAGCCGCCGCTGGCGGCAACCTTGTCGATGCACACGGTCAGCGGCACACCGGCGTCGCGGATGCGCGCCAGTTGCGACGAGGCCAAACCATAGCTGTGAACCATGCCACCGCCGCTTTCCAGGCGCAGGACGACTTCATCCTTGGGCGTGGCGAGGGTCAGCAGTGCAGTGATCTCGTGGCGCAGGCTTTCAGTGGCCGACGCCTTGATGTCGCCGTCGAAATCCAGCACGAATACCCGGGCCTTGGCTTCGGGTTTCTTCTTCTGTTTCTTCTCGGTTTTGGACTGGGACTTGCGTAGCGCCTTGAGCTGATCCTTGTCGAGCAGGGATTGCTCCAGGCGTTCGCGCAGCCCTTTGTAGAAATCATTGAGTTTGCTGACCTGCAACTGACCGGCCGACTTGCGCCGACCTTTGCTGCGCAATGCCGCGAAACTGGCCAGGACCACCAGAATGGCGATCACCAGTGTCACGGTCTTGGCCAGAAAACTGGCGTACTCGGCAAAAAACTCCACACAGGACTCCTCTAATACTGATGCGCTGCTGAAACACTCGCGCGCGATGGCTCCAGCATACCCATGCCCCGCCTTTGGGGCCAGCCATGAAACCTCTGGAAACAGGCCTGTAACGAGCATTTCAAACAAGCGTATGTTTTTTCATTGACAGCTCACGGTCATCCTCATAACCTCGCCAAACCTTCAACGTACCGGGACGACGCGGACGTGGGCAGCATCTACTTGATTCGACATGGCCAGGCCTCCTTTGGTGCAGACGACTATGACGTCCTGTCGCCGACCGGTGTACGCCAGGCAGAAATCCTCGGTCAGCACCTGGCCGGGCTGGGTGTCAGCTTCGATCGCTGCCTGTCGGGGGACTTGCGCCGCCAGCAACATACGGCCAACTGCGCGCTGGAACAGTACGCGGCCGTGGGCCTGCCGGTGCCAACCCTGGAAATCGATTCCGCCTTCAACGAATTCGACGCCGACGCGGTGATCCGCGCCCTGCTCCCGGCCATGCTGGAAGACGAACCCGAAGCCCTCGATATCCTGCGCAACGCCGCGCAAAACCGCGCCGAGTTCCAGCGCATCTTCGCCCTGATCATTGAGCGCTGGCTGGCCGGCACCTACGACACGCCGGGGCTGGAAAGCTGGCTGGGCTTTGTCGAACGTGTGCAGGCCGGTCTGCATCGCATTCTGGAGCAGGCCGACAACACCCAGAAAATCGCCGTGTTCACTTCCGGCGGCACCATCACCGCTCTGCTCCACCTCATTACGCAAATGCCTGCGCGGCAGGCCTTTGAACTCAACTGGCAAATCGTCAACACCTCGCTCAACCAACTGAAGTTTCGTGGTCGCGAGGTGGCTCTGGCTTCCTTCAACAGTCATGCACACCTGCAACTGCTGAAGGCCCCGGAACTCATCACGTTTCGCTGAGTCCGGACTATTGTGACCCTGGCTGTAATTCCCCAGCTCTAATTAACCAAGAAAGGATCGAACCATGACCTCCGTAGCTGATGCCGTACAAGCAATGAAAGCCAAGTTCAACCCAGCCGCTGCTGCCGGTCTGGACCTGGTATTCGGTTTCCGCATCGACGACACCAAGAACTTCTCGCTGATCGTCAAAGACAGCACCTGCGAGCTCAAAGAAGGCGAGAACCCGGACGCCCAGGTCACTCTGGTGATGGACGGCGAAACCCTGGAAGGCATCGTCGACGGTTCGACCGACGGTATGCAGGCGTTCATGGGCGGCAAACTGCGCGCTGAAGGCGACATGATGCTGGCGATGAAACTGTCCGAGCTGTTCCCTTCGTAAGATGACGGCTCCCTGCTTCGGGGAGCCTCTCTGGCTGCACACGAATCCCGTCTCTATGGCGGGATTTGTCGTTTGTGGGCTCAACGCGTGCCGGCGTCGTCCATTTCTTCGAAGATTTTGGTGTGCTCTTCTTCCAGCGCATCGACGCTGTTGACCTCGGTCACATCACCGTCATAACGCAGTTCACCTTCGTCGCCTTCGAGCCTGAGGCTGATGACAAACCTGCGATAACTCACTTGCAGATACAGGTTGTAAAGATCCGCCGGCTTATCCGGGGCCAGGAAAACGCTGGATTCGTAACGTACACGTCGAGTCAGCACCGGCCATGTATCCCAGATCTGCTGAGTATTCACTTCAGGCTGAACATCTTTCAGCGCCTCAAGGGTTTCCTGGACCAGGAATACGTTGTCCTTGGCCTTGAAAACAAACGGCTCGCGGCGCGTCATGATGTACGGATTGATCCCGCCGTCGAGCTCTTGCGGCACGTACATGCCACTTCGAAACCATTTCGTCGCATCAAACCTCGGCCCGACAGGGCCTGCCTCGCGAGACGTCATCATCACCTGGTCAGGAAGGCTGCTGCTCTGCCCGGCGTAGAGGTAAGTCCCGCCCAGACCGACGGCAATCAGTGCCGCGATCAAAATACCTTTCGGCTTACTGAGTCTAATCATCGTCTACATCCTTGTTTGGGCGGGCGGGGAATCTAACCGATCTACCCTTGAGTTAAAACAGGCCGGCCATGGATTTGGCGTCTATATTCCTTCTGGCCGCATGCGTCAGACATCGGCTGTTCAATCCCTGTTTTTTTATGAAGAACTGAGCGGAGAAGACTGCCATGAGCCCACCTGACGAGCACGACGGATTCAACCGCCGCCGTGTACTGCAAGGCCTTTCGGCAGGCGCCGTCGGTGCCTGGGTCAGCCCACTTTTCGCAGGGAGTAAAACCATGCCTGATGCCCCGGCCGATCTGATTTTGTACAACGGACGCTTGCACACCGTTGACCGCAAGAAGCCCCAGGCCAGCGCCGTGGCGATCAAGGACGGACGCTTCGTGGTGGTGGGCAGCGACGCCCAGGCCATGGCCCTGCAAGGCCCCGGTACGCAGATCATCGACCTGCATGGGCGCACGGTGATCCCTGGCCTTAACGACTCGCACCTGCACCTGATTCGCGGCGGCCTGAATTACAACCTCGAACTGCGCTGGGAAGGCGTGCCGTCACTGGTCGATGCTTTGCGCATGCTCAAGGACCAGGCGGACCGCACACCCACGCCGCAATGGGTGCGGGTGGTCGGGGGCTGGAATGAATTCCAGTTCGCCGAAAAACGCCTGCCGACGATTGAAGAACTGAACAAGGCAGCGCCGGATACGCCGGTGTTCGTGCTGCACCTCTACGATCGCGCCCTGCTCAACCGCGCGGCGCTGAAAGTGGTCGGCTACACCCGCGACACACCGAACCCACCGGGTGGCGAGATCGTTCGTGACGCGAATGGTGACCCGACCGGCATGCTGATCGCGCGCCCGAACGCGATGATCCTCTACTCGACGCTGGCCAAGGGACCGAAGCTGCCGCTGGAATATCAGGTCAACTCGACCCGCCAGTTCATGCGCGAACTCAATCGACTCGGCCTGACCAGTGCTATCGATGCCGGTGGCGGCTATCAGAACTACCCGGACGACTATCAAGTCATTCAGCAACTGGCCAAAGACCAGCAACTCACGGTGCGCATCGCCTACAACCTGTTCACCCAGAAACCCAAGGAAGAGCTGACCGACTTCAAGAACTGGACCAGTACCTCGCACTACGGTCAGGGCGACGACTTCCTGCGGCACAACGGTGCCGGGGAAATGCTGGTGTTCTCGGCGGCAGATTTCGAAGACTTCCTCGAACCGCGCCCCGACTTGCCTCAGACCATGGAGCAGGAGCTGGAACCGGTGGTCCGCCACCTCGTCGAGCAGCGCTGGCCGTTCCGCCTGCACGCCACGTACAACGAATCCATCAGCCGCATGCTCGACGTGTTCGAGAAGGTCAACCGCGACATTCCCTTCAATGGCTTGCCATGGTTTTTCGATCATGCCGAAACCATCACTCCGCAGAACATCGAACGGGTCAAAGCCTTGGGCGGCGGCATTGCGATTCAGGATCGCATGGCGTTCCAGGGTGAATACTTCGTCGACCGCTACGGCGCCAAAGCCGCCGAACACACACCGCCCATCGCGCGCATGCTGGCAGAAGGCATTCCGGTCGGCGCCGGCACCGACGCCACGCGCGTGTCCAGCTACAACCCATGGACCTCGATGTACTGGCTGGTCAGCGGTCGCACCGTCGGTGGTATGGAGTTGTACCCGCAAGGCCTCAGCCGCGACACCGCGCTGGAATTGTTCACCCATGGCAGCGCCTGGTTCTCCTCCGAGCAAGGCAAGAAAGGCCAGATCAAGGTCGGGCAACTGGCGGATTTGATTGCGCTGTCGGCGGACTACTTTCACATCGACGACGAAGCGATCAAGTGGATCGAATCGGTGCTGACCATCGTCGATGGCAAGATCGTCTACGGCAACGCCGAGTTTGAAAAACTCTCACCGCCGCCAATTCCGGTCGTGCCCGAGTGGTCACCGGTGACCAAGGTGCCGGGACACTGGCAACCGTTGGCGCCGCTGACGGCGCAGGTTCACCAGTGTGTCGGCGCGTGTGCGGTGCATGCCCACAGCCACCAGCGGGCGCGGATGTCGTCGGCGCCGATCAGTGACTTCCAAGGGTTCTGGGGCGCGTTTGGCTGTTCCTGTTTCGCGTTCTAACCAACACAGACAATCCCCCCTGTGGGAGCGGGCTTACTCGCGAAAGCGGTGTATCAGTCGACATTGACGTTGACTGACACGACGCCTTCGCGAGCAAGCCCGCTCCCACATTGATCCCGCATTGATCTGTAAATGCTTGATCCCCGTCAGTAGCCCACCTTCGCGCAATCACTACCATCGCGCTTCCATCGAAAGCCAGGGACGGCTCATTGGGAGCCGCGGCTGCACATGCTCAAGGAAGAGGCACTCATGCGTTCACTCAAGATCATTCTGCTGTCATCCGCCTTCAACGGCCTGACCCAACGGGCCTGGCTGGAATTGCGCGAGGCCGGGCACTCACCCAGCGTGGTGTTGTTTACCGACGCAGACGCGGTGCTTCAACAAATCGAATACTGCGGCGCCGATCTGGTGATCTGCCCGTTCCTCAAGGACCGGGTGCCGCAACAGCTGTGGAGCAACACCCGGCGCCCGGTGGTGATCATCCATCCGGGCATCGTCGGTGATCGCGGCGCCAGCGCGCTGGACTGGGCGATCACCCATGAACGGGAGCGTTGGGGCGTCACCGCGTTGCAAGCGGTGGAGGAAATGGACGCCGGGCCGGTCTGGGCCACGTGCGAGTTCAACCTGCCGCAAGGCCTGCGCAAATCCGAGCTGTACAACGGGCGGGTCAGCGACGCGGCGATTCGTTGCATCCGCGAAGTCGTGGAAAAATTCGTCGCCGGTTTCGTGCCGGTGCCGGTGGATTACAGCCAGCATCAAGTGTTAGGCCGCTTGCAGCCGAACATGAAACAGGCCGACCGCACCTTCAGTTGGCACGACTGCTCACGCTTTATCAAACGCAGCATCGACGCGGCCGACGGTCAGCCCGGTGTGTTGGCCAGCCTGGCGGGCGGTCAGTACTACGTGTATGACGCTCATCTGGACGCACGCAGCGGCACGCCGGGAGAAATTCTGGCAGTGCATGACGATGCGGTGCTGGTGGCAACCGGTGATCACAGCGTGTGGATCGGATCGTTGCGGCGCAAACCGTTGCCCGGCGAAGAGACTTTCAAGCGCCCGGCCCGGCATGTACTCGCGCAGCAGTTGCGCGAAGTGCCAACCCTGGATTGGTCAATCGCCTCAAACCCGTTCAACACCGAAGCCTATCAACCGATCCGTTATCGCGAATCCGGGCAAGTCGGCGAGTTGACCTTCGAGTTCTACAACGGCGCCATGAGTACCGAGCAATGCCAGCGGTTGGTAGACGCACTGCGCTGGGCCAAGGCGCGGGACACCAAGGCGCTGCTGATCAAGGGCGGACGCGGCAGCTTTTCGAATGGCGTGCACCTGAATGTGATTCAGGCCGCCGAAGTGCCGGGACTGGAAGCCTGGGCGAATATTCAGGCGATCGATGATGTCTGCGAGGAACTGCTCACCGCCCGACAATTGGTGATCAGCGGAGTGACCGGCAGTGCCGGGGCCGGCGGTGTGATGCTGGCGCTGGCCGCCGACATCGTCTTCGCCCGCGCCGAAATCGTGCTCAATCCGCACTACAAAACCATGGGCCTGTACGGCTCCGAATACTGGACCTACAGCCTGCCTCGCGCCGTGGGCCAGGCCATGGCGGAGAAACTCACGGAAGACTGCCTGCCGGTCAGCGCGACCCAGGCGTTGCAACTGGGCATGGTCCAGGAGATTGGTCCGCGTTGCCCGGATGAGTTTGGCTTGTGGTTGTTGCAACGGGCCAACGGCGCGTTGAGTGATCCGGCGTATGCGGCGATTCGCGAGCGCAAGGGGCGTAGCGATACGCAGTTGATGCAGCATTGCCGGAATGCTGAGCTGGAGGAGATGCACCTGGACATGGTGCAGAACCGTAAGCAATTTGCCGAGAAGTGCCGCAACTTTGTGCTGAAGCGCAAGGCGTGCGGGACGCCGCAGCGGTTGGTGGCGGAGTGGGCCAGGGCAATTGAGTTAGCCGGTTGATTTTTCGGCGTCTGTGATGGCCTCTTCGCGAGCAAGCCCGCTCCCACAGGGGATTTGTATTCACCGCAAATTCAATGTGGGAGCGGGCTTGCTCGCGAAGAACGATAACTCGGTCTCAAGGCTGCAACAAAAGCGCCACTAAAGCCGTCCACCCAGTCTGATGGCTGGCCCCCAACCCGCGCCCGGTCTCGCCATGAAAGTACTCATGGAACAGCACCAGATCGCGACTCGCCGGGTCAGCCTGCAACTGCGCATAGCCAGCCATCGACGGCCGATTACCCTCTTCATCCCGCAGAAACAGCTTGGTCAGGCGCTGGCTCAAGCTGTCCGCGACCTCTTCCAGCGACGCCAGAAAACCCGAGCCCGTCGGGTACTCCACCGAGAAGTTCTGATCGTAGTACCGGTGAAACTCGCGCAAGGATTCGATCAGCATGTAGTTGATCGGCATCCACACCGACCCGCGCCAGTTGGAGTTGCCGCCGTACAGCCGCGACTCGGATTCCGCCGGTTCGTAATGGGCGCACAGGCTGTCGCCGTTGATGCGGATGCCGAAAGGCTGTTCAGCGAAGGCCTTGGACAAGGAACGGATGCCGAACGGCGAGAGAAATTCACCCTCGTCGAGCATGCGCTTGAGCAGGTCCTTGGTGCGTTCGCCCCGAAGCAACGCCAGCAACATGCGATTGCCTTCACCGGGCTCGGTCCAGCGCGACACCAGGCTGGCCAGGTCCGGGCGATGGCGCATAAACCCGAGCAATCGCTCGCGCAAACCAGGCAGGCCTTCGTGTTCGTGCTGCTCCAGAACCTGCACCGCAAACAGCGGCATCAGGCCGACAATCGAGCGCAAACGCAGCGGCTCGTTAACCCCATCGGGACGGTGCAACACGTCATAGAAAAACTGATCCTGCTCGTCCCACAAGCCTTCGGCGTCAGAGTCGATTTTATTGATCGCCCCGGCGATGTAGAGGAAGTGTTCGAAGAACTTCACCGCGATGTCGACGTACACGCTGTTGCGCTTGGCCAGCTCCAGGGCGATGCGCATCAGGTCCAGCGCATAGGCGGCAACCCACGCCGTGCCGTCGGCCTGATCGAGTTGATAACCGGGCGGTAAAGTCGCCGAGCGGTCGAACAGCGCAATATTGTCCAGCCCGAGAAAACCGCCCTGGAACAGGTTGCGACCCTCGGCGTCCTTGCGATTGACCCACCAGGAAAAATTCAGAAGCAACTTGTGGAAGATCCGTTCAAGGAAGTCCATGTCCCCTGCCCCGGTCAACGCCTTGTCTTGCTGATACACCCGCCAACAGGCCCAGGCATGCACCGGCGGGTTGGCGTCGTCGAAGCGCCATTCGTAGGCCGGCAATTGGCCGTTGGGGTGCATGAAGCGGTCTTTGACCAGCAGCAATAATTGATGCTTGGCGAAGCCCGGATCGATCAGCGCAAACGCCACCGCTTGAAAGCCCAGATCCCACGACGCATACCACGGGTATTCCCAAGTGTCGGGCATCGAAACGATGTCGAAATTCGACAGGTGTCGCCAGTGCGTATTGCGAATATGCATGCGCTCGGGTGGTGGCGCGGGTTGTGCCGGATCGCCGTCGAGCCATTGGTTGACGTCGAAATAGTAGAGCTGTTTCGACCAGAGCAACCCGGCCAGGGCCTGGCGCTGCACATTCCGTGCATCGGCGTCTTTGATCTCGGTTTGCAGCGCGGCGTAGAAGCCATCGGCTTCGGCCCGGCGTTGCTCGAACAAGGTTCGGGCGTTGATTTGCGGGGAGCCCTGCGGGGCAAAGCGCAGGAACACGCTGCGGGTCTGGCCGGGGTCGAAGGTCAGCACGAAATGCGCGGCGACCTTGGTTCCGCTGTCATGCCGCACCGCGTCGGTAACGCCATCGACAATAAAATCGTTGATCCCGTCCTTGAACGGCCCCTGCGCAGGCACACCGTCGAGCTTGGGGAAGTTGCTCTGGTTTTCGCAGAACAGCCACTCGCAATCGGCCTCGCCCCAGGCAGTGGCTTGTCGGTCGGCCAGCAGCGGATGACGAGCCAGGACCTGATGGCCGTCGAGGCTCAGGCTCGGTTTTTCGCCATCGGCGATCCAGCTCCAGGTGTTGCGCGCCCACAGGTGCGGCAAAACGTGCAGGCGCGCGGGTTGATCGGCGCGGTTGTGCACGGTGACGCGCATGAAGATGTCGTCAGCGGTGTGCTTGGCGTATTCCACGGTCACGTCGAAATAGCGATTGTCGTCGAACACCCCGGTGTCGAGGATTTCGTATTCGGTCTCCGCCAGGCCACGGCGGGCGTTTTCGCGGACCAAATCGGTGTAAGGGAATTCGGCCTGCGGGTATTTGTAGAGCATGCGCATGTAGGCATGGCTCGGTACGCCATCGACGTAGAAATACAGTTCCTTGACGTCTTCGCCGTGATTGCCTTCGCTGTTGTTCAGGCCGAACAGGCGCTCTTTGAGAATCGGGTCGCGCTCGTTCCACAAGCCCAGGCCCAGGCACCAGTGCTGGGCCTTGTCGGAGAACCCGGCGAGGCCATCCTCGCCCCAGCGATAAGCACGGCTGCGCGCGTGTTCATGGGGAAAATAGCGCCAGGCATCGCCGTCGCGGCTGTAATCCTCGCGCACCGTGCCCCACTGCCGTTCGCTCAAGTAAGGCCCCCACTCGCGCCAGTCCTGGGCCTCGCTGCCGGCCAGGCGCTGGCCTTCAGGGGTGTCGAGGATGTTCGCTGCGGGTTTTGCCGGCATGGGGTGGTCCGTTGGGGCGGGAGACGGTTGCAGTGTAGTGCGCACGGTCCTGCAAGAATGTGAAAACTCTGACACCTTTGAAGCGACCGCAAATCGCCCGTAGCAGCTGTCGAGCACCGCGAGGCAGCGTTCGGCTGCGAAGCAGTCGTAAAACAACCGACCCGTAGAATCAGACAATTCGAGATAGCCGGATCACGACGGCTTCGCCGCCGAACGCTGCCTCGCGGTGCTCGACAGCTACTACAAAGGCAAGCTTGGAGATAGGCGTAGGCCATGGCTGCTCTTACAATGCGGGCACCTCTCTCTTCGGCCACCCCATGGACATCGACCTCGCCCGCACCTTCCTGGAAATCGTCCGCCACGGCAGCCTCGCCGCCGCCGCGGAAAAACTCCACGTGACCCAGACCGCGATCACCGCCCGGGTGCAGAAACTCGAAAGCCAGCTCGGCAGCACGCTGTTCGTGCGCAACCGTGCCGGTGCGCGCCTGACGCCGAACGGCAAGGCCTTTGTGGTTTACGCCAATCAACTGGTGCAAACCTGGGAAGCCGCCCGCCGCGACCTGCCGTTGCCCGAAGGCTATCGCGACGTGTTGCACATCGGCGGTGAGGTCAGCCTGTGCAACCCGCTGATGCTCAGTTGGGCCGCCGAGCTGAGGGAGAAAATCCCCAGCCACGCCCTGCGCATGGAAATACGCGACGGCGAAAACCTGCTGCGCCAACTGGAACTGGGGGTGCTCGACGCGGCGCTGGTCTACCAGCCCGAATACTGGCCGCGCCTGCAAGTCGAGCAGGTGCTGGAAGAAAAACTGATCCTCGTGCGCCTGGCCGGCCAACCCGACCCGTACGTGTACATCGACTGGGGCCCGGACTTCCGCCGCCAGCACGATGCCGCCCTGCCGGAAAAAGCCAAGGCTGCCTTGAGTTTCAACCTCGGGCCACTGGCGTTGCAGTACCTGCTGGAGCATGGCGGCAGCGGTTATTTCCGTACGCGGGTGGTGCAGAGTTACCTGGAAAGCGGCGTGCTCGAAGCCGTGCCCAAAGCCCCGGAATTCAGTTACCCGACCTACCTGGTTTACTCCCGGGATCGGGATTCAGCGACGCTGCAACAGGCGTTCGACCTGCTGCGCGAAGTGATCAAGATCGACGATGACTGGTCCCAGCGCTGGAACCCGCTGAGCTGAGCACATCCAGAAGCGGCTTTTGCACCCGAGCATGGCGTTTGTGCCCTTAAGGTTGGTCGAGCCGGATCGGCGGGATCGGCTAATCTGCTGTGATAACAATAATCACAGGTGATTGCAGTGAGGCAGACCACCCAGGCATTTCGCACCCGTTACCGCGCCGACATTCATCGGCTCTACAATCCATGGCTGCACGGCGCGTTTGTGCTGCTGTTCGGCATCGTTGCCATCGGCGGCTTTTGGCACACGGTGCAGCAAGTCCAGCCGCTGGAATGGCTGGCGGTGCCGCTGACGCTGCTGTTCTTCAACTTCGGCGTGTACGTGGTGCATCGGCATCTCGGGCATCACAAGAAGAGCTTCGCGCGGATGTTTTACGCCCGGCATGCCGGCGACCATCATAGTTTTTTCGCCCCTGGCCACATGACCTACGACAGCGCCCGGGACTGGCGGGTGATTCTGTTCCCGGCGTGGCTGATTGTGTTGCACACGGTAGTGATTACCCTGCCCCTGTGGTGGCTGTTTTCACAGGCCAACGCCAACGTCGCCGGGCTGTTCGGCGGCTGCATGGTTCTGGGCTACCTGACCTATGAAGTGTTCCATGCCTGCGAGCATTTGCCGCCGCGCAACCCGATTACACGGCTGCCGTGGATCCGCCAGATGCGCCACCTGCATGAACTGCATCACCGCCGCGAGCTGATGCAGGAGCGCAACTTCAACATCGTGTTTCCGCTGATGGACTACCTGTTCGGCACCCTCTATTGGGAACCGGAGCAAGCCAACCCGCACCCGACGAGAACGCCCATGACCCGCATGCAACATCAGATCGAGATTGCCGGTAACCCGATTGCCGTGCTCGCCTACGCCAGCACCGTGACCCGTTGGCCGGAGTGGCATCCGTCGTCGCTCAAGGTCGATGGTCAGGGCGGCCCGCTGCATGCAGGGTCGCGGTTTGAGGAGGACATTCGCGCCGGCGGGCGTGACGGGCATTTGAGCTGGGAGGTCGAGGAGTATCTGCCGGGGCGGCGCTGGAGCGCCCAGGCGCGGGGCGATCATGGGTTGTCGCTGGTGGTGACTTACGAGTGCGAGGCCTTCGGCAGCAGCACGCGGTTTGTTCGGACCCTGGATTATCAGTTCCGCGGCTTGGGCATGCGCATCGCCAATCAACTGCTGCTTAAACGGCGCATCGAGCATGAATCGGCAGCGTCGATGCTGGCGCTGCGCGAGATGGCGCAAAAGCACCTGGCCCCCGCAGGAGTGAGCGCGTGAGAGCAGTCTTCAGGGTTCTGTTACTGCTGATCATCGTCTTTGTTGCCTATTTGCTGCTGATGCCGAACAAGGTGCAACCGGTGGCCTGGACACCCCCAGCGGCGCCATCCCTGACCAGCGGCGTGTATGCCGAGAATCAACGGCTCAAGGACGTGGCGCGCATCGGTTCTTCGGACATCGACGGGCCCGAGGCGCTGCTGCTGGAAAACGGTGAGTTGCTCACCGGCCTGCATGACGGCCGGGTGATTCGCAGCAGCCTCGACGGCAGCGTCAGGACCGTGCTGACCGATACGGGTGGCCGGCCTTTGGGGCTGGCGCGGCATCCCAACGGTTTGCTGGTGATCGCTGACGGGGTCAAGGGTTTGCTGTCCCTCGATGCTCAGGGTCGGGTGATTCCATTGACCACGGAGGCGAATGGCGTGCCGTTCGGTTTTACCGATGACGTGGTGATCGACAAGCCCGGGCACTACGCCTACTTCAGCGATGCTTCGAGTCGTTGGGGTTATGGCAAGGATGGCGAGGCGATCATCGAGCACGGCGGCGACGGTCGTTTGCTGCGCTATGACTTCCAGACCGGCAAGACCGCCCTGCTGATGGACAAACTGGAGTTCGCCAACGGCGTGACCCTCGGGCCGGAGGATGCCTATGTGCTGGTCAACGAAACCGGCGCCTATCGCATCAGCCGTTATTGGCTGACCGGGCCGAAAGCCGGGACGCATGATGTGTTCATCGACAACTTGCCGGGGCTGCCGGACAACCTGGCGTTCAATGGCCGCGATCGTTTCTGGGTGGCGCTGTATGCACCGCGCAACAAACTGCTGGATGCCACGGCGCAGCATCCGTTCATACGCAAAATGATCGTGCGGGCGTTGATGATCTTGCCTAAACCCGTGGAGAGACGAGCGTTCGCGCTGGGACTGGATCTGGACGGCAAGGTGATTGCCAATCTCCAGGATGCCGGCAGCGGAAACTACTCGCCGATCACCACCGTGCGCGAGTATGGGGAATGGTTGTACTTTGGATCATTGAAAGAACAGCACATGGTGCGATTACCGCTCACCGAAGCCCTGCACTAAACCCTGTGGGAGCGGGCTTGCTCGCGAAAGCGTCAAGTCAGTCAACGCAAATGTCGACTGATACACCGCTTTCGCGAGCAGGCTCGCTCCCACAGGGGGATCTAGGTGTTTGGGCTATCGGGGTTTGCAGGTTTTACGTCGTCTTCCGGTAGCTCATTGATACCCGGCTTGGTCTTCGGACGCTCGGTAATGTGCTGCGGGCTCAACGGTTCAGGACGCGTCGGAATCGGGTCATACCCGCCCTGCTCTTCGCTTGGAAACTTGGGACTTGTCATGGAAGGCACCTCTCAGCGAGTCATGGGTTGTTGAGACTCTGTACGTTCGAGGTGCCGGTTTATATCGCCGTTCCAATTATTCAGTCACCGGTCGTCGGTGACTCAGGACGACGCCTGGAGTTGTTTGACGATCTTGTCCTTGACCAGCAGTCGCTGTTCCTTGAGCTTTTTCAGGGTGTCGTCGCTGGGCGCATCCGTTTTGGCGGTCTCAGCCTTGACCACCTCGGCGTCCGCTTGCGAATACTTGTTGATCAGTGAATCCAGTAATGGATCCTTGGTGCGTTTTTGCTGGATGACTTCCTTGGAAACTTTCAGGTCCTGATAAAGGTCGTGTGGCACCGGCATGGAACACCTCCGTTTGTTGATCGGCAGCAAACGCGATCAATTGCGTTCACCAACTATCAGAATGGCCTCGGTTACCCGGTTCTGTCGACCTCCTGTCAGACCAGCGGTGTCCGTTCGTCGTCGTTTTGCAATTGCGATCAAACCTTTCGTCGATCGCCGACCTCCACTGAATAACGATCACCTCGATCGCTTATAAAACACGTGTGGAGAATAACCAATGGACGGATTTACCCTGCGCCACCTCGCCCTGGCCGTAGCCTTGAGCACCAGCATGGGCAGCGCTTTCGCCGCCACTTCCAATGACTTTGTCGATAACGCAGCGGCTGGCGGCATCGCAGAGGTCGAAACCAGCAAACTGGCCCTTGAAAAAAGCGCATCGGCAGACATCAAATCCTTCGCCAACATGATGATCACCGACCACACCAAGGCCAACGAAGAGCTGGCAGCCCTGGCGAAAAAGCATGACATCGAGGTGCCGGACAGCACGACGATTGTGAATCAGGCCAAGGCAAAAATCCTTGATCTGCGCGATGAATCCTTCGATGCGGCCTACGCCAACAATCAGGTCAAGGCCCACGAAGACACCATCGCCCTGTTCAAGAAAGAAGCCGACACGGTGACCGACGACAAAAAACCTGGCGCCACCGAGCTGAAAGGCTTTGCGCAGAAAATGCTGCCGGCGCTGCAAAAGCACCTGGAAGCAGCGAAAGAACTGCAGGCGAAGCACCCAAGCAAGTAACTAACACCGCAAAACCCTGTACCCCGCGGTAACCCCTTGTGGGAGCGGGCTTGCTCGCGAAAGCGGTGTATCAGTCGACATTGACGTTGACTGACACGACGCTTTCGCGAGCAAGCCCGCTCCCACACAAGCCCGCCCCCACAGTTGGTTTATGCCAGGCGCCTAGCCTCCATCTGTATCGATATCGGCATCCGTTTCATCGCTAGGCTTCGGCCGGTCAGGGTGCGGTTTAAAACCGGGGCTGAACTCGTTGTCGTTGTCGGTGTGGACATTTTTCTGGTCGACGGCGTTGTTGGCGCTATCCGGTTCAGGGGTGTTGCTATCGCCATCTCCCGGTGTCTTCGGGTCGATGGCCGGGTCATTGCGATTGATCGCCTGATCCTGCTGCTGGCTCATTGAATCGTCTTTCATAAGCACCTCGTTCGTCACTACTCAAGCACGGCTGAAACAGCCAGGCCTTGAAGATTCGAAGCCTTGCGCCGCGCAACGTTCCATCGCATGAAACACGCGATCCCTGTAGGAGCGAGGCTTGCCCGCGAAAGCGCCCTTGAGATCGCCATCGCGGGCAAGCCTTGCTCCTACAAAAGGCTTCAGGATCAAGATCAAAAGATCGCAGCCTTCGGCAGCGCCTACTAGAGTTGTGGCCAGGGATGAAAAATCCTTCCGTTAGCGAACAACTATTTCGCACGGCAAATGTCACTGATGTGCGTCGATCAATTTTGGGGATTCGGCGTAACACTTTTGGGAGTCAAGACACATGGCGGCACTGCAACGCAACACACTCGAAGCGATCAAAAACAACCAGACGCAACTGCTCGTCAATTGGACGAACAGCCTCGAGGCCAGTGGTGCCACGCGCAACATCAAGGAACTCGACCTCAAGCAACAGACGTCGGATTTCCTGCACCTGATCATTTCCGGGCTGGAACAGGGCAATAGCCAGAACGTCGCCGCCCCGGGCTGGGACGATATTCGCCAGTTCCTCGAAAAACTGTCCCAAAGCCGTGCCCAGCTCGGCCAGGACTCGCAACAGACCGCCAGTTTCATCTTCGCCCTCAAGGGCCCGCTGTTTACCTTATTGCAGGCGCACTACAGCAACGACCCCGCGCAATTGGCCGAACAACTCTGGGAAATCTCCGAGCTGCTCGACTCCTTGGGCATGCACACCATCCGCACCTTCCAGAAGTCCCGTGAAGCAGTGATCAAGCGCCAGCAGGAAGAATTGCTGGAACTGTCGACCCCGGTGGTCAAGCTCTGGGATGGCGTGCTGGCGCTGCCGATGATCGGCACCCTAGACTCGCAACGCACTCAGGTAGTGATGGAATCGCTGCTGCAACGAATCGTCGACACCGGTTCGGAAATCGCCATCATCGACATCACCGGCGTGCCGACTGTCGATACCCTGGTGGCGCAACACTTGCTCAAGACGGTCACCGCGATCCGCCTGATGGGCGCCGATTGCATCATCAGCGGCGTACGTCCGCAGATCGCCCAGACCATCGTGCACCTGGGCCTGGACCTGCAAGGCGTGGTCACCAAGGCTAACCTGGCCGATGCCCTGAAACTGGCCCTGACCCGGTTGGGACTGACCGTCAACAAGGCGGTATAAGCCGATGGAGCGTATTCCGATTCTGAAAATGGGCGACTTCCTGCTGGTGACCATCCAGGTCGACATGCATGACCAGCTCGCCCTCACGCTGCAAGACGACCTGTCCGAGCGCATCAGTAATACGTCCGCCCGAGGCGTGCTGATCGATATCTCGGCGCTGGACATGGTCGATTCGTTTATTGGCCGGATGATCGGGACCATCTCCGGCCTGTCGAGCATCATGGATGCCCAGACCGTGTTGGTCGGCATGCAGCCGGCCGTGGCGATTACCCTGGTCGAACTGGGCCTGACCCTGCCCGGCGTCAGCACGGCGTTGAACGTCGAGCGAGGGATGAAATTGCTGCAGGACCGAGTACGCGAACAATGACCGTGCGCAGCAGCGGCAGCCAACCGATTCAAATCGAACAGGACGTGGTGCTGGCCCGCCAGACCGCGCGCAAACTGGCGCAGGAATGCGGCATGCGCCTGATCGACCTGACCAAACTGGTGACCGCCGTCAGCGAGCTGGCGCGCAATACCATGGTCTACGGCGGTGGCGGCGACATGGACTGGCAGATCCTCGACGAAAACGCCCGTACCGGCCTGCGCCTGGTTTTCCGCGATGAAGGGCCGGGCATTCCCGACATTAAACTGGCGATGACCGACGGCTGGACCTCCGGCAGTGGCCTGGGCCTGGGCCTGACCGGAGCCAAGCGCCTGGTGGAAGAGTTCGAACTGGAAACCGAGCCTGGCAAAGGCACTCGCATAACGATTACCCGATGGACATGAATATTGGCGGCAGCCTGACGCTCGTCTTGCCGATCGAAGACAGCAGCCAGATCGGTCATGCCCGGCGCACCGCACAACAACTGGCGGAGAAACACGGCTTCGACGCCACCGATGCCGGCCGCGTGGCGCTGGTGGTCACGGAATTGGCGAGTAATGTGCTCAAGCACGCTAAACACGGTGAATTGCATATCAGGAGTTTGCCGCGCCCGACAGGCGCCGGGGTTGAAATCCTTGCGGTGGATCGCGCCGGCGGCTTTGATTTGCAGGCGTGCCTGGCCGATGGCTTTTCGACCCGAGGCACCCAAGGCATCGGGCTCGGCGCGGTGTCGCGCCAGACCGAAGTGTTCGATGTGTATGCCGATCACCGTGGCGCGGTGCTGCTGACACGGCTGTACCCGCGCAGCGACAAGGCGCCGGATCGACGGATCGGCATCAGCCAGCATTCGTTGCACAACGACCCGGCGTGCGGCGATGTCTGGCACCTGGCATTCGACGGCGGCTGCATCAGCGCCCTGATCATCGACGGCCTCGGCCACGGCGAAGAAGCCGAACGCGCCGCCCGCGCCGGTGAGACAGTCTTCGCCCTGGCGCCGTTCGCTTCACCGACGCTGTTGCTTGAGGACATGCATCACGCCATGATCGGCACCCGTGGCGGCGCGGCAGCCTTCGCGCAATTCGATGGCGATGCCTTGAAGTTCGTCGGTATCGGCAATATTGGCGCCAGCCTGATCGGCCCGGACAAAACCCGGGGCCTGGCCTCCCACCCCGGCATCGTCGGTGGCCAATACCGGCGCGCGCAGCCCTTTGACTATGCTCAAGTGAACGGACACCTATTGATCATGTACAGCGACGGCCTGCAGTCCCGTTGGAACCTGCAAGACTACCCCGGCCTGGTGCACCGTCATCCCGCCGTGATTGCCGCCGTGCTGCACCGCGATTTCTGTCGCGGGCGGGACGATGTAACGGTATTGGTCGTTGCCCTGGAGGCCGCCCATGGCTGAGTCACCCAACCTGACGCCCGACGAACAAACGATGCTGATCGCGCAATTGCAGAGCGAAGCCACTGCGTTGCGCGACGAACTCGATGAAACCAATCAGGGCGTATTGGCGTTGTACGCCGAACTCGACGAACAGGCCGAGCAATTGCGCCAGGCCTCAGACCTGAAAAGCCGTTTCCTGTCGTACATGAGCCATGAGTTCCGCACGCCGCTGGGCTCGATCCTGAGCATTACCGGCCTGCTGACCGATGAACTCGACGGCCCGTTGAGTCCCGAGCAGCACAAGCAAGTGGCGTTTGTCAGCGGGGCCGCGCGGGAATTGAGCGACATGGTCGACGACCTGCTGGACCTGGCGAAGATCGAGGCCGGGCGTATCAGCATTTCCCCGGCCTGGTTCGACATGCTTGACCTGTTCGCCGCCCTGCGCGGCATGTTCCGGCCGATTGTCGATGGCAGCGCTGTGGACCTGATCTTCGAAGAGCCGGTCGGCCTGCCACGGCTGTACACCGACGACAAGAAACTCGCACAAATCCTGCGTAACTTCATTTCCAACTCGCTGAAGTTCACCACCCGTGGTGAAGTGCGGGTTTCGGCGCGCCTGGAGAACGCTGATCACGTGCGTTTCGCCGTCAGTGACACAGGAATAGGTATCGCCCCGGAGCTACATGGCGCATTGTTCGAGGACTTTTCACAGGTAGACTCGCCCTTGCAAAAACGCCTGCGCGGCACCGGACTCGGTTTGTCCCTGTGCAAACGCTTCGCCGAGCTGTTGGGGGGCGAAGTCGGGGTGCAGAGTACGCCGGGCACCGGTTCGACCTTTTTCGTGATCATCCCGCTGGCCATCGCCGTGGAGCCTGCCGATGAAACGTGATATCCGTTTGTTGATCGTCGATGACAACGTCGCCACCCGCTACGCCCTGCGACGGCGCCTGGAACGCCACGGCTACGAAATCCTCGAGGCCGGCACCGGCAGCGAAGGCCTGGCGCTGATCGACAGCGAACTGATTGATGCACTGATCCTCGACGTCAACCTGCCGGACATGAGCGGCTTCGACATCGTGCGCAAACTGCGCACCGAGGCGGCCACCGCGCTGCTGCCAGTGATTCACGTGTCGGCGGCCTCGATCCAGACCGGCGACATCATCACCGGCCTCGACGCGGGCGCCGATGCCTATTTGATCCACCCCGTGGACCCGGATGTACTGCTCGCCACCCTGCGCACGCTGCTGCGGGTGCGCGACACCGAGAATGCCTTGCGCGAAAGCGAGGCGCGGTTCCGCGAGATTTTCACCAATGTCTCGGCGCCCATCGCGGTGATGGACGCGACGTTGAAAGTCCACGAATGCAATCACGCCTTCGCCCAGTTGATCCAGGAAAACCTCGACCCGGACAGCCTGCGCGAATGCTTTGCCGACGATCAAGGCGCGGTGATTGATGAACTGCGCCTGCGCCTGGCGTACGGCGAGCGCTGGAAAGGCACGCTGAACATGCGGGTCGAAGGTCAGGTGCGGGAAACCGAGTGGCAGATTTCGCCCTACCGCACCCCGGAATTGAGCCTGGTGTTCGTCGAAGATGTCACCGAGCACCGCCATCGCGAGCGCTCGCACCTGGCGCGGCTCGACGACGCCACCACGCAACTGGCCAAGGAAGTCGCCGAACGGGCGCGCACCGAAGCACAGTTACTGCAAGTGCAGAAAATGGACGCTCTAGGCAAGCTGACTGGCGGCATCGCGCATGACTTCAACAACTTGCTGACTGGCATCATCACCAGCCTTGAACTGATTCAGAAACGGGTCGCGGATGGACGCACCGACAAGGTCCAGTTCTACGCCGAAGCGGCGCTGAACTCGGCCATGAGCGCCGCATCCCTGACCCATCGCCTGCTGGCCTTCGCCCGTCAGCAGCCGCTGGACACCCGGCCGGTGGACATCAACGAGAACATCCGTTCCCTCGAAGAATTGTTGGTGCGCACCATCGGCGAGCGCATCGCGCTGAAACTGGAATTGACCACCAAGCCCTCCATTGCCCTGGTCGATCCGATCCAGCTGGAAAGTGCCGTGCTCAATCTGGTGATCAATGCGCGGGATGCGCTGCCTCAGGGCGGCAATATCTGGGTCAGCACCTACGCCGCCTATTCCCATGGCGACCCGAATCTGGCGGACGGCGCCTACATCGCACTCGCGGTGCGCGATGACGGCACCGGCATCGAACACAGCGTGATCGACAAAGTGTTCGATCCGTTCTTCACCACCAAGCCACTGGGCCAAGGCACCGGGTTGGGCCTGTCGACGATTTACGGTTTCGCCCGCCAGTCCGGCGGCGATGCGCACATCCGCAGCGTGGCCCGGCGCGGCACCGAAGTGACCATCATGCTGCCGGCGAGTACCGATCCCCTCGCAGTCGCAGAGGAAATGGTGGTCTCCGATTCCCAAGGCTCGGGCGAGCATGTGCTGATCGTCGAAGACATGCCCTCGGTGCGCATGTTTGTCGCCGAAGTGCTGGTGGACGCCGGTTATCGCTGCACTCAGGTGGAAGACATCGAAACTGCCCTGGAGCGGTTGCAGAACGATCCAACGATTGACCTGATGCTGACTGACGTCGGCCTGCCGCGCATGAGCGGGCGGGAATTGGCGGATGTAGCCCGGGGCTGGCGCGAAGGGTTGCCGATCCTGTTCATGACCGGCTACGCGGAAAACGCCCTCAACCGCCAGGAGTTCCTCGGCGTAGGCATGGACATGCTGGTCAAGCCGTTTCAGATCAGCGAATTGCTGGATAAAGTCCGGCGCAGCCTCGACGGCGCCTGACACACCGAATCGCGAGCAAGCTCGCTCCCACAAGGGTTCTCTGTTGAGCACTGTATTTGTGTACAACTGAGATTCACTGTGGGAGCGAGCTTGCTCGCGATGGCGGTCTGTCTGAAACATTGATGCTAAGGCTGATGGCCCCTTCGCGAGCAAGCCCGCTCCCACACTGGATCTCGGGTGTACACAAACTGTGTGTTCACTGCAGATTTCCTGTGGGAGCGGGCTTGCTCGCGAAGAGGCCAGCTCTGACACCGCTATCTCAAGCCAGCACCCTGGCCAAAAACGGTGCTGTCCGGCTCTTCTTGTTTTTGGCCACGGTCTGCGGCGTACCCGCCACCACAATCCTGCCGCCCTGATCCCCTGCCCCCGGCCCGATGTCGATCACCCAGTCACTCTGGGCCACCACGCGCATTTCATGCTCGACCACAATCACCGTGTGCCCCGCCGTCACCAGCGTATTCAACTGCTCAAGCAGCCGATCCACATCCCTTGGATGCAACCCAGTGGTGGGCTCGTCGAGCACGTACAGGGTCGCACCACGCTGGTTACGTTGCAGTTCGGTTGCCAGTTTGATCCGCTGCGCTTCGCCGCCGGACAACTCGGTCGCCGGTTGACCCAGTCGCAAGTAACCTAGGCCAATATCCCGCAGCACTTCCAGCGAACGGCGAATCCCCGGTTGCTCGGCAAACACCGTGACCGCGTCATCCACCGTCAGTTGCAACACCTGGGCGATGCTCAGTCCCTGCCAGGTGATAGCCAGTGTCTGTGGGTTGTAGCGCGCCCCATGACACGTCGGGCAAGGCGCGTAGACGCTCGGCATAAACAGCAATTCAACGCTGACAAAACCCTCGCCTTCACAGGTCGGGCAACGCCCCTTGGCAACGTTGAAGGAAAATTGTCCGGCGTCGTAACCCTCAGCCTGTGCCTCAGGCGTGGCGGCGAACAGTTTGCGCACGTTATCGAATAGCCCGGTGTAAGTCGCCAGGTTCGAGCGCGGCGTGCGGCCGATGGGTTTCTGATCGACTTGCACCAGGCGCTTGATCGATTCCAGCCCCGCCGTGACCTGACCACTGCTGACTTGCGGCGCGTCGTCCTCAAGGCTCAATTCTTCCGGCTCGCTGGCCGTCGATGGTTTGCCCAAATGCGCGCCGACCAGTTCGAGCAACGCCTGGCTGACCAAGCTCGACTTGCCGGAACCCGACACGCCGGTCACCGCCGTAAAGCAGCCCAAGGGAAATTCGGCGCTGAGGTTGTTCAGGTTATTGCGGGTGATGCCTTCCAGGCGCAGCCAGTCCTTTGCCTTGCGCACAGCACGCTTGGCGCTGACCTGCTCGGCGAACAGATAGGCGCGGGTCTGGGAATCGGTAATGTGCTCCAGCCCTGAAGGATGACCGCTGTAGAGAATGTGCCCGCCATGCTCACCGGCCGCCGGCCCTACATCGATCAGCCAATCCGCGCGGCGCATGGTTTCCAGATCGTGCTCGACCACAAACAGGGTATTGCCCGCCGCTTTCAGGCGTTGCAGGGCTTCAAACAACGCTTCGCCATCGGCCGGGTGCAGCCCTGCCGAAGGTTCGTCCAGCACATAAATCACGCCGAACAACTGCGAGCCCAATTGCGTCGCCAGGCGCAAGCGCTGCAATTCGCCGGAGGACAGGGTCGGCGTGCTGCGATCCAGGGCCAGGTAACCGAGGCCCAAGTCAGTCAAGGTGCTGACCCGCTCCAGCAAATCCTGGGCGATGCGTTGCGCCGCCAGGCGTTTCTCCACCGACAGGTTCGGCGTGTGGCGCACGTCCGGCGCATTGGCGTGACCGCTGGCACCGTGGGCGACGCGCTGCTCCCGAGCCTCGCGGGTCTGCTCATGGGTCAGCACTTCGCCGGGTTGATCCGGCTGCTCAAGGTAACTGTGAGCCGCCACCGGTCGCAGTACTTCGGCCACTTGCAGCAACGGCATCTGCGACAACTCGCCGATGTCGTAACCGGCGAACGTTACCGACAGCGCTTCACGCTTGAGCCGCTTGCCATCGCACAACGGGCACGGGCTGCCGAGCATGAATTGCGAGACGCGCTTCTTCATCAAGGCGCTTTGAGATTGGCTGAAGGTGTGCAGGATATAGCGCCGCGCGCCGGTAAACGTGCCCTGGTAACTCGGTTCCATTTTGCGCTGGAGGGCGACTCGGGTTTCTTCCGGGGTGAGCCCGGCGTACACCGGTACGGTCGGGGTTTCTTCGGTGAACAGAATCCAGTCGCGCTGCTTTTTCGGCAGCTTTTTCCAGGGGATGTCCACGTCGATGCCCATGGTCACCAGGATGTCCCGCAGATTCTGCCCTTGCCAGGCCAGAGGCCACGAGGCAACGGCGCGCTGGCGGATGGTCAGGCTCGGATCCGGGACCATCAGCGCTTCGGTCACTTCGTAGACGCGGCCCAAGCCGTGACATTCGGCGCATGCCCCTTGCGGCGTGTTCGGCGAAAAGTCTTCGGCATACAGCATCGCCTGTCCCGGCGGGTAACTGCCGGCGCGGGAATAGAGCATGCGGATCAGGCTCGACAACGTGGTCACGCTGCCCACCGAAGAACGCGTACTCGGCGTGCCTCGTTGTTGTTGCAAGGCGACGGCGGGCGGCAAACCTTCGATGGAATCGACGTCCGGCACACCTACCTGATCAATCAAGCGCCGGGCATACGGCGCCACGGATTCGAAATAGCGCCGTTGCGCTTCCGCATAAAGAGTCGAGAACGCCAACGAAGACTTGCCCGAACCGGACACGCCGGTGAACACCACCAGGGCATCCCGGGGAATGTCCACGTCGACGTTCTTGAGGTTGTGTTCCCGGGCGCCGCGCACCTTGACCATGCCGGAGGGAGGGGTTGAGGTGCGCTTTGACGTCATGAAATAACCTTAAATAAATAACTGAAAAACACCGATCCCCTGTGGGAGCGGGCTTGCTCGCGAAAGCGGTGTGTCAGACGACATCAATGTTGAATGTCAGACCGCATTCGCGAGCAAGCCCGCTCCCACATTTGACTGGGGTTAACCGTTGAGCACCATGCGCACCATTTGGGTCAGTGCCTCAGGCCCATACGGTTTACTGAGCAAATGTGTATCGGGACTCAACTGATGGTTGCGCGAAATAATGTCGCGGGTGTGCCCGGAGGTAAACAGTACCGCCACCGGCGGATTCTGCACCTTGGCCCATGCCGCGAGGTCCGAGCTTTTGATCAGGCCGGGCATGACCACGTCGGTGAAGATCATGTCCACGGCCGCGCCTTGCTGCAATACCTGCATGGCCAAGTCGCCATTGGCGGCGGTCAGCACCTGATAACCCTCTTCGCGCAGCAACTCCACCGCCGAGGCGCGCACCGCTTCGTTGTCCTCGACCACCAGAATGGTTTCATGCCCGCCCCGTTGCTGCGGCCCCGGCAGCGGCGCTTCATTGGGCAACGCTCGCAGGCTGCGCGGAAAATACAGCCGCACTCGCGTACCCTCGCCAACCACGCTGGACATCTCGATATGCCCCCCGCTTTGCTTGACGAAGCCGAAGACCATGCTCAAACCGAGCCCGGTGCCGTGGCCATCGGCCTTGGTGGTAAAGAATGGTTCGAACGCCTGGGCCAGCACTTCCGGCGCCATGCCGCCCCCTGCGTCGGTCACCGTCACGCGCAGGTAGTCACCGGCGACGATGTCTTTACCTGCGCAGAACCGCCGATCCAGGACGACGTTCTCGGCGCTCAGGCCGATGGTGCCCTCGCCCTTCATCGCATCACGGGCATTGATCGCCAGGTTGAGGATGGCGTTTTCCAGCTGATTGCGATCCACATGAACACGCCAGGCTTCGTCGGCCACTGCCACGTCGATCTGGATGGTTTCCCCGAGCGCCCGTTGCAGCAGTTCCCCCAGGCCATCAAAGATCTGCCGGGGTTCGCAAACGTCCGGCGACAGTGGCTGGCGGCGGGCAAACGCGAGCAGTTGCGACGACAGCTTGGCCCCGCGTTCGACCGCCGCAATCGAGGCACTGACCCGGCGCTGCACATTGAGGTTGTCCGGCTCATGCCGCGCCAGCAAATGCAGATTGCCGGCGATCACTTGCAGCAGGTTGTTGAAGTCATGGGCCACGCCGCCCGTGAGGCCGCCGATGGCTTCAAGCTTCTGCGCCTGGCGCAATTGCTCTTCCGCCGCCAGCCGCGCATTGACTTCATCGGCGACGCGCTGCTCCAGGTTGCGTGTGAATTTGATCAGGGACTCTTCGGCGATTTTGCGTTCGTGGATGTCGATCAATACGCCGGGAAAGCGAAACGGTTTGCCCTGTTCATTGAACTCGCAGCAACCGCTGGCCAGCACCCACAGGTAAGTGCCATCGGGGCGCAATACCCGGTATTCAGCGTTGTAGGGTGCGCCAGTGCTCACCGATTGATTGACCTGTTCCTCGACCCAGTCGAAGTCGTCGGGATGAATACGCGACTCAGCAATCTCGGTGGGCAGGTCGGCCAGATTCTGGCCCGCCGGATAGGAAAAAGTACGGGCAAAACGCTCGTCCCCGGACAGCACATTGGCCTTGATGTCCCAGACGAACGAGCCGAGCAGCGCCCCGGCATTCAGCGCCAGGCGCACCCGTTCGTTGTCGGCACGGTAGGCGTTCTCGGCTTCCTGGCGCAGGCGTTCGGAAATCACGTGGTCGGTGGTCTCGACCACCATCGCCATGACCCCGGACGGACGCCCTTCATCATCAGCGACCGGGCTGTAATAGAGATCCAGCCAGACATCTTCCGGAATGCCGTCGCGCAACAGCACCAGCTCTTTATTGCGATAGGACAACGTACCGCCCGCCAGGCAAGTATCGAGCACATGGCGATTGAACTCGGCCACCTCCGGCCAGCCGAGTTCCACCGGCACCCCCAGCAGATAGGGATGGCGACCGCCGGCGAACACCGAGTAGGCGTCGTTGTAGATCATGTAGCCGAGCCGCCCCCAGAGCATCACCATCGGCAGCGGCGAAGCGAGCATCAGCTGCACCGTACTGCTCAGGCTGCGGGGCCAGTCGTCGAGGTTGCCGAGCTCGGTCCGGTCCCAGTCGAACGCGCGAATGCGTCCGGCCATTTCGCCAGTCCAGCCGGCACAACCGTGGCTATCTGATAGAAACTGCATTGACTGACTCTGTGTCCTGTAATGGCGCCCGTTTGTTTCGAGCGCTGCGGATGCCAATGGTTTCATAGAGGTATAGCTGATTCATTATTCCCTTGTGGAAAGCCGATTTCCACAGGGCTCTGTGGGCATGGCGGCGCTAACGAAAATCCCGGCTACGCACGCTGATGCCGTCGAGCAAGAAACTCAGATCGCTCAAGCGACCGGCAATCAAGTGCCGCACCTCGCCTTCCCTTTCCCAGCGCCCATCGACCTTGAGCAATTGCGAGCCGACCAGCACCTGGCGCTGCCGTTCGGCCAGGTCGCGCCAGACCACCACGTTGACGTTGCCGAACTCGTCTTCGAGGGTGACGAAGGTCACGCCGCTGGCGGTACCGGGGCGTTGGCGACCGGTCACCAGCCCGGCGACGCTGACGGGCCGGCCGTGCTCGACGTCGAGCAGTTCCTTCGAACTGCGGCAACGCCGGACCTTCAACTCCGGGCGCAACAGCGCCAACGGATGCGGGCCGAGGGTGGTGCCGACGGTCGCGTAATCGGCTTGCAGGTCTTCGCCGACGGTGGGTTTGGGCAGCGACACTTCGGGCTCTTCCTGACGCGGCAACCCGACGAACAACCCCAGCTGTTTCTGTACCCCCGCGACTTCCCAGCGCGCACGATGGCGGTCGCCGGCCAGACCACGCAAGGCCCCGGCATCGGCCAGTTGTTCCTGGGCACGGGCGTCGAGTTGCGCCCGCTCGCCAAGGTCGGCGATGTCGACAAACGCACCCCGTGCCCGTGCGGCCTCGATGCGCTGGGCATCGTCCTCGCGAAAGCCCTTGATCATCCGCAGCCCCATGCGAATCGCCGGCTGCGCCCCGCTGATCGGTTCCAGGCTGCAATCCCAGTCGCTGGCGCGCACATCCACCGGGCGAATCTGCAAATGATGCCGACGGGCGTCTTGCAGAATCTGGTCCGGGCTGTAGAAACCCATGGGCCAGCTGTTGATCAGCGCACAGGCGAAGGCTGCCGGTTCATGGCATTTGAGCCAGCAACTGGCGTAGGTCAGCAAAGCGAAACTGGCGGCGTGGGATTCGGGGAAGCCGTAGCTGCCAAAGCCTTTGATCTGTTCGAAGATTTGCGCGGCGAACTCTGGTGTGTAGCCCTTTTTTTTCATTCCGGCAGCCAAGCGATCCTTATGCGGTTCAAGCCCGCCATGGCGATTCCAGGCCGCCATGGAACGGCGCAATTGATCGGCTTCGCCAGGGCTGTAACTGGCGGCAACAATGGCGATCTGCATCACTTGTTCCTGAAACAGCGGCACCCCGAGCGTGCGCTTCAACACCTCCCTCAGCTCTTCGGAGGGATAGCTTTCGAGTTCTTCCTTGTTTCGGCGCCGCAGATAGGGATGCACCATGCCGCCCTGAATAGGGCCGGGACGGACGATGGCCACCTCAATCACCAGGTCATAAAACTTGCGGGGCTTGAGCCGGGGCAGCATCGACATCTGCGCCCGGGATTCGATCTGGAACACGCCGATGGTGTCAGCCTGGCAAATCATGTCGTAGGTTTGCGAGTCTTCGGAGGGCACGGTCGCCAGGCTCAAGTCCAGATTGCGATGACGGCGAAGCAAATCGAAACAACGGCGAATCGCGCTGAGCATGCCCAAAGCCAGGATATCCACTTTGAGCAGCCCTACCGCATCGAGGTCGTCCTTGTCCCATTGAATGATGGTGCGATCAGCCATTGCCGCGTTTTCCACCGGCACCAGGGTATCCAGCGATTGCTCGGAAATCACGAAGCCGCCGGGGTGCTGAGACAGATGCCGGGGAAAACCGATCAGTTGTTGCGTCAAACTCAACACCCGTTTCAGCACCGGGCTCTCAGGATCGAAACCACTTTCAATCAGGCGCTCGACCGGTGGCGTGTTATCACTCCAGTGACCACAGCAATCGGCCAGGGCGTTGACCTGATCCGGCGGCAGGCCCAAGACCTTGGCCACATCGCGCACCGCACCGGCAGCGTGGTAAGTGCTGACCACGGCGGTCAGCGCGGCGCGGGTGCGACCGTAGCGCTGGAACACGTACTGCAAGACCTCTTCACGGCGTTCGTGTTCGAAGTCCACGTCGATGTCTGGAGGTTCGTTGCGCTCCTTGGACAGAAAGCGCTCAAACAGCATGTTCATTCGCGCCGGGTCGATCTCGGTAATGCCCAAGGCGAAACACACCGCCGAGTTGGCCGCCGAGCCTCGCCCCTGACATAGAATTTTCTGGCGTCGGGCGAAAGCGACGATGTCCTGAACGGTAAGGAAATAGCTTTCATAACCCAGCTCGGCAATCAGCGCCAACTCCTTATCGATCAGCCCGCGCACCTTCTCGCTGGCACCTTCAGGCCAACGCTCGCGGACGCCACGTTCGGTCAACTCACTCAGCCAGGACGCGGCGCTGTGCCCTTGCGGCACCAACTCCCGAGGATATTGATAACGCAGCTGCCCCAGATCGAAGGTGCAGCGCCGGGCGATAACCAGCGTTTCATCGAGCAAGTCTCGCGGATAGATTTCCCCCACAACATCCAGGCAACGCAAATGCCGCTCGCCATTGGGATGCAAACGCAGCCCCGCCGCCGCCACCGGCAGGTGATGGCGGATCGCGGTCATGGTGTCCTGCAAGGCACGTCGGCCACGGGCGTGCATGTGCACATCGCCGCTGGCCACTGCCGGGATTTGCAGTTCCGTGGCCAGTGTCAGCAATGCGTTTAAGCGCCGTGTATCGTCCTGCCCTCGATGCAACTGGACCGCCAGCCACAGGCGCTCGGCAAAGGCCTGTTTCAGCCAGTGGCCGCTTTGAAAATCATCCACCGCATCCGGCACCCACAACGCCAGCAACCCTGGCAACGGTTCGCTGAAGTCCTCCCGCAATACTTGATACTGACCTTTCTGCGTGCGCCGCCGAGCACGAGTGATCAGCCGACACAGCGCCTGATAACCCTCAAGGTTTTCCACCAACAGCACCAGTTTCGGCCCGTCCTCAATGCGGATTTCGCTGCCAATGATCAGCGGAAGCTCCACCGACTTCGCCGCCTGCCAGGCCCGGACAATCCCGGCCAACGTACATTCATCAGTGATTGCCAGGGCCTGATAACCCTGGTGTTTCGCCCGTTGAAACAACTCCAGCGCGCTGGAAGCCCCGCGCTGGAAACTGAAGTTCGACAGGCAATGCAGCTCGGCATATTCGACGCTCATGCGAACCAGCCTTGCAGCCACAACGGACCGTCTTCACCCACCGCCCGATAGGCCCAGCCCTGTTGGCCGGATCGGGTCTGGATCAGGTAGTAATCCCGGCGCACATCGGCGCCGTCCCACCAGCCGGACTCGATGCGTTCCGGCCCCATGAGGATCCGCGCCGAACCTTCGTGCACTGCCTGCGGTTCGGTCAGCAGCCAGCCCGGCCGTTGCACTCCCGGCAATCCGCCGCAGAACTGGCTGTCGACACTGGTTTGCCAGGCGCATTCGGGGCGGTGATCGGCCTGGAAACGCAAGCCCTGCACCGCCTCGTCGCCCAGCCGGGCGCGTAGGCGTTCGCGCAGTTGCTCCCAGGGCAAGGACTGCTGCGGGCGGTCGTCGAACAGTTCCTGGCGCTGGGGCACAAAGCTCGGCAGGTCTTCGGCGCGCAGGCGAAAACCGCGCACCGGGGCCTCGACCTGCACCTGTTCCAGCCGCCCTCGGGCCAGTTCGAAGAGCATCGCCGGATCGCGCTCGGCGCTGAGCAGCCCGACCTTGATCACGCTGTCCGGCAACCCGGCGTGTTCCAGGTGCAGGTCGAAACGCTGCACGCCACTGTCCCGGCCGCAGAGAAACGCCGACAGATCGCCAGTCAATCGGCGCAATGGAAACAGCAACGCCTGATGGGATTGCACGTCGAAGTTGAGTTCGATGCGCACATCGAAGCGGTCCGGCGGCAGGTAGAACGCCAGCGCCAGGTGGCGCAAACCGAGCAAGGCGTCCAGATGCTTGAGTACCTGGGCCTCGAAACGCCGGGCCAGGGTATGCCGGGGCAGCGCCTGCACCTGGCTCAAGGTGCGCAGGCCCATGCGCGTCAACGCCGTGGACACCGAAGGTTCGAGGGCGATCCGGTCGATGGGCAACTGCCCCAGGTGATAGTGCAAAGCCTGATCGTCCGGCACCACCAGACCGTCATAAACATTGGCCAGCACCCGCGCCGCCACCGGGTTGGGCGCGGCGACGATCCGGTGACGAAAACCCAGCGCGGTGAGTTCGCTGCGCAACCGCGCTTCGAACTGCGGCCAGGCGCCGAACAGGCCCAGGCTCGATTCGATCTCAAACACCACCGCGCGCGGGTAATGCACGCTGACCTGGGAACTGAAGCCATAGGCCCAGGCCGCGAGAAACTGCTGCCAGTGCTCGATTTCGGCGGCGTCGTATTCAGCCGTGACAAAACCTTTGCTCAAGGCCTGGGCCGCCGTCATGGACTGGCCGGGGCGCAAGCCGAGGGCCCGGGCCGCGCCGTTGACCGCTTGCAACACCCGGCGCTGGGCCGGGCCGGTCAGCAGCGCCAACGGCTCGTCGGGATCGGGACGCTGACGCAGTACCGCGTCCAGCGCCAATTGTGGGAACAGAATGCACACCCAGCGCATGGCAACCTCAATGTCCCATGGCAAAGGCAATCGGCGCCGTACGGGCCAGTCCGCCGCGACACTTCAAGACTCGCAATTGCGCAGGCTTGGCATCGATGGCAATGCGCAGGGCCGCCGGCGAAGGGTTGACCGCCTCGGCCAGCGAGCGATAGGCAAACGCCAGGGTCGAGCCGGTTTCCGCCGCCACCTGCAAACGCCGCAGCGCCCGGTCATCGGCCTTGTGCGGCCAACACAGCACCGCGCCGCAACTGCCCGAACGCAGGCACTGTTCCGCCGCCCACAAGGCATCGCGTTCGCTGGCCTGGATGATCGACAACTGGCGCAGATCGACCCCGGCGTTCTGCCACGCCTGGGGATACGGCACGTACGGAGGCGCGATCAGTACGATGCGCTCGCCCGCCGCCGACAGCCGCGCCAGGGCTGGCCACACCAGTTGCAACTCGCCGACGCCCTGCCCGGCGAGGAGGATTTCGGTCAGCGCCGCTTCCGGCCAGCCACCGCTGGGCAACGCCGCATCCAGCGCCGCATGCCCGGTGGGTTGCGGGCTGACGGCCGGAGGCGCAGGTCGGCCCTTCCAGACCTGGCCGCCATTGAACAGCGTATCCAACGCAACGACGGCGCCCATCACCCTTGCCTCACCAGACCGCAGAACACGCCTTCGATCGCCAGGTCCTGATCGGCTTCGACGATGATCGGTTTATAGGCCGGGTTGCGCGGCAACAACCGCACGCTGTCGCCGACCCGCTCGAAACGCTTGATGGTGACTTCGCCGTCGAGCCGCGCTACCACGATCTGGCCGTTGAGCGCCTCGGGATTGCGGTGGACGCCCACCAGGTCGCCGTCGAGAATGCCGTCCTCGATCATCGAATCGCCCTGGACCCGCAGCATGTAGTCCGGCACTCGGGAGAAAATCGACGGGTCGAACAGCAAACGGTTATGCACCTCGGCATCGGCACCAATCGGCGCCCCCGCCGCGACCCGACCGAGTACCGGAATGTCCAGCAACTCGGGCCGCGCCGGTTGCCCGAGCAAGCGAATGCCCCGGGCCTGATGCGGGTTGACCTCGATAAAACCGGCGTCGGTCAACGCCAGCACATGCTTGCGCGCCACGCTACGGGAGGCGAAACCAAACGCCTCGCTGATTTCAGCGAGGCTCGGGGACTGACCGTGCTCCGCGATTCGATCACGGATAAACGTCAGGATGGCGGTACGGCGGGGAGTGAGAGTCGTCATGGAGTACATTTGTACTCTTTTGGCATTTTCCTGGCAACAACCGCTAATCCGGTAAGCGCTGTGTAGGAGCTGTGTAGGAGCTGACGAGCAGCGCGAGGCTGCGATCTTTTGATCTTAAAAAATCAAAGTCAAAAGATCGCAGCCTCGTTTCACTCGTCAGCTCCTACAAGGAATCCGGGTCAGGCCGAAAGATCGCAGTCACTGGCAAGTCGTTGTAGCAGCTGTCGAGCAGCGCGAGGCTGCGTTCGGCGGCGGAGCCGTCGTGAAATCAGCCACCGCGGTGTTTTAGGTAGACCGCGAGCGCAGGGTTTGCGACGGCTTCGCCGCCGGACGCTGCCTCGCGCTGCTCGACAGCTGCTACAAGGAAACCATGTCAGTCATCACCCAATCCACGGGCCGTCAGAAACTCTGCGATGTAATCGATAAACGCCACCACCTTGGCCGTCGCCCGCCGATGGCTCGGGTACACCGCCAGGATGTGCGCACCGAAGCTGTCCGGGTCGATGTCGTAGTCGGCCATCAGCCGTACCAGTCGCCCGTCGGCGATGTATGGCGCAGCGCTCCACAACGGCGTGTGCAGCAAGCCGCGACCGGACAAGGCATTTGCCAGCAGCAAGTCGTAATTGTCGCTGCGCAGCCGTGGTGACTGCGGTTGCGGCAGGCTCAGGCGCTGGCCGTCGCGCTCGGCCCACCAGAATTCGCGGCTGAGCAACGGATGGCGATACAACAGCCATTCGTGTTCATCGAGGTTTTGCGGCGTCACCGGCACGCCCTTGCGCGCCAGATAGGCCGGGCTGCCACACAACGCCAGGCGATTGCTGCCGACCACCCGGGCAATCAGCCCCGGCAAGTCGTCATGACCTTCGCGCAAGGCCAGGTCGTAGCCGCTTTCCAGCAGATTGACGAACTCGTCGCACAGGTCCACTTGCAGGTTGATCTGCGGGTATTGCTCCAGAAAACCACCGCACACCTGATCCAGAAACGCCTGCCCGTACGCCAGTGGCGCGGTGATTTTCAGGCTGCCGCGCAGGCCATGCTGCATCTGCTCGACCTCCTCGCCCGCCTCCTCCAGCCGCTGCAACACCTGGCGCGCAGTTTCCAGATAAAGCCGCCCGACTTCCGTCAGCAAAATCCGCCGGGTGCTGCGTTCGAACAGCCGTGCGCCGAGCTCGGCTTCCAGGTGATTCACCGCTTTGGTCAGGGCCGACGGGGTCTTGCCCAGTTGCTCGGCGGCGCGGCTGAAACTGCCCAGTTGCGCGGTAACCACGAACATTTTCAACGCACCCAACTTGTCCATGCTTTTTCCATTCCGGCAAAAACGTTTTTCGTGAGGCAGGCGTTCTGCTGAGCGCGCGCAGCCACTAATCTGGCCATCAGACGCAATAACAAGGAAACATTCAATGAAAAGATTCATCCCGAATCTATTGATGGCCGCGATCAGTTTTGCCTCGATGGAAGCCATGGCGGCCACCGATCTGGTGCTACTCAATGGCAAGATTTTCACCGCCGACCGCGCCCAACCGAAGGTGCAGGCCCTGGCGGTAGAAAACGGCAAGGTGCTGAAAGTCGGCACCGTTGCGCAAATCAAAACTTTGATCGACGCCAACACCAAAGTGATCGACCTCGGCGGCAAAACCCTGATGCCCGGCCTGATCGACAGCCATTCCCACGCGATTTTCGGCGGTCTGGAAATGGTCTCGGCGAATATGGAAGACGAGGTGGTCAGCCTCGACGAACTGGAAAAACGCCTGCGCGGCTGGCGTGACGACGGCAAGGCCAAACATGGCGATGTGCTGAGCGTGGCCGGCATGAGTTCGGCGTATTGGGCGCAGGCCGAAGCCTTCGGCAAGAAATTCAACAGTGGCGAATGGGCCCAGGTGCCCGTGGTGTTCACCGGCAGCGACCACCACACCGCGTGGGCCAACGACGTGATGCTGCAACGCGCCGGCATCGATGCTGCGCTGCTGAAAAACCTGCCCGACGCGGAGAAAGACACAATCGGCAAACGCGCCGATGGCACGCCGAATGGTTTTCTGGTGGATGCTGGTTGGGACCGGGTCGCCTCGAAAATGCCGGTGCCGAGCGCCGCTGACATGCTCAAAGCCGCGCAATCCGCCGTGCGTTACAACAACAGCCTCGGCATCACCGCGTGGATGGACCCCGCTGCCAACGCTGCGCCGGGAGAGCCAGTGTTCGCCCTCAAGCCCACGGAGAAAACCGTCGGCGTGTTGCCAGCCTATAAAGCCCTGTCCGAGAGCGGCGGCATGACCGCGCACGTCGCCGCGCTGCTGGTGGCCAACCCGAAAAGCGTGCCGGCCGATCTCGATGTGCTGGACAAGGTGCGCCAGCAATTCCAGGGCATTCCCAACCTGACGCTGCCGGGGATCAAGATCTTCGCCGACGGCGTGATCGAATACCCGGCCCAGAGCGCGGCGATGATTGATCCGTACAGCAACTCGCACAAACAGGGTGAGTTGCTGATCGATCCGAAGCATTTCGGCGAACTGGTCAGCGCCATCGATCAGCGCGGCTGGCTGGTGCACATCCACGCCATCGGCGACCGCGCGGTACGCGAATCCCTGAACGGTATCGAGCAGGCGCGCAAGGATCGCCAAAGCGGTGTTACCCACTCGATCACGCACCTGCAAATGGTCAATCCGAAGGAGTTTGCGCGGTTCAAACCGCTGAACGTGATCGCTTCGATGCAACTGCTGTGGGCGACTGCTGACGATTACACGTTGGACATGATCAAGCCCTACGTCAGCGCCCTCGCCTTCCGTTATCAATACCCGGCGCACTCGTTGCTCAAACAAGGCGCGACCATTGCCGGCGCCAGCGACTGGCCGGTGTCTTCGCCGAATCCCTTCAATGCCATGGCCCAGGCCATCACCCGCGTCGGCCCGCTGGGCGTGCTGAATGGCGATGAACGTCTGGACCGGGAAACGATGTTCTACGCCTACACCCTCAACGCCGCCCGGACTATCGGGTTGGAGAAGCAGATCGGTTCGCTGACGGCTGGCAAACAAGCCGATTTCATCGTGCTGGATCGCGATGTGTTCACGGTCGATAACAAAGCCCTTCACGACACCCGAGTGCTGCAAACCTGGTTCGCCGGCCGCGAAGTCTACGCACCCACCTTATAAGAAAACCTATTGTTGCCCGCCCCTGCGCCTGTCGCCGGGGTCTGGCGCAGCCTTGCCCGCTATCTGCCCAAAACAATCAAAACAAAGGCACTGACCCATGAAAGCTTTCACCCTGTTCGCCCTCGGATCCTTGAGCGTGCTGCCCCTGAGCAGCCAGGCCATCCCCTTGAATGACGACTTCAACGTGCTGGTGGATTTGACTCTGGCGAGTGATTACCGCACTCGTGGTATCTCGCAAACTCAGAACGATCCCGCTGTGCAGGCTGGTGTCACGCTGGCCCATAGCAGCGGTTTGTATGCCGGGGCATGGAGTTCGAACGTCGATTTCGGCGGAGGTTTGAAAACCCGTCAGGAAATCGACTACTACGCCGGTTGGCTGTGGCAGGCGACCGATGCCGTGAGCCTGGACCTCGGCTACCTGAAATACGCCTACCCCAAGGAAGGCCAGTTCAATCAGAGCGAGACTTACGGGATTCTCAGCCTGTATGGCGTGAAACTCGCGGCCTATTACTCGGCGGATGCGCCGGGGATCGACAGCAAGCAGAGTTCGCTCTACACCTACGTCGGTTACGAAACCGAATTGCCTTATGGGCTGGGCTTGAAACTGCGCTACGGCGAAATGGATTTCAAGGACCCGCACCTGTACTCGTCCAACGGCCACGCGGAGGACGCCTACCACGAATGGGAAGTGAAACTGAGCCACGAACTGGCCGGGGTGATGGTTGGGTTGAGCTACATCGACACTGACCTTTCGCAAAGCCAATGCGAGAGCAATTGGGGCTTCAAGGACGTGTGCACCGCGACGGTAGTGGCCAGCCTCAGCAAATCGTTCTGACCACCGCAGATCCAACCCCCATTGTGGGAGCGAGCCTGCTCGCGAAGAGGCCAGCACATTCAACATCTCTGTTGACTGAACCACCGCATTCGCGAGCAAGCTCGCTCCCACATTTGATCTCGAGTGACCACAGCTTATGTGCACTCCATAAATTTCCTGTGGGAGCGAGCTTGCTCGCGAAGAGGCCAGCACATTCAACATCTCTGTTGACTGAACCACCGCATTCGCGAGCAGGCTCGCTCCCACATTGGATCTCGAGTGGCCACAGCTTATGTGCACTCCATAAATTTCCTGTGGGAGCGAGCCTGCTCGCGATGGCGTCCTGTCAGTCATTACTGGTGGGTCTGAACCACCGCATTCGCGAGCAAGCTCGCTCCCACATTTGATCTCGAGTGGCCACAGCTTATGTGCACTCCATAAATTTCCTGTGGGAGTGGGCTTGCTCGCGAAGGGGCCTGCACATTCAATATCTCTGTTGACTGAACCACCGCATTCGCGAGCAAGCCCGCTCCCACAGTTTTTGATCGGTGTTTGTTACAGGATGTTTACGGAATTTTTACCAATGTTCTTCTACAGTTACGCGCGTCATCCCGTATTTGAGTAGAGGAATGTTTGAAATGGCTTTGGGCAAAGGACTGCGTTTACCGTCCATCACACCGACCCGCCTGGTGCTGCTGTTTTCCCTGGCACTGGTGGCGTTGTACAACCTGGCAACGTGGAAGGCGCTGGATACGCTGATCACCCTGCAAGGTGCGCACAAACTGGGTTTCTTCATCTCCTTCGGCCTGTTTTTGTGGGCCGCCATCACGCTGCTTTTGACCCTGGTTTCGTTTCGCTGGACGCTGAAACCGGCGCTGACCCTCGTCGCCCTGCTCTCGTCCTGCGCCGCGTATTTCATGAACGAGTACGGGATCACCATCGACACGGTGATGATCCAGAACGTGTTCGAAACCAATCCCGCCGAAGCCACTGCGCTGTTCAACGGCAAGTTGCTGGCTTACGTGTTGCTGCTCGGCGTGCTGCCGACGGTGCTGGTCTGGCGCTGGCCGGTGAGTTATCGACCGTTCTTTCGAGGCCTGCTGAACAAGATCCTGGTGATCGTCGTTTGCGTGCTGGTGATCGGCGCTTCGGTGGGCACGTTCTACTCGACCTACGCACCGATCTTTCGCGAAGAAGACAAGCTCACCCACTTCATCAACCCGACCAACTACATCTATGCGATCAGCAAATACGCCAAGCAGCGGCTGGGGATAAAAAAGCATTTCGTGGTGCAAGCCATCGGTGAAGACGCGGTGATGAGCGCCAAGGCCGCCAGCCGCGAGAAGAAATCACTCATGGTGTTCGTGGTCGGCGAAACCGCCCGGGCCGACCATTTCTCGCTCAATGGCTATGAGCGCGAGACCAATCCCGAGTTGAGCCAGCTGGATATCCTCAACTTCACGAACGTGCACTCCTGCGGCACGTCCACGGCGGTGTCGGTGCCGTGCATGTTCTCGATGTTCCCCCGCGAGGACTACAGCGACAAGAAAGGCAAAACCTACGAAGGCTTGCTGGATATCCTGCAACGGGCCGGCGTGCAGGTGCTGTGGCTGGACAACAACAGCGACTGCAAAGGCACTTGCCTGCGGGTGCCGCACCGGGACATCGCGAAGAACCAGCCGGGACCGTTCTGCGACGGCAACAACTGCCTCGATGAAGCACTTCTGGCGGATCTGCAAGGCTACATCGACAGCCTCAAGGGCAACGCGATCATCGTCCTGCACGCCGACGGCAGCCATGGCCCGGAATACTACGAGCGCTACCCGAAAGAACTCGAGCGCTTCAAACCGATCTGCCACACCAATCAACTGGGCAGTTGCAGCCGCGAAGAACTGCTCAACGTGTACGACAACACGATCCTCTACACCGACCACTTCCTCGCCAAAGTGATCGAGTTGCTCAAGCGCAATCAGAACACCCTCGACACCTCGATGCTCTACGTGTCCGACCATGGCGAATCCCTGGGCGAAAACGGCTTGTATCTGCACGCCGCGCCGTATGCATTGGCTCCGGAAGCGCAAACCCATGTGCCGATGGTTATGTGGTTCGGCACCAACACCCTGGCCCAGTTGGGGATCGACCGTGGCTGCCTGCAAGGCAAGAGCGCCCAGCCGGACCTGAGCCATGACAACCTGTTCCACTCGGTGCTCGGCTTGTTCGAAGTCCAGACCTCGTTGTATCAGCCGGGACTGGACATCTTCCAAGACTGCCGACCGCCGATGACGGCCGGCAAATAACCCTGTAGGAGCGAGGCTTGCCCGCGAAGGCGGTGTGTCAGGTACGCCGCCTTCGCGAGCAGGCTCACTCCCACATTTAGTCCCGGGTGGCCATAAATCCTGCGCCCGACGCAAATCCCCTGTGGGAGCGGGCTTGCTCGCGAAGAGGCAATCACATTCAACATCTTCATTGACTGACCCACCGCTTTCGCGAGCAAGCCCGCTCCCACAGTTGCTCCCGGGTGGCCACAAATCCTGTGCCCGAGGCAAATCCTTTGTAGGAGCGAGGCTTGCCCGCGAAGGCGGTGTGTCAGGTATGCCGCCTTCGCGGGCAAGCCTCGCTCCTACGGGGTTGGGGGTAGTCCGGAGAGGTAGGGCCAGGGGTAGATGCCACGTTCGTGGCCGTCGCTGAAGATCAGTTGCAGGCCGTAGCCTTGGCTATTCAACTCGACCACGCGAATCCGCGAATCGACCTTCACCGTCAGTCCTTGCAGCCGAAACGCCCGGCATTGCGAGCACGGGCATTGGCGGCGCAATTCGGCGTGATCGAGCAACTGCTCCCGCCCATCCGGCCAGTTCAACCGCAATTGCTGTTTGCTTTGGGAATTCCCCACCGCCAGCGGGTTCATTGCAGTTGACTCAAGGCGATGCGCACGGCTTTGCGCACTTCCGGGTCGCCGTCGTCTTGCGCGGCCTGCAACGCGGCGATGGCTTGGCGATCGTTCAATTCACCAAGGGCCAGGGCCGCTTCCTTACGCAGGTTGCTGATGCGATGACCGAGGGTTTCGATCAGTGCTTCAAGCGCCGGGGCATAGCGCAGGCGGCCGAGGCTGCGGGTGGCGCGCAGGCGCACTTGCCAATAATCGTCGCCTAGGGCTTCGATCAGCGCCGGGCCGGCATCGGTGTGACCGACCTTGCCCAGCGTGGTGGCGGCTTCTTCGCGCACTTGCCAAGCCTGATCCTGCAAAGCCTGACGCAGCGCCGGCAACACTTGAATATCGGACGCCAAACCAAGGGCGCCAGTGGCGGCGCGGCGCACTTCGGTGTCCGGGTCATCGCTGGCCAATCGGGCTAACGCAGGCAACGCATCGAGCTGCTTGAGCCAGCCGAGTACACCAACGGCTTCGCGGCGCACGCTGGCGTCTTCATCCTTCAGCGCGATCAACGCAGCGGCGGCGGCATCGGGGAAACGCAATTCGCGCAAGGCCCTGAACGCCGCGACCCGCACACTGATATCGGCATGCCCGGTCCACGGCAAAATCACCCGGCCCGCCGCTTCGCTTTTCAGCAGGCTCAAACTTTGTGCGGCCGCAGCCTGCACGGCCGGCGATGGATCGGTCAGCGCCTGGCACAACGCCTCGACCACCGGCTCATCCTCCCAGGCTTCCAGTAGCCGAGCAGCTTCGGCGCGGACTTCTTCGGTCGGGTCGTCAGCCAGCCGATCGACCAGCCACAGCAAACCTTCCGGTTCTTCGAGGTCGGCCAGTTCGATCAGGGCAATGCGTCGCACGCCCGGATCGTCATCGGTCAGGCGCGGTTGCAGGGCAAGAATGTCGTCGTTATCGGTTGTTTCGAATAGTGAGGTCATAGGGCAAATCGCGGCAGTTTGTTTTCTGGGGGAAGTCCGAGGGGGTTCAGGCGTGGTAATTGCCGACCGTCCTCGTGACGCAGCAACTCGAGGCAGTGACGCTTCAAGCGTGAAAATTCGTGACTGGTGACCAGTTCGGTGGTGCGCGGTCGAGGGAAATCCAGGCGCAGGTCTTCGATGATTCGACCGGGCCGCGAGCTCATCACCAACAGGCGATCGGCGAGGAACAGCGCTTCGTCGATGTCATGGGTGACGAACACTACTGTGGTGCGAATCCGCGTCCAGATGTCCAGCAGCAGTTCCTGCATGTTCAGCCGGGTCAGTGCGTCGAGGGCGCCGAAGGGTTCGTCCATCAACAACAGGCGTGGACGATTGATCAGCACCCGGGCGATTTCCACTCGTTGTTGCATGCCACCGGAGAGCTGATCCGGCCAGCGCTCGGCGAAGCCTTCCAGCCCCACCAGCGCGAGGATTTCATCGGCGGCTTTGTGGCGTTCGGTCTTGCCGATGCCGCGCATTTTCAGGCCGAAGGCCACGTTGTCGCGCACCGTGCGCCAAGGGAACAGCGTGTGATGCTGGAACACCATGCCGCGTTGCGGTGACGGGCCGGAGATCGGCGCGCCATCGACATTCAACGTGCCGATACGTGGTTGCAAATGCCCAGCCAAGGCCCCGAGCAAGGTGGATTTGCCGCAGCCGGACGGCCCGAGAATGCACACGAACTGCCCCGGCTCGATCTGACAATCCAGCCCCTGCACCGCTTCAAACGCGGCACTGCCCTCGCCCAGGCTGATGGACAACCCGCGAATATCGATGTGCCCTTCCGGGTGTTGAAAAACGCTCATCAGGCTTTTCCTCGTGGTCGATGCCAAGGCGTGAACAGCCCGCCAAGGCGTTTGATCAGCAGGCTGCTGCCCATCCCGAGCACTCCGATCAGCAACATGCCGACGACGATGTCGGCGTAGTTCTGGATGGTGTAGGACTCCCAGGTGTAATAGCCGATGCCGTACTGGCCGGAGATCATTTCGGCGGTGACCAGGCAGAACCACGAGGTGCCCATGCCGATGGCGAGGCCGGTGATGATGCTCGGCGCGGCGCCGGGCAGGATCACCTCCAGCAAGATGGCGCGACGCCCTGCGCCGAGGCTTCGGGCGGAGGCGATCAGGCGTGGGTCGACGCCTTCGACGCCGTGGATGGTGTTGAGCAGGATCGGGAACAACGCGCCGGTGAAGGTGATGAAGACCATCGACAGTTCAGACGATGGGAACATCAGGATGGCCAGGGGAATCCAGGCGACTGCGGGGATCGGTCGCAAGACTTCCAGTGGTGGCAGCAGCAAGTCTTCCGCCCATTTCGAGCGGCCGATGGCCAGGCCCAACGCGATGCCGATGACCAGCGCTGCGAGGTAACCGGCGAAGACCCGGCTGAGGCTGCTGCTCAGGTGCTGGCCGAGCTTGCCGGAGTCGCCGAGGCCCAGTGCGGCCTGGATCACCGCCAGTGGGGTCGGGACGTTGGCGAAGGTCACCAGGCCGAGGTTCCAGTGACCGCTTGCAGCGAATTGCCAGAACAGCAGGCAGAGCAGCAGTGAGGCGGCTCGGGGGAGCCAGCGTAAATAGGATCTGGGCATACATAACTTCCAATTGGCGAACACATCACCCTGTAGGAGCTGCCGAAGGCTGCGATCTTTTGATTTTGTCTTTAAAGGCAAGGTCAAAAGATCGCAGCCTCGTTTCACTCGACAGCTCCTACAGGGTTCGGTGTTTTGGTACTTATCGGGTAGCGACCGCTTGGGTGGTTGCATCGGTGAAGTCGAAGACTTTGCCACCCTGCGCCGTAGCAAATTGCTGGGCCTGGCCTTTCAGCAGAAACGCGCTGAGTCGCCCTTTCGCATCGCTGGCAAACCACGCCTGATCCGCCAGCAACTTGATCCCGCTGTCACTCGCCTGGGCATACACCGCGCGGATGTTTTTGCCTTCCGCCTTCAACCCGGCCAACGCGGTGAACGCCGCTTCCGCCGAGGCGTACTGGCGGACTTTCGGTTCGCCGCGCACCCAGATCTCCGCTACATGGCTGACATCGGTGATGGCTTTGCCGCTGACCGCATCCACAGCCTTGAGCGGTGTCTGCGCGTAGTCAGCCAGTTGCGCGGTGTAATCCAGGTTCGAGGCTTTGAATGCGGCGCGGATGTATTGGTCGTCGATGAAGGTATTGAGGTCGAGGCCACGGTCAGCCTTCTTCAACAATTTCAGCGTATCGATGGCGGTGCCGACCGCCTGGCGGTATTCCGGTTTCCAGCTCAGGTCGCGGGTTTGCACGCCCAACGGGCCGTGGAACAGGTAGTTCACCTCGGCATCGACCCCGGTGACTTTGGCGATCAGCTCGCTGTATTTCTCCGGTTCCGCCGCCAGCAACTGATTCGCCTCGATGCTCGCACGCAGGTAAGCCACGACGATTTCCGGGTACTTCTTGGCGTAAGCCTGATCCACCAGCGCACCATGGAAGGTCGGCGCGTTGGCCTGGGCGCCGTCGTAAATCTTGCGCGCGAAACCACGGCTCGGGAACAGCTCGGCGAACGGCACGAAGTCGGCATGCGCGTCGATCTTCCCGGCCTGCAACGCCGAGCCGGCGACTTCCGGTGGTTGGGCGATGATGTTCACGTCTTTCAGCGGATCCCAGCCTTGAGCGGCCACCGCACGCAGCAACATGCCGTGAGCGGTGGAAGCGAACGGCACGGAAATAGTCTTGCCCTTGAGCTCTGCCAACGACTGCACGCTGGACGCGCTCGGCACCACGATGCCGTTGCCGCTGCCCTTGGTGCTGCCCGACAGCACGCTGATAAACAGGCTGTGCTTACCGGCGGTTTCGAACGCCACGCCGTTGAACGCACCGGGGAAATCGGCCATGGCACCGAAGTCGAGTTTGCCGGCGACCATCTCGTTGGTCAGGGGCGCGCCGCTGGTGAAGTTTTTCCACACCACGTCATATTTGGCGTCTTTGTATTGGCCGTCGTGGGGCAGGTATTTGTCCAGCAGGCCGAGCTCACGGATCAATAGCCCGCCGGCGGCGCAGTTGATGGTGGTGTCCTGGGTGCCGATGGCGATGCGGATGGTTTCGGCCGAGGCCGACAAGGTGAATGACGCCAGTACCAGACCGGCCAGTGTTGCGCGCAAGAACATGGTGAATCCCCTCGAATCATTTATTGGATATTCGTCTCCGCCACGATCAGGGCGTGGTGGGAAACGAGGGGTGTTTTGAATCAGGCGTCCGGTGGTTGCCGGATGGCTTTTTTGTTGTCTGGGCCGGCCTCTTCGCGAGCAGGCTCGCTCCCACAGGTTGCCGGGTGTACACAACATTTGCGGCTGGCCTCGATCCACTGTGGGAGCGGGCTTGCTCGCGAAGGCGTCCTTTCAGTCAATGGAGATGCAAGCTGTGCCGGCCTCTTCGCGAGCAAGCCCGCTCCCACAGGGGGATTGCATTTCAACGGAGCAGATACGGGATTTCGACTTTCACCGCCCCTGTCGGGCAGTCCTTTTCGCACGGCATGCAGTACCAGCATTCGTCGAACGCCATATAGGCCTTTTGTGTGGCCGGGTTGATTGCCAGCAGGTCCATCGGGCAGACGTCGACGCACACGGTGCAGCCCTTGTGGGCGATGCAAAGGTCCTCGTCCACCGTGACCGGTGCGTTGGAACGAAAGAAGATTTCCTGGGGTTGATAGGCCATTTCACGGTTCTCTCTTTTTTAATACTCAGGCTGCAAACGCGCCGACCCGCAGCCGGTCGTAGGCCTGCATTTCTTCGGCATCGAGCGGGATGATGTAAGGCTCGACGGCTTTCTTGAAACTGGTCATCTGGCCGTCGTCGCCCTTCTTCAGGTGGCAATGGCAGAACCAGTCGCTGTCGTTGCGTTGCGGGTGGTCAACCCGATAGTGGTAAAGCCCCCAGCGACTTTCGGCGCGGAACAATGAAGCGCGGGCGGCCATTTCGGCGCAGTCGCGGATCATGCTGACTTCCATGGCGCGCATCAGTTCGTGAGGGTTGTGAGCCTTGATCTGATCGAGATCGCGCTGGATATCGCTGAAGCGCTGCAAGCCGATTTGCATCTTCTTGGTCACTTTCGGCGGTTGCAGGTAGTCGTTCACGAAACGCCGCAGCTTGTATTCGACCTGGGCTGGCGGCAGACCGTGTTCGCGATCCAGTGGTGCGTAGACTCGAGCTTTTTCGATTTCGACTTGCTGGGCATTCACCGCCGAAAACTCGCGCCCGGCGACAAAATCCGCCGCGTTGGTGCCGGCAAACCAGCCGTAAGTGAACGCGCCGAGCATGTAGTTGTGCGGCACTGCGGCCATATCTCCGGCCGAGTACAAGCCCTTCACTGAAGTCTCGGCCCGCTCGTTGACCCACACCCCCGACGCAGAATGCCCGCTGCAAAAACCGATCTCGGAGATGTGCATTTCGACCATCTGCGTGCGGTAATTCGTGCCGCGATTAGCGTGGAACTGGCCGCGACTCGGGCGTTCGTTGCTGTGCAGGATCTCTTCGATGTTCTGGATGGTTTCCTCGGCCAGGTGATCAAGCTTGAGGAACACCGGGCCGTTGCCGCTTTCGAGTTCCTGGTGGAACTCCCACATCATCTGGCCGCTCCAGTAGTCGCACTCGATAAAGCGCTCGCCCTTGTTGTTGGCGGTGTAGCCACCCAAAGGACCGGTCACATAGGCGCAGGCCGGGCCGTTGTAATCCTTGATCAGCGGGTTGATCTGGAAGCATTCGAGGTTCGCCAGTTCGGCCCCGGCGTGATACGCCATCGCGTAACCGTCGCCTGCGTTGGTCGGGTTTTCGTAAGTGCCCATCAGGTAACCCGAGGACGGCAGACCCAGGCGTCCGGCGGCGCCACAAGCGAGGATCACCGCTTTGGCCTTGATCACATGGAAGTCGGCGGTGCGGCAGTCGAAGCCCATCAGGCCGTTGACCGCGCCCTCTTCGTCCGTCAGCAAGCGTGTGCAAACAACGCGATTGGTGATGCTGACTCGCGCACGTTTCAACTGGCGGTACAGGACTTTCTTGATGTCATGCCCTTCCGGCATCGGCAGCACGTAGGCTCCCATGTGGTGGACCTTTTTCACCGCGTAGTCGCCGGTTTCATCCTTCTCGAACTTCACGCCCCAGCGGTCGAGTTGCTCGATGGTTTCAAAACTGTGCGTGGCATAGGCGTACACCGCCGCCTGATTGACGATGCCGTCATTGGCGATGGTGATTTCCTTGGTGTATTGCTCCGGCGTCGAGTGGCCGGGAATGATCGCGTTGTTCAGGCCGTCCATGCCCATGCTGATCGCGCCGCTGCGCTTGACGTTAGCCTTGTCGATCAGCAACACGCGCAAATCGCGGTTGCGTTCCTTGGCCTTGATCGCCGCCATCGGGCCAGCGGTGCCGCCGCCGATCACGACGATGTCGTATTCCTGTTCCAACGTGCTTCTGGTTATTGAGCTGTGGGTCATGCCTGCGCCCCTTTTTGCCGGTCGATCCGCAAGCGGTACTGGAAGGCATCGCCGCGGTAGTAAAGGTGTTCGAAGTCCACGGGAACGCCGGCGGCATCGTGGGTCAGCCGCTCGATGCGCATGATCGGCGAGCCGGCTTCAACGTTCAGCGCCTGAGTCAGGTCGCTGTCAGCCAGCACCGCGTCGATGGCCAGGTCGGCGTGGCCGAGGGCCAGACCACAGTCGTTTTCCAGGATCAGGAAGATGTCGCGGGTCACCAGGTCGGCCTTCTCCAGCCGCTCGCCGATGGCTTTGGGTAGGTAGGTGATTTCCAGGGAGATTGGCTCGCGGTTGATCAACCGGACGCGTTTGATCTGCGCCACGGTTTCGCCTTCGGCGACTTGCAAACGCTCGGCGACCAGTTTGTCGGCGGCGATGAATTTGAAGCTGCGCAGGCGGTTGATCACCTCGTAACCACGACCGGTCATGGACTCAGCCAGGCCTTGCAGGGTGCTGACGTTCTGGAAGGTTTTCGGCTTGGCAACGAAGGTGCCCTTGCCGTGGATCTTGAAGATCAGCCCTTCTTTTTGCAGATCGCCCAACGCCTGGCGCACGGTGATGCGGCTGACTTTGAACAGCGCACCGAGTTCGCTTTCGGATGGCATCTGGCTGTCTTGCGGGTATTCGCCGTCGAGGATCCGCGCACGCAACACGTCGCGGAGCTGGGTGTGCAGGGGAACGCTGCTGAGGGATAGAACGTTATCGGTCATCTGAGATCACTTGTTATAACGAGTTATGACGTGATCTTAGAGAGGTGATGCGGGGGTTGAGAAATATTGTTTAAGCATAAGGTTAGATTCGCAGCACAAACACGATCCCATCTGTAGCAGCTGTCGAGCAGCGCGAGGCTGCGTCCGGCGGCGAAGCCGTCGTAAAACCAGACAACGCGGTGTATCAGGCAGACCGGGTACGCAGGGTTTGCGACGGCTTCGCCGCCGAACGCAGCCTCGCGCTGCTCGACAGCTGCTACGGATAAGGGGCGTCAGCGCTTGAGGATCTGGTCCATCACCCAATCGGTCTTGACCGCTTCCCCGGACAGCGCCGGATGCTGTGATTCACCCCGGATATGCGCATTCATCCCCAGCACATGGTGCCACTGGATGTGTTCGTGATGATCGATATCCAGGCTGAGGGTTTCTTCGGCTTCCAGCATCACCGGATGCTCATCGAACACCGAAAAGCTGATCCGCCCTTTACTGCCAATCACCTCGACCCGGTCCTCGCGCCGGTCGGCCACGAAGTTCCAGCAGCCCATGCCCGTGGCGCCCGAAGCAAACCTCCAACTGGCGGTGACGGCATCTTCGGCGGCGTATAACCCGGCTTGTCGCGCGGTGAACCCGGCGACTTCGACGACGTCGCCCAGCAGGTATTGGAACAAGTCGAAACCATGGCTGGCCAGGTCGGCAAAGTAGCCGCCGCCAGCAATCGTTGGATCAGTGCGCCAGTTATCTGTACCACCCAGATCGGCCGGTGAAGGCGCCTTGGTCAGGGTCCAGGTCAGGTGCCGCACATCGCCGATGCGCCCGTCCGCCAGCCATTGGCGCACTTGCTGGAAGCGCGGCAGCGAACGTCGGTAGTAGGAAACAAACAGGTGCAAACCGGCATCGGCGAAGACTTTTTGCATCTCTCGGCTTTGCCCGGCATTCAGCGACATCGGTTTTTCGACGCAGCAGTGTTTACCGGCCGCAGCCACCAACAAGGCGTAAGCGTGGTGACTGTCGGGTGGCGTGGCGATGTACACCGCGTCCACCTCGGGGTCGTTGATCAGCGCTTCGGCGTCGGTGTAGAACCGGGCGATGCCGTGGCGCGCGGCGTAATCGCTCACCGCTTCCAGCCGTCGCCCCATCACCGCCACCAGCGCCGAGCCCGGCGCCTTGTAGAAGGCCGGCCCGCTCTTGCGCTCAGCGACGCTGCCGCAACCGATCATGCCCCAACGCACCACGTTCATACTCACTCCTTGAGGTTCAGCCAATGCGCAATGCGCGCAGGTCCAGGTGACCGTCCTTGAGTGGCGGGCACCAGTAGTAGCCGCCGGTAATCGGCCGGCTCATCCGATACAAACCATCGGTGATGCCGTCTTCCAGACCGCTCATGCGCCGCAGTTGCGCTTCGAACGCATCGAGGGAGAAGCCGAACGCGAGGAACATCAGGCCGGCGCGATGGCCTTCGATCCACGGCATAGAGCGGCGTACCACGAAAGCTTCGGGGGCGAAGCTTTCCTGGGCGGTGCGCTTGACGTGGGCGGAGATCGGCGCGTCGTCGAGTTCTTCGTTATCGCTCAGGCGACGGCCCATGATGTTGTCCTTTTCATGGGACGGCAGGCCAGCGAAGCCCTTCAGATCATGCTGCCATTGCTGGATCGCGGCGAAACTGCCACCGACCGTGCCGTCAGCGCCCTCGCCAACCAGCGCGGCGGCCACGGCGGCTTCGTCGTGCGGGTTTTCGGTGCCGTCTTCGTAGCCGGTCAGGTCGTGGCCGGTGAGATGGCGGAAGGTTTCGTTCATCTGCACCAGGCGAAACGCCGGGGCCAGCGCGGCTTCGATGGCGGTGCTGCGATTGAGCAATTCACCGCGATCCACGCCATGCAACCAGCACCACAGAGCGTGTTGGGTCGACGGGTTATCGACGCCGACGCCAGTCATCGCCGGGAATGCGCGCAGGCCTTCGACCTGACCGTGCAGGGCTTTGACCAGGGACTCACCGAAACCGACCACCGCCGACGCGCCGTCTACCAGTTGCATCAACTTGTCGAGCGCGGCCGGCAGTGCAGCGGCGGATTCGAGGGCGAAGAACATATGACGGGCTTGAGGCGGAACAGGGGTGGCGAGAATGCCCGACTGGTAATAACTCATATGAACTCCTTAGGAAAGAAGCGCGGAGTTTAACCGTTGCGGGGGTTTGAGCGGTAACGAAAGGCTGAACACATACCCCCTGTGGGAGCGGGCTTGCTCGCGAAGGCGGTGTGTCAGTCGAAATTAATATTGGATGACACACCGCTTTCGCGAGCAAGCCCGCTCCCACAGGGGTTTTGGTGGTGTTTGATCTATGAGCTGACCCGAAACGCCGTCGGGCTCATCCCCGTCCAGCGCTTGAACGCCCGGCGAAAGCTGCGCACGTCGCTGTAGCCGACTTCTTCGGTGATTCGCTCGATCGACATCTCGGGATTGGCCAGCAAACACAAGGTCCGCGCCTGGCGCACTTGCTCCAGTAAGGTCTCAAATGTCAGGGCATGTTCAGTCAGGCGCCGGCGCAATGTACGGCTGCTCATGTTCAAATCGCCAGCGATCTTCTCGATATGGCTGCCACGCGTCAAATCCCGGGCAATCGCCCGTTCCACCGCTTGAATCAGGTCGATTTTCTGGTGTACCTGCGCCGCTTCCAGCTCCAGCAACTTGACCGCCTGACGCAGCGCCAATGAGTGATGATTCGGCAGTCGCACGTCCAGCCAGTGCGCGGCGATCACCATGCGGTTTTGCATACACCCGAACCGCACATCCGGCCCGAGCAGCCGTGCGTACTCAGCAACGTAATCCGGCGCGGCGTGGACGAACTCTACCGTCATTGGCTTGAAATCCGCCCCGACCAACGCCCGGCCGTAAACCAAGAGGCTGGCGAAAAACTCTTCCACCCCAAACAGCTGCACATCGGCAAACGGCAGGCGACATTCGATGTCGAGAAACACCCGATCCCCCGCCTCTTCCACGCTCGACACCACGATGCCGCCGGAGGTGTGTTGATGGCGGATGCCCAGCTCAAACGCATCGCGCAGGGTCTTGCACAGCGACAGCACATGCCCGAGTAAACCCAGGGTGCCGAGCACGTTCTGCGCGCCAACCCACAAGCCGAGCCCGCGATTGGGCAAGACCTTGAGCGCGCGCTGGATCATCGCCACGGCCTGGCGATAGGAAATCCGCTGCGCCGGGTCCTGCAGGTCTTCCAGGGTAAAACCCAGGCCTCGGCAAAGACTCTCGGGATCGATCCCTTTGAGTTCGGCGACTTCGGCGAGTGTTTGCAGGAGGAATGGCGAAACCAGCGCCAGTTCGTAGGTAGGATCGACGACTTTCATTTGCATGGGGCAGGACATCCCGGATCAAGCTGAATTCTTATTTTTGTTACCGGTTATGTCGAAAGAAGTTAGCACAGGGTTTGGCGGCTGTCCGCAGAAGTCCCCCTATGTGGCCGCCAATACCCTGCCCGCCAAGGCTTGAACCGCTTATTTCTATGCAACGGCCGGCGGTTGGCCCCTAACAATAATAATGAGCACGCATATGAACCCGACCCGCACACGATTCTGCTTGCGACTGGCCGTCAGCCTGGCCGGCGTCTACGCCATTCATTTGCCTGCGCTGGCCACCGAGGCCGGCGTGGACAATATCGGCACTGGCACCGATGGTTTCTTCATGCTGCCGCTGGAGGTCGACAGCCTTCCAGACAACATGGTGGCGTTCAACATCTACTACAACCACTACAAAGCCACCAAATTCCACATCAGCTCCCTCGGCGGCAAAGTGCCGAATGTCGAAATCGAATCCACTGCCGTGATTCCGCGCCTGGATTACCTGAGCCCCTTGCGCATTTTCGGCGGACGGCTGGCCGGCTACATCGCGCAACCCTGGCTCAAGCAGGAAGTCTCGGTATTCGGCTTGCAGGACACCCGCGAAGGCATGGGCGACACGACGATTGCGCCGATTATTCTGTGGGACATGGGCAAGAACCTGACCCTCGGCGCCGCCGTGGAAATCACCGTGCCCACCGGCGAATACAGCACCGATCGCCTGGCCAACACCAGCAACAATTTCTACACCTACAAGCCGCTGTTCTCCTTCACCTGGTTGCCGACGGAGCGCACCGAGGTGTCGATGAAGACCACGTACAGTTTCAACGAAAAAAACAAGGACACCGACTACAAGTCGGGGCAGATTTTCCACTTCGATTATTCCGCCAGCTACAAGATCACCGACGACCTGATGCTCGGCCTCAACGGCTACTACCTCAAGCAAACCACCGACGACAAACAGTTCGGCCGCACCGTGCAATTCAACGGCGAAGACGTCAACGACGGCGTGCGCGGCCAGGTATTCGCCATCGGCCCGGCGCTGCACTGGACCTTCCTCAAATACGCCAGCGCCGAGATTCGCTGGGCCAAGGAGTTTGATGTGGAGAACAGGCCAGAAGGCGAAATGCTCTGGGCGAAGGTCAGTATTCCGTATGCGTTTTGATGGCTGCCGGATCATGTTGACTGTCCCCATCCCCCTGTGGGAGCAAGCTTGCTCGCGATGAGGGTTTCACATTCAACATTGATTTCGACTGCCACACCGCTATCGCGAGCAAGCTCGCTCCCACGAGGGATCTGCGGTGAACATAGAATTTGTGTCCCGCAGTGATCTCGGCTTCTGTGGGAGCGGGCTTGCTCGCGAAGGCGGCTGGTCAGTCAATGATGATGGTGACTGACACACTGCCTTCGCGAGCAAGCCCGCTCCCACAGGGTTTTCACTTGGCTCAAGATTTCAGTCACTGGGGGTTTGGCGGAAGCTCACCGCCAACCGATTCCAGCTATTGATGGTGGTCACCGCAATGGTCAAATCCACCAATTCACCTTCATTGAATTGCTCCCGCGCCAACGCATAGACGTCATCCGGCACATGACTTTCCGAGAGCAGCGTCACAGCTTCAGTCCACGCCAGTGCCGCCCGTTCCCGAGGGTTGAAGAAGCCACTGTCACGCCAGACCACAATCGAATACAAACGCCGATCTGTCTCGCCGAGGCGTCGGGCATCCACCGAGTGCATGTCGGTGCAAAATGCGCAGCCGTTGAGTTGTGAGGCGCGGATTTTGATCAGGTGCAGCAAGGGCGGTTCGATGCTCAGGTTGCTGGTCAGCGCCTCCATGGCAATCATGGCTTTCATCGCTTTGGGCGAGGCGCTGTAGTAGTCCAGGCGGGGATTCATGGCGGGACCTCGTAGCGCGGATGTGTATGCCCAAGGTAGGCGCTGATGCAGCAGCGTTACAGGTCCAATTCCACGAAAAACCCAGGGACCACCCGGTAACAGACCAATCCGGCGCTTTTTACCCACGCAACTTCTATGCAGCAGCGCAATAGGGGTAATCTGGCGCGACCCACAGTCGCCTCACTGCCTCAGGAGCCCCGCCGGTATGGAACTTCATGTTGTCATCAACGGCCGCAAGGACCTGGCAGGCCAGTTGTACCAACAGCTGCGCAGTGCCATCGAAACCGGTCGCCTGGCAGCCGGCACGCAACTGCCACCCAGCCGTTTACTGGCGGAACAGTTGGGCATTTCGCGCAAGACCATTTCCGACACGTACTCGCAACTGACCTACGAAAACTTCCTCACCGGGGTCACCGGCAAAGGCACCTACGTCAACGCGCGTCCGGCGAAGATCCAGCGCAAGCAAAGCCATTCGGAATTGGCCAGCAGCGAGGTCGTCGAGTCGTGGCGTAACCTGCCGGTGTTCCTGCGCCACCCGACGCTGGAAGGCTCGCTGCGCTACGACTTTATCGGCGGCGCCACCAGCAAGGGCCAGTTTCCCCAGGACGATTGGCGGCGCTGCACCTCTCACGCGCTACGCCAGATCGCCGGTTCCAAGGGTTTCTACAGCCTGCCCGAAGGTCTGCCGGCGCTGCGCAATGCGATTGCCCGGCACATCGCGTTTTCCCGTGGGGTCAATTGCCAGGACGAAGACGTGGTGGTGTGCAACGGCGCCCAGCAAGCCCTGGACTTGATTGGCCGGGTGCTGCTGCGGCCCGGCAGTCTGGTGGCGATGGAAGATCCCGGTTATCCGCCGGCGCGCCTGTTGTTTGGCAGCCACGGGGCCACCGTAGTCGGAGTGCCGGTGGACGCCGAAGGCATTCAGGTCGAGTTGATTCCGGACGGGACGCGGCTGATTTATGTCACGCCATCCCACCAATTTCCGCTGGGCATGCCGATGAGCCAGGCACGTCGCGAAGCCCTGCTGGCACGGGCCCGTGAGCTGGGCGCGATCATCATCGAAGACGATTACGACAGCGAATTCCGCTACGAAGGCCGGCCCACCGATTCGCTGCAAAGCATGGATGAGCGCGGCATCGTCGCCTACGTCGGGACCTTCTCGAAAACCCTGCTGCCGGAACTACGACTGGGCTACGCGATCCTGCCGCCGGCGATCCTCGAAGCGGTGATCCGCGCCAAGCAGCTCACTGACCTGCACACCTCGACCCTGCCGCAATGGGCGCTGGCCAAGTTCATTGCCGAAGGTTGCCTGCTCAAGCACATCCGCCGTTGCCACACGATCTACGCCGGGCGCCGCGAGCGGATCCTCGCGCGCATGGCAGGTGACCTGTCGCCGTGGCTGGAAGCCGTGCCGACGGTCGCCGGGTTTCACATGGTGGCGCTGTGCAAGGTGCCGATCGACGTCACGCTGGTTATCGAACTGGCGAGGAAAGTCGAAGTCGGGCTGTATTCGATTGAAGGCTTTTTCTATCAGCAAGCACCGCGCGCCGGGCTGCTCATGGGGTTTGGCGCGATTGAAACCCTGGACATCGACACCGCGCTGGACCGCGTGCGCGACATTTTGCAGCAGGTCGCCTGACGATTGGTCTGCGGGTTTATCCGGCGATTGGCTATTGGCGGTCCCCCGGTGCAGGCCTATTCTGCAGGGGCGTTATCCCTCAATGAGCAGGATTCGTCCGGCCTGATTCAGGAGTGTGAGTAATGTCCAACGAAGTGATCAATACCGTCAGGGTACAGGCCGCCGCCGGCCGCTCGGAAGAACTGGGTAAGCAACTGCAAAAGATTGTAGACACCCTGCGCGAACTTCCGGGCTGCGATTCCTACATGGTCGACCGCTGCCCCGAGGACAGCAACCGCTGGAACGTCAGCGCCCGCTGGCAATCGGAAGCGGCCATGCAATCGCATTTCAACAGCCCGCAAGTGCAGGGTTTTATTGGTTTGATTGATAGCCGATTGGCTAATGCCGTGGACTTCAATAGCTTTCCTATCGTGTAAACGTGCGCGGCCTCGTAGCAGCTGTCGAGCTGCGCGAGGCTGCGTCCGGTGGCGCAGCCGTCGTAAACCCCGCGTACGCATTCTTCCTGATACACCGCACTGGCTATTTCACGACGGCTTCGCCGCCGGACGCAGCCTCGCGCTGCTCGACAGCTGCTACATCGATTAATCTCGCCGCCCTTGATTGGTCCCCTCACCTTCCCGAATATTGGCCGTTTTATTGCCCCGACCCGAGGCTTACTGTGGTCCCTGACGACTAACAACCCCCAGGTGATCAACCATGAAAGCTTTGAGTTTACTGGCCGCCCTGGCCCTCAGCGTTTCTGCCTCGGCCTTCGCCCACGACCCGTCGGAAAAGGTCACGGTGTTGCAAGATGAACTGCTGCAAAACGTGCCCGGCAAAAAAGCCATGATGATCGAGGTCGACTACAAACCCGGCCAATCCTCCATCGCCCACAAACACGACGGCACGGCCATGGCTTACGTGCTGCAAGGCCAGGTCACTTCCCAGGTCAAGGGCCAGAAAGCGATCACCTACAAGACCGGCGAGTTCTGGTACGAGCCGGCCGGTTCCGAGCATTTGGTGTCGAAAAATGCCAGCGCCACCAAACCCGCCAAGTTGCTGGTGTTCATGGTGTTGTCGCCGGACGAGAAAGTGTTGATCCCCTTGAAAAACTGATAGCCAGTGCATCAGCCATAAATAAAAAGGCTCGAATCGATGATTCGGGCCTTTTTATTACCCGGCGCACTTAGATGAAAACTTTTACATCAAACAAAACTATGGATCAGTCTATAAGTGTATTTATGGACGATTTCATTCAGCCCATAGAGGTTTAGTCTGGAGCCACTGCCGGACACTTACCGGCAACTATCAACTTTTCGACTCAAGTTGTTTCACTGGAGAAACACCATGAAACTTGCGCTTGTCAGTTCGTTGACGATTGCCGCGTTGTTAGCCGGCTGCTCGGTCCCCACCGCCCCCAAAGCCGTGTCGTCCCTGGACACAATGTTCAGCGCGCCGGTCGGCCGTTCCAGCGCCACCCGCGTTGCCAATGGTGGCAATGTTTCCCTGGGCATCGTCTTCAGCCCTTCCACCCAGGCTAACCGCGAATACCTGCGCCACTACCAGGCCAATGCCGGCACCGGTTTCGGCCAGAGCCTGCTGGTGCAGCCGATCCACGACGCCTATGTGGCGACATCCAACCCGGACTTTGCGGTGGAAGCCGTCAAGGCGTCGTTGCAGCGTCAGTTCGGTTCGGTGACGGTCTATCCCGACCTGCAAAGCCTGCGGGCTGCGCGGCCGGATGTGGTAGCCATTGTCGATACCCACAGCCAGTTGATGACCTCGCGCAGTTCCGATATCAAGGCCGATGTCAGTGCGGATTTTTATGATGCGAAGTTCAACTATATCGGTACTGCGCAAGGGCATGACGCCAAGTCCCTGAGTCCTGTGTGGGCCGACTTTAAACGCAGTGAAGAGATTGTTGCGGATATTAACCAGCAACAGGATGTGCAAGTTCGGGCGCTGCAGAAGTTTGACCAGTCGCTCAGTAATTTATTGACCAGTCCGGCAAGTAATGTGTCGATGATCGATAACAAGATGGATAAAAATTTGTAGTGAGGCGGATGGCCCTTTCGCGGGCAAGCCTCGCTCCTACAGTTGATCGCATTCCAATGTAGGAGCGAGGCTTGCCCGCGAAGAGGCCCACCCAGCCACCACAAAACCCAAAGGCATAAAAAAACCCCCGCATCTCTCGATACAGGGGTTTTTTCATTCAGCGCCTAAAATCAGGCCGCCGGTTCCAGCTCCAGCGCAGGAGCAGCAGGCACAACTGCCTGACCACTCAACGCCAGGTCCAGCAGTTCACGGTTGGCCACCGCGTACATGGCGTAGTCCGTACCGCTGGCGGCACGGATTTCCACCAGCATGGCGCGCCAGCGTTCGATCATGCCTTCGTGCTCTTCCATCCACAGCGCCAGACGAGTTTCCACGTCCTGAGTGCCGTCGCCCTGTTGCAGGACGGAGATGGTGATCGCACGTTGCTGCCAGTCCACATCATCACGGAACGCTTCACGGGCCAGGGCCTGCCAGTTGTTTTCAACCGGCAGAGCGCTGATCTGTTGCAGGTACCAGGTGATGTCCAGCGCGCTGCCCACGGCGAAGTACGCCTTGGCCACGTCTGCCGGGTTTTGACCGGTCACATCGGCCGCTTCAATGATCGGCAGCAAGGTGTACAGGTGAGTCGTGCCTGCAACCATGCGCGCCAGCAATTCAGGCACGCCAGCAGCGACGTACGCCTGATAACGGGTCTGCCAGCCTTCGCGGGTCGGGCCTTCCAACAGTTCGTCGAGCTTGAGGCCCAGCGCTGCCAGATGTGGACCGAAATGCGCGACGTCACGGGCAGCGTTCTGCTCGTTACGACGGCTGCGCAGGAACCAGCGGGTAGCGCGGCGGCCAAGACGCATCAACTCGTCCATCAGCTCCAGTTGCACATCAGCGGAAACCTGGTAGTCCAGGGCTTCGATCTGACGGAACCAGTGCGGGAGATGGAAAATGTCACGCACGATCACATACGCGCCAGCCACGTTCGCCGGACTCATGCCGGTCGACTCTTTGAGTCGTTGAACGAAGGTGATGCCCATGTGGTTCACCAGATCGTTGGCGATCTGGGTGCTGACGATTTCGCGCTTCAGACGGTGACGGCGCATGGCTTCGGAGAACTTGCTCACCAGCGATGGCGGGAAAGCGGTTTCCATGTCGCGAGTCAGGTAATCGTCGTCCGGCACCAGGGAGTTGAGCAGCGCTTCCTTGAGGTCGATCTTGCTGTACGAGATCAGTACCGACAGTTCGGCACGGGTCAGGCCATGGCCTGCCGCGACGCGTTCGGCCAGCACTTCTTCGTTCGGCAGGAACTCGATGGCGCGATCCAGCTTGCCGCGGCCTTCCAGATCGTTCATCAGGCGCTTGTATTCGGCAATCCGCACGAAAGCACGGCGGGCCGCCAGGGACAGGGCCTGAGTCTGCTTGTAGTTGTTGCCCAAAACCAGGTTGCCGACTTCGTCGGTCATGCTCGCCAGCAACTGGTTGCGTTGCTTGTCGGTCATATCACCGGCCTGAACCACTTCGTTCAGCAGGATCTTGATGTTTACTTCGTGGTCGGAGCAGTCCACGCCACCGGCGTTGTCGATGAAGTCGGTGTTGGAACCGCCGCCATTGAGGCCGAATTCGACACGACCCAGTTGGGTCATCCCGAGGTTACCGCCCTCGCCCACGACTTTGCAGCGCAGTTCGTTGCCGTTCACGCGCAGCGCATCGTTGGCCTTGTCGCCGACATCGGCGTGGCTTTCGGTGCTGGCCTTGACGTAAGTGCCGATACCGCCGTTCCACAACAGGTCTACCGGCGCCTTGAGCAAGGCGTTCAGCAGTTCGGTCGGGGTCAGCTTGTCAGCCTGGATGTCGAAGCGCTCTTTCATCTGCGGGGAAATCGCGATGCTTTTCGCGCTGCGGGAGAAGATCCCGCCGCCTTCGGACATGATGCTGGTGTCGTAATCGGTCCAGGCGGAGCGCGGCAGGTCGAACAGGCGCTGACGCTCGACGAAGCTGTTGGCTGGCTGTGGATTCGGGTCGATGAAGATGTGCAGGTGGTTGAAGGCTGCGACCAGTTGCAGCTTGTCGGACATCAACAAACCGTTACCGAACACGTCACCGGCCATGTCGCCGACGCCCACTACCGTGATGCTGTCTTCCTGGACATTGATGCCGCGCTCGCGGAAGTGACGTTGTACGCCAACCCACGCGCCTTTGGCGGTGATGCCCATTTTCTTGTGGTCGTAACCGGCAGAACCACCGGAAGCGAACGCGTCACCCAACCAGAAACCGTAGTCGATGGCGATGCCGTTGGCGATGTCGGAGAAGGTCGCAGTGCCCTTGTCCGCCGCAACCACGAGGTACGGGTCATCGTCGTCATGACGCACGACGTTGGCCGGCGGTACCAGCGCGCCGTCTTTCAGGTTGTCGGTGATGTCCAACAGGCCCGAAATGAAGATGCGGTAGCAGGCGATGCCCTCAGCCGCGATCTCGTCGCGACCGCCACCCAGTGGCAAGCGACGCGGCAGGAAGCCGCCCTTCGCGCCAACCGGCACGATCACCGAGTTCTTCACTTGCTGGGCTTTTACCAGGCCCAACACTTCGGTGCGGTAGTCTTCTTCACGGTCGGACCAGCGCAGGCCGCCACGCGCGACGTTGCCGAAGCGCAGGTGCACGCCTTCGACGCGAGGCGAGTAAACGAAGATTTCGAACTTCGGTACTGGCTTCGGCAGTTCAGGGATCTGGTGCGGGTTGAACTTGAAGCTGAAGTAGGACTTGTTATGGCCTTGCGCATCGGTCTGGTAGAAGTTGGTGCGCAGGGTGGCCTTGATCAGGTCCAGGTAGCGACGCAGGATGCGGTCTTCGTTCAGCACCTGGACGTCGTCCAGTGCCGTGACGATGGCTTGTTCCAGGCGTTGCTGCTTGTCTTCCAGATCGTCGCTGGACAGCTTGCGCGCCAGGTAGAAACGGGTCTTGAACAACCGGGTCAACTCGCGAGCGATGTCGGTGTGGTTGGTCAGGGTAGTTGCGATGTAGCCCAGGTCGAAGCCCAGACGAATCTGCTTCATGTAGCGAGCGTAGGCACGCAGCAGCGCAACGTCGCGCCATGGCAGGCCAGCGGTCAGCACCAGACGGTTGAACGCATCGTTCTCGGCATCGCCACGCACGATGTGGACGAAGGCGTCCTGCAGCGTGTCGTTGAGTTGCTGGATGTCGAGTTCCAGGCCTTCGGCGGCGGTGAACGCAAAGTCGTGAATCCAGAACTCGCGACCGTTGTTGTGACGCAGGCGATACGGGAACTCACCCAGCACGCGCAGGCCGAGGTTTTCCAGGATCGGCAACACGTCGGACAAAGCCAGCGGGGTATCGGCGTGATACAGCTTGCAATGCAGCTCGCGTTGACCGGAGACCTGGCCCAGCGGCTGATAGAAGCTCATCACCAGCGGATTTTTTTCGGTCAGGCTCAGCAGGTGCTGCATGTCGACCACGGCCGAATGCGCGGCGAAACGCTCGCGGTAACCGGCCGGGAAGCCTTTCGGGAAGTCAGCCAGCACGTTAGTGCCGTGGGCTTCGCCGAAGCTTTCGACAACCAGGCTGGCGTAGTCGTCCTGCCAGCTGCGGCAGGCCTGAACCACTTCTTTTTCCAGCAGCACCGGATCGATGTCCAGGCGATTCTTCGGATCAACCCGCAGAATCAGCTGCACGCGAGCCAGCACGGACTCGGAGAAGAAGGTCCAGAACTCGCAATCCGAGGCTTTCAGGCGATCCATCAGCACTTGCTGGATCTTCTGGCGCACTTCGGTGGAGTAGATGTCACGCGGCACGTAGGCCAGGCAGTAGCAGAAACGGCCGTACGGGTCTTTGCGCAGGAACACGCGGATCTTGTTGCGTTCCTGGATCTGCACGATCGACATCACGGTGCTGAACAGTTCGTCCACCGGGGTCTGGAACAGATCGTCGCGGGGCAGCACTTCGACCACCTGCGCCAGTTCCTTGCCCAGGTGAGCCTTGGCCTGGAAGCCGGAACGGCGTTCGATTTCCTCGACCTTGCGGCGGATGTACGGGATGACCCGCACGCTCTCGCCATACACCGAGGAGGTGTACAGACCCATGAAACGGCATTCCTTGATGACTTTGCCGTCGGCGTCGATTTCACGGATCGACACGTAGTCAGGGTAAGCCGGACGGTGTACACGGCTTGGGTGCGCAGCCTTGGCGAACGACAGCAGGGTCGGTTCGCGCAGGTAGTTCACGGCGTAGTCTTCGATGCGCAGGTCTTCGTAGGTCAGGCCGGTGCGCAGCAGTTTGGTCAGGCCCAGGAAGGAGCTCTGGTCATACTCGATGTGGCCACCATCGGCCTGGTCGCTGACCACGAATTCTTCGTAGCCCAGGAACGTGAAGTGGTTGCCCACCAGCCATTCCAGGAAGCTTTTGATTTCAGCTTTTTCTTCTGGATCGACTTTGAACTGGCTGTTGTCCAGACCGGTCAGGATTTCCTGGACCTTGTCTTTCATCGGTTCGAAATCGGCAACCGCAACGCGGACTTCACCGAGAACCTGTTCCAGCTCTTTGCTCAGTACATTCAATTCGGCCGCGTTGGCGCAACGGTCGATTTCCAGGTACATCAGCGATTCTTGCAGGATGTCTTCGCCCTGGGTGCCTTTGGGCAGGATTTCCAGCAGCTCGCCCTTGCTGCCGCGACGCACGCTCAGCACTGTGGTTTGCAAGGTGTGGATGCTGTAGCCGCGACGGTTCAGCTCGGTACGCACCGAGTCCACGAGGAATGGCAGGTCGTGGTGCAGCACTTCGACCGCAGTGTGGGTCGATTGCCAGCCGTGGCGTTCGTAATCAGGGTTGTAGACGCGCACTTGCGGTTGCGCGTGATCGAAGCGCTCAAGCAGGCGCCACGCAGAAAGGGTACAGCCAGCGAGGTCGGACAGCCGACGCTGGGTCAGCTCGTCGAGGGAAATGATGCCGAAAAATTGTTCAGCGAACAGCGCCACTTGTGGCAGTGCCTGTTCACTGATGTGCTGCGCCAGTGCCGCTTGCAGTTGGTGCTGGAAGTCGGCTTTGCTGGCTGCGGTGAAGAACGCCATCTGTGGTACTCCGCTTGGGCTTGTTATTGATGGAAGCGTCGCGTGCAAAACCCCTTTCGGGGCGATCCGTCACCCTGTTCCTGATTCTCGGGCAGAGGAAACAGGATGACAGGTGGGTGAAGCTGGACGAGACACTCGGGTCACATTCACCTTCCAAGAATGGCTATCGGCAAAAGCGACTGTACGATGAATTGCACAATGCCTTTACCGGTATCCATTCGATGCGCAGCTTAACGAGTGCGACAACGTGCCTGCTTGCGGTGCTGCGACATATTCGGTCATCGGCACGCAGCTTGCGCCTTGTGCATCGAACAACACTAGCATCCGCACGCCAAAACGGCAGGTTTCAGCCCGTTTTTGCGGCACATCCGTACCAGAAATGACCAGTAACACCCCGGATGTTCACGACACATCCTCTGACACTCAGGCGAGCAGAAATTCCCGCCGACTGGCAGAATCGCCCTTTGTTTGTCTTCACGATGCTCGTCGAGCCAGGAATTCCCCATGCAAATCACCACCGAACTGTTGATCGTCAACCCGTGCGATGACGAAGAAGACAACCTGGCCATGCTCTGCTGCACCAGCGACGATGGCGAATTGTTCCTGATGAGCCGTTTCCCGGACGAGGACGAGCTGGAGATCATCTTCCAGGACAAGCCTTCGGCGCTGGACGGCGTGAAAGTCACCCTCAGCCCTACCCGCCTGCTGATTGAAATCGCGGCAACCGACGCCGATGCGCTGAATGGCGAAGACTCCCTGGAAATCATTCACAGCACCGATGCCAGTGATTTGCCGGAAGTGGAAGAAACCTTGCAGAACATTCTCGCGGGCATTGGCACCTATATCAGCGAGATTTAAGGATCTCGGTGACTTCACCGGCCTCATCGCGAGCAAGCTCGCTCCCACAGTGGACCGCATGTATCTGAAGGAACGCGGTCACCTGTGGGAGCGAGCTTGCTCGCGATGAGGCCCGAAAGAACCCCGCCGCTCCCCCGCCCTACAAATTTCCAACAATTTCACCAAGCATTTACCAGTCTTTAAGCAAAATGCCGTTAGTCGCCACCCCCTGCGATGCATTAAAGTAACGCCCCCAGCCCTGGCGTTATTCGAACGTCTTCGGTCACCCTTTCCAGGAACAGTCATCGATGGAACATCGTGAAGCGCTGCTAGCGCTGCGAACCTTTCTTTCAACGCAGATTCTCGGCCAGGAAAAACTCATCGAGCGCTTGCTCATCGCCTTGCTCGCCGACGGCCACATGCTGGTCGAGGGCGCCCCGGGGCTGGCCAAGACCAAGGCCATCAAAGAGCTCGCTGAAGGCATCGAAGCGCAGTTCCATCGCATCCAGTTCACCCCCGACCTGTTGCCCGCCGACATCACTGGCACCGAGATCTATCGCCCAGAAACCGGCAGTTTCGTGTTCCAGCAAGGCCCGATCTTCCACAACCTGGTGCTGGCGGACGAAATCAACCGTGCCCCGGCCAAAGTCCAATCGGCGCTGCTCGAAGCCATGGCCGAACGTCAGGTCAGCGTTGGACGCAGCACTTATGAACTGTCGCCGCTGTTTCTGGTGATGGCCACGCAAAACCCGATCGAGCAGGAAGGCACCTATCCGCTGCCCGAAGCCCAGCTCGACCGCTTCCTGATGCACGTAAAAATCGGTTTCCCGGACGCCGCCGTCGAACGGCGGATCCTGCAACAGGCTCGCGGCGAAGCACTCAACGGTGAAACCAAGCCTGAGCGCCGGGTCAGCCAGCAGGCGATCTTCGCCGCACGCAAGGAAATCCTCGGGTTGTACATGGCCGACGCCGTGGAGGAATACCTGGTGCAACTGGTCATGGCCACCCGCACACCGGCCAAGTTCGACCCGGAAATGGCCGAGTGGATCGCCTACGGCGCCAGCCCGCGCGGCTCGATTGCCCTCGACCGCTGCGCCCGCGCCCACGCCTGGCTCGCCGGTCGCGACTTCGTCAGCCCGGAAGACATCCAGGCCGTGCTGTTCGACGTGTTGCGTCACCGCATCATCCTGTCCTTTGAAGCCGAAGCTGCTGGCATCGACCAGGACCGGGTGGTCCAGCGGATTCTCGACGTCGTAGCCGTCGCTTGACCCCGATGAACGTCATCCTGCCGCCCGAGCCGGGCATCCGTGTCAGCCTCGCCGAGCTGATCGAGATGCGCCATCGGGTGCGCGAAGTGCAATTGTTCTCCACACCGAGCCAGCGCAGCCCGCTGATCGGCCTGCACCACTCCAAGCTGCGTGGCCGTGGCGTCGATTTCGATCAGGTGCGGGTCTATCAGGCCGGCGACGACGTGCGCACCATTGACTGGCGCGTGACCGCCCGCACCCAGGAGCCGCACACCAAACTCTTTCACGAAGAACGCGAGCGACCGATTTTCATTATGGTCGAGCAAAGCCGTCGGCTGTTTTTCGGCTCTGGGCTGATGTTCAAATCGGTGCTCGCCGCGCAAGCCGCGAGCCTGATCGGCTGGGCCGCCCTGGGCCACAACGACCGGGTTGGCGGATTGGTGTTCGGCGACAACGAGCACTACGAAATCAAACCCCGGCGCAGCAAACAAAGCCTGTTGCAATTGCTCAACCGCTTGGTGCGGGTCAACCAGTCGCTGCACACCGAAAGCGAGCAGAACCGCGATTCGCTGAACCTGGCCCTGCGCCGCGCCCGGGAAGTGTTGCGTCCCGGCAGTCTGGTGATCGTGATCTGTGACGAGCGCGCACTGACCGAAGGTTCCGAGCAACAACTGAGCCTGCTGTCGCGACATTGCGACCTGTTGCTGCTGCCGCTGTCCGATCCGCTGGACCACGCCCTGCCCGCCGCCGGGCTTTTACGTTTCGCGGAACGTGGCGCGCAACTGGAACTCGACACGCTGAATTTCGACCTGCGCCAAACCTACCGCGCCCAGGCCGAAGAACGCATCGCGCGCTGGGAATTGCTCGCGCAGAAGCTGCGGGTATTGTTGATGCCCCTGAGCACCCAGAGCGAGATGGTCGAGCAATTGCGTGAATACCTGAACCCACAGAAACCGGGGAAAGGTCGATGAGCAGTCTCGAACAACTGCAACCGCTGATGACCCCGCCGCCGATCGGCTTCTGGCCGCCAGCGCCGGGTTGGTGGCTATTGCTGCTGTTGCTGCCGCTGATCGGCTTCGGCCTATGGCAGTTGCGCCGCTTCATTCCCAACAAACGTCCCATCGTGCGCGCCGAACAACCACTGGACCCGGTGCGCGTCGCCGCCCTCGCCGAACTGGCGCGCATGCCCAAACCCTACGACGGCGCACCGGCCGGCGCGTGGCTGCAGCAGCTCAACGGCTTGCTCAAGCGCCTGTGCCGCAACCATTACCCCTACAGCCAGAGCCACACGCTGAATGGCCGCAAATGGCTGGCGTTCCTCGACAACCGCTGCCCGGCCGCTGGTTTGACGCGCTGGATGGTGCTGGTGGAAGGCGCCTACAAACCCGAATGCAAACTCGACGACAAGGCCATCGCCGGCCTGACTCAAGCCGTCGACACCTGGATTCGCAAACATGTTTGAGTTCGCCTGGCCGTGGATTTTCGCCCTGCTGCCGCTGCCGTGGCTGATGCGCCTGGTGCTGCCGGTAGCCGACAGCGGTGAACCGGCGCTCAAAGTCAGTTTTCTCAGCGACCTCGAAGGCCTGACCCGCCGGCGTGCCCGCGCCAACCTGCCGGCCTGGCGCCAGCAAGCCCCGTTCATTCTGCTGTGGCTGTTGCTGCTGATGGCCGCCGCGCGCCCGCAATGGCTCGGCGAGCCGCTGCCGATTGCCGCCAGTGGCCGCGATTTGCTGGTGGCGGTGGACGTGTCCGGCTCGATGGATTTCCCCGACATGCAGTGGCAGGACGAAGACGTCAGCCGCTTGTCGCTGGTCCAGCATTTGCTCGGGGACTTTCTGGAAAGCCGCGAAGGCGACCGGGTCGGCCTGATCCTGTTCGGCAGCCAGGCCTATTTGCAAGCGCCGCTGACTTTTGACCGCCGTACCGTGCGGGTCTGGCTGGATGAAGCGCGGATCGGCATCGCCGGCAAAAACACCGCCATCGGCGATGCCATCGGCTTGGCCCTCAAGCGATTGCGCATGCGTCCGGCGCAGAGTCGCGTACTGATTCTGGTCACTGACGGCGCCAACAACGGTGGCGAAATCGATCCGCTGACCGCCGCGCGCCTGGCCGCCAGCGAAGGCGTGAAAATCTACCCGATCGGCATCGGTGCCGATCCGGAACAAAGCGGCACCCTGGGTTTCCTCGGCGTCAATCCAAGCCTGGACCTCGATGAACCGGCGCTGAAGGCCATCGCCCAAGCCACCGGCGGCCAGTACTTCCGCGCCCACGACGGCAAGGAGTTGCAGGCGATCAAGGAAACGTTGGACAAACTCGAGCCGGTGACCCAGCAACCGACCCAGGCCCGCCCGGCCCAGGCGTTGTATCACTGGCCTCTGGCGCTGGCGTTGCTGTTAAGCATGCTGTTGGTGGCGCGCGAGCGCTGGCCGGACAATCCGTTGCAACGCTTCCTGAGCAAGGACCTGTTTTTGCAAAGCCAACTGCCGGACTGGCGCCAACGGCTTAATCGCCTGCGCCTGCGGAGGCGTCGATGAGCGCACTCTGGCCTTACTGGTTCCGCCCTTGGTGGATGCTGCTGTTGCCGCTGCTCGGTTGGTTACTCTGGCAACTCTGGCATCGGCAGAAACGCGCCGGGCGCTGGCAGATGATTTTGCCGCCAGCCTTCCACGCCGCGTTGCTCAGTGGTGGCAAAGGCAGTGACAGCAAATTGCCGTGGGTTGTGCTCGGCCTGGCGTGGGTGCTGACCGTCGGCGCGCTGCTGGGTCCGAGTTGGGAGCGCGTCGAACAGACCAGCCAGAAACCCGCCGATCCGCTGGTGGTGTTGCTGGAGCTGACCCCGGAAATGCTCGCCACCGACAGCCCGCCGACCCGACTGGAACAGGCGCGGCGCAAGCTATTCGATTTGCTGCAAAGCCGCAGCGATGCGCAGACCGCAATCGTTGTCTACGCCGGCAGCGCCCACACGCTAGTGCCGTTGTCGGATGACCTGTCCACCAGCCGCAATTTGCTGGACGCGCTCAAGCCTTCGTTGATGCCCGAGGCCGGTCATCGCGCCGATCTGGCGGTGATCAAGGCCCTGACGCTGCTGGATCAAGGCGCCCTCGGCCAAGGACGGATCCTGCTGATCGGTTCGTCCCTGACCGAACAGGAACGCTTCGGCATCGAGCGTGCGCTGAACGGCAAGTCCACGGAATTCCTGATGCTCGGCGTCGGTACGCCCGAGGGTGCGCCGGTGGCTCAGGAGGACGGCAGTTTCCTGAAGGATGCCCAGGGCGCGATTCTGGTGCCGCACCTGGATAATCCGGGTCTGAAAGCCTTCGCCAGCGACTTGGGCGGCCGCTACCACGCGGCACGCCTGGACGATGCCGATCTGGGCGCCCTCGGCCTGCTAGACGGTCCGCGCAACCTGCGCAACGACGGCCAGACCCTGCGCCTCGACACCTGGGCCGATCAGGGTTATTGGCTGTTGTTGCCACTACTTTTACTGGCGTCCTTTGCCGGGCGTCGGGGCTGGTTGTTCTGCTTGCCGCTGTTGTTCCTGCTGCCGCAACCAAGCTACGCCTTCGACTTTGAAGACTTGTGGCTGCGTCCGGATCAACGCGGCCTGCACTTGCTCAATCAGGAGCATCCGGCCGAGGCCGCGCAACATTTCGAAGACCCGCAATGGCAAGGCGTGGCGCTGTATGAGGCCGGCGACTACAGTGGCGCCGCCCAGCGCTTCGCCCAAGGCAACGATGCGCGGGCGCACTACAATCGGGGGAACGCCCTGGCCAAGAGCGGTGAGCTGGAAGCGGCACTCGACGCCTACGATCAAGCCCTGGAGCGGCAGCCGGATTTGCGTCCGGCGCTGACCAACAAGGCGTTGGTGGAAAGCCTGATTAAGCAGAAAGCCACGCCACCGGCGGTTGAACCGGACAAGTCCGAAGGTGACGAACCGGGAACCGCCAGCGACAGCCCGGCCCCCGGCGCCGCGACCCAGCCGTCGAACAGCGGCGAGGCGAAAACCGATGCCCAGCCCAACGCGCCGGACACCGATCAGACGACCACCACGCCGCCACAACCGGGGGCCAACGAGGTGGCGGGCAGCGAGCTCGGGGACGAGCAAACCACCACACCACCGCGGCGCCCAGCCAACGATAGTCTTGAAGGCGAACAGGCCCAGGCGCTGGAGCAATGGCTGCGCAAGATCCCGGATGATCCGGGCGAACTGCTGCGACGCAAATTCTGGTACGAACAGCAACAACATCAGGATCAGGGAAAAACTCGATGACCCGCTTCACCGCTTTCTTGCTCGCCATGCTTTTCTGGACCGTTCAGGTTCAGGCTGCGGACCTGGTCGCCTCGGTCGACCGCAGTCGCCTGAGTTCCGGCGAAACGGTCGAGCTGACCCTGGAATCCAACGACGTCACGCTGTTCGGCAAACCCGACCTCACGCCGCTGGAGCCGGCATTCGAAGTGCGCGGCACCCGCCAGGTCAACCAGTTGACCACGATCAACGGTGACAACCGCGCCACCACGCGCTGGATCATCACCCTGTTGCCCAAACAAAACGGCAGCGTGGAGATCCCGTCGCTGCAACTGGGCGAAGTGCGCAGTCAGCCGATCACTATCCAGGTCGTCGAAAGCGAAACCCAGGACACTAAAAACACTCTGGCGCCGGTGTTTATCGAGGTCAGCCTCGACCAGAGCAGCGTGTACGTGCAGGCCCAGGCGATCCTGACCTTGCGCATCTACCATTCGGTGTCGCTGTACGACGACAGCAGCCTGACGCCGTTGCAGATTCCCGATGCGCGCATCGAGCAACTCGGCGATTCGCGCACCTATGAGAAGGTCATTAATGGTCTGCGCCACGGCGTGATCGAAATGCGCTATGCGATCTTTCCCCAGCACAGCGGCGTGTTGAACATTCCAACGCAGACGTTCAGCGCGACTTTGGTGGACGTGCAGCCGTCCCCGGACGTGGCCTCCCAAGGGCCGAAACCGGGCAAGTTGCTGCGCGTCAGCTCGGCCGAAATTCCGCTGACGGTCAAGGCCAAACCCGAGAGTTACCCGGCCGATGCGCCGTGGTTGCCAGCGCGTAGCCTGAGTTTGAGCGAAAGCTGGAGTCCGGAGCCGGATCACACGCAGGTCGGCGACTCGCTGACCCGCAGCCTGACCCTGAAAGCCGAAGGCCTGGCCAGTTCGCAGTTGCCGCCGCTGCCCGCCACCGACATCAACGGCTTGCGCCGCTACCCGGACCAACCGGTGCTGGGCAACCAGAACAGCGAACGCGGGCTGATCGGCAGTCGCGAAGACCGTGAAGCCCTGGTCCCATCCCACAGCGGTGCCATCGAGTTGCCAACGGTGGACGTAGTCTGGTGGAACACCTTCGAAGATCACCTGGAACACAGCAGCCTGCCGGCGCGGACCCTGCAAGTGACGAACAATCCGAGCCTGATGGTCGACACTCCGGCGGGTACTGCGCAAACGAATTTCGCCGCCGACAGCGAAGCGCTGTGGTGGTGGAAACTCAGCACCCTGATCCTGGCCTGCACCACCCTGCTCGGCTTCGGCCTGTGGTGGCGCGCCCGCTGGCAACCGGCGATCCTGCGAGCCGCGCAAGCCGGCCCGAGCCCGCGCACCGTGCTCGACGAGCTCAAGCGCGCCTGCCAGGCCAACGACCCCCACGCCACCCGCCAGGCCCTCGACGCCTGGGCCCGGCAACAACCGGAAACCCTGGCCGACATGGCGGCGCGGTTTGTGCCGTTGTCCGACGCCCTCGACGGATTGAACGGCGCGCTGTACAGCGAAACCGGCCAGCATTGGCAAGGCGAAGACCTGTGGCGCGCGACCCGGGCGATTCCGATCGCCGAGCGGGTGCAGGATCCGGTGGGTGACAGCGGGTTGCCGCCGCTCTATCCGAAGTAACTGCCAGAAAGATCGATGTTTAAGCTGCAATCCTGCTTCGCGGACAAATCCTACAGCAGATATAGAATCGACTGACTTCGCCAACGTGTAGATTCACGCAAAGTCCCGTGCCTTAAAAAGACACAGGGATGCGCGAATGTTCAGTACGGCCAATGACGTTGTTTTCAGTCTCGACATTGCGGGTTTTTCCTACGACCTTCAGGTTCTTGAATTCCGGGCCAAGGAAGCGCTGAACAGGCCCTACGAGGTCAAGCTCGAACTGGTCAGCGAACACCCCGACCTGGACCTCGAATCGCTGCTGCATCGCCCGGCGTTCCTGACGTTCGGCCAAGATAATAGCGGCATTCACGGCCAGGTCTATCGAGTCGCGCAAGGCGATTCGGGCAAACGCCTGACCCACTATCAAATCTCCCTGACGCCCCGCCTCGCCTATCTCGCGCACCGCCGCAACCAGCGTATTTTCCAACACCTGAGCGTGCCGCAAATCATCGGAAAAGTACTGACCGATCACGGCATACAGGCCGACACCTGGCGTTTCCAACTCAGCGCCGAGTACCGACCGCGACTCTACTGCGTGCAATACAACGAATCGGACCTGCACTTCATCCAGCGACTGTGCGAGGAAGAAGGTCTGCACTTTCATTTTCAGCACAGCGCCACCGGACACGTGTTGGTGTTTGGTGACGATCAAACGGTGTTCCCGAAACCCGCTCACCCGACGGCCTATGTTCAGGGCAGCGGCATGGTCGCCGAAGCGTCGGTGATTGATCGTTTTCAGGTCAACCTGGAAACCCGCACTACCCACGTCAGCCGCCGGGATTACAACTTCGAAAAGCCGCGCCTGCCGCTCAATAGCGAAAGCACAAGCGCGCAGTTACCCCGCTTGGAGGATTACGCCTTCCCGGGACAATTCACCGAGCGTGAACGCGGCAATCATCTGGCCAAGCGGACGCTGGAGCGTCATCGCGCCAGTTACCAGCAAGCCCGGGGACGCAGCGATCAAAGCGCCCTGCGTAGCGGACACTTCGTCGACATAACCGAACACCCACGCGATGACTGGAATGGATTGTGGCTGCTGACCGAGGTTGAGCATGTCGGAAAACAACCCCAGGTTCTGGAAGAGTCAATCACTGACGGTAACTCTGATGACGGCTTCAGCCAGGGTTACCGCAATCGGTTCATCGCGACACCCTGGGACGTGATATTCCGGCCGGCTCTTGAACATCCCAAGCCCCGAGTGACCGGCAACCAGCACGCAGTGGTCACCGGGCCTCCCGGCGAAGAAATCCATTGCGATGAGTACGGCCGCGTGAAGGTCCACTTGGCGTGGGACCGTGACGGTCAGCACAACGAACATTCAAGTTGCTGGCTGCGCGTCGCCACCGGTTGGGCCGCTGACCGCTATGGCAGCGTGTTGATCCCGCGAGTCGGCATGGAAGTGCTGGTGGGTTTCAGCGAAGGTGATCCCGACAAACCCTTCGTACTGGGTTGCTTGCCTAACGCGGCGACAACCGTTGCGCTGGACCTGCCCACCGAACACACACAAAGCATTTTTCGCAGCCAGAGCAGCCCCGGTGGCGGCGGTTATAACGAGTTGCGCATTGAGGACAAAACAGGCGCCGAGGAAATTGCCCTGCGTGCCCAGCGCGATTGGGTTCAGCGGGTGCTCAACGACGAATGTATTCAAGTCGACCACCAGCGTACGGTCGTAGTCGGCGGCATCGCCAGCCATGACCTGCGCAGCGAAGAACACCACTTCACCCATGGCAACCGCCTCACTGAGCTCAAGCAGGACGACCATCTGTTGGTTCAGGGTGACCAACACATTCGCGTCACCAGTCAACGACTCAGCGCCACCGGGCAAATCCACCTCGGCGCTGGGCAACAAGTCGTTATCGATGGCGGCGCGCACCTGACCGTCAAGGCTGGCGGCCACTGGCTGACGTTGGGGCCGGACGGCATTTTCAGCAGCGTAGCGATTGTGCAGGGTGGCGCCCCGGCTGTGGGCATGTCGGCAGCGCCGCTAATGCCGGGCGCGTTGCCCTTGCTGAAGTTGACCTTCGACGCAGCACAACAGCGCCAGGCGCTGGTTTCAACACGCAGCTCAAGGTGCCTGATTTGCGAGGCCGCCCAAGCATGATGCGCTCGATCGCACTGCCGACAGACTTGCCCTGGAATGATCAAACGGCCTATGTGTTGCTGGACGGCGCGACCTTCCGCCAGTTGCCGGAGCGCTTGAAACAGCTGAGTCCCGGAGTCAGCACTGTTGCGCTATACGACTGCCCGCCCTTCACCGAGCTGCAGGATATCTCGCCGCTATTAGCGGTGATCGAACACCCGGACGCGCCGGTTTTTCAGTTCTATCTGGAGCATGCGCACGAGGAATGGGGCGTGCTGTTGTTCAGTTCCGCGCCGGCACATGGCGTCGCGCAACACTTGCGCAAACTGCTGACGGTTGAATTGCCGGAAGGCCTGCCGGTCATCCTGCGCCTGGCCGACTCCGCCGTGGCGGGGGCCCTGTTTGGCAGCAGTGATCCGCGTTTGTTTGGCCCTGTGTCCTGTGTGGTGACGCCCGATAGCGTCAGCGCCAATTGGCATCGCCACCAACCTCGAGTGTCCGGGTGCCCTGAGCTGCCGACGCCCTATCGCCTGAGTCCTGAACAGAACTCAGCGCTGGACCACGCCGATCGTCGCCGCGTACTGCTCCAACTCGATGCTCATCTGCTGCGCTACTTCCCCGAACGTCAGCGCGGCGGAACCGTGGCCCAGCGCTGGCCGACCCTTGAACAGCTATTCGAGGAGGCCAAGGCCCTGAGGTTAAGCAGCCAATCCGAATTGTTCTACTACGCCAACGTCATGGCCTGGCTGGACGGATCGCCGCTCGACCAGCATCCGCACATCGATCGGTTACTCCATACGCCATCGCTGCAATCACCCGGCGAGCGCGTTGCGCTGGCCGCTGACCTCGCCCACCAATGGGCTATCCAACGGGGCCGCCCATGAACGCACCAGCCAACCTCGCCGCAGCTGCGGCACCCAAGACCGCCATCGGCTCGCCCGGCGCCTGCCCTTTGCAGCAAGCCCAAGTGCAGCTTCTACCGTTGCGCTACGGACTGGTCGAAAAACCCCTCGATCCGGGCACAGCGCTAAAACTGCCCTACACCCTCGAAACCCGTCCACTGGGCATTCGCATGCTGCGTGACGGCTGGCTGTACGTGATCGACAGCATCACCGGCCATTTGCATGAATACCGCGTTCTCGATGGGCTGGTCAGCGCCCTGCTGCACAAGGGAGCCAAGGTCGAAGGCGATCAGCGCACAGCTGTCGAGGAGCGTCCGGCATTGGTATTTTCAAGGCGCAGCCGCTTGCACGTGAGCTTCGCCGAAGTGCAGTGGACGGCGGCCAAATGCGCTCAGGTGCTAGACAGTCTTGAGGAGCGCGATCACTTCATGCAAGCCGTTGACCTCGCCCCGGTAGATTGCGAAACCGGTGGCGAGCATCTGCTGACCATCGCGCAGGGCAAGCAGTGGCTGGCGGAGCTGGCGGATCAAACGCCACAAGCCGCACAAGAGAACACTGAGCTGGAAAAAGGCGCGCCGACGGTACGCGTCAACGACGCCCCCGAGCACGAACGCGCAGCGTATCTATGGGAACAGCCTCGGCGCTTTCGCGAAGCGCATATCGGCGAGTTTCTGGGTCAGGTGCGCGCGCCCTATCAGGACGACACTTTGTTCCTCGTGGTGCAGGATGACCTCGGCGTGTTGCGCGACCTGGCCGACTATCAAGACATTGTGGTCGGCTGGGTCGACGATTGGACCAATGCCGGTCACAACGAACGTAATTACTTGCTGGCCTGCTACATCGAGTCGCTGAGCCAGCTCAGCCCGGCGGATATCGAAAAGTTGTCCGAGGCCAGTAACGACCCGCGACACAAGGCGTTATTCGCTGATCTGGAACAGTTGCCCGAGCCGGACCGGGAAGACACCCGCAAGGCCCTGCTCGATTACCTGAACAAGGGCGGCAAAGTCGAGCCACTGGGCGCTCCGGTGACGCCGGAGTTGGAACAATTGCGCAAGCAGGCCCACACCGAAGCGTTCGAAATGGCGAAGTACCAGGGCGCCGATCCGGATTTCACCACGCATAGCCGCGCCAGTGACGATACAGATCGCCGATATTACGCTCGCCAACATTTTTCAGTGGCCCCTGACGACTTCGTCGAACGTCACCTCGACACCCTGATCAGTCTCGGCAGGGAGCAAAACAAGCGCATTAAAGACGCGCTCGACGGCCCGATTTTCAGCGGCAAGCGCGGGATCAACGACTTCATCGACCGCCCGGCCATGGACACTGAGTTACTTCAGTACCGCGCCGACATCGGCCGCTGGAACCGCCTGCTTGAGCGCATCACTTCTGACCGAACGATGCTGGTGTGTGCCGGACGCTATCACCGTTCGGCCTGGTACTACGACGCGCATGAACCGTCGCAATTGGGTCAGGCCTTCAGCGCTGAATACGCGTGTATCAAAGACATTTGCCGCAGCGATCACGCAAGTGAAGAAATGCTGGGATATCTGGAAAAACACCCGGAACTGACTCGGCCTTTGTTCTACACCCTGCCCCTGCGCCTTCAACAGGAACAGGTCACGCAGTACAGCACGCTGTTCAACGCCGGAATGGCCCTTTTCAACAACCTGCCGAGCTGGCTGGCTGAGCTGAAAAAGATCGAACAACCGCACCTGCCGGCCCTCGACGACTTGCCCGAACATACCCGTGCCGTCGCCGATGCTGCCCAACATAGCCTCAGCCCGGCGCTGAACCTGGGCCTGAGTCGGGTGCTGGAAGGGTTTGATCTGGCGGCAGAGAAAATCCCGGATCTCGACGAACTGTTCCGGCGCCTGCCCAAAGCCCTGTCGGTGCGAATCCTCGATGCTGCCAAAACCACTGGAGTGACCTTCACCGTCGCCAGCCCGGCGGAACACGCAGCCCTGCAAACCAACCTCAAGGAACTGCTGAGGGAACGCGACTACCTGAAAACCTTGACCCGTGAACGCAACCAGATCACCCACAACAAAAACCGCCAGGGGCACAAGACGCCACGGGCGGTGGAGTTGCAGGGCGAGATCGCTCGCGTGCGCGAGCAGTTGGCGCAGCTTGAGGGACGGTTGGCCGCAGCGTTGAGTCCGATTGCGGAGTTGCCGGATCAGTCGGCGCGCCTGTACGGCGCAACCCAGGCCCGGGCGGGAGTGACACTGGTGTTTCCACCGGCACAGCAGCAAGAGGTGCGGGGGCTGCTGAAAAATATTCGGATGGGGGTGGGGTCGGTGCCGAATGCGGGGTTGATTCGTAGTGAGGGGATGGGGTTGTTGGTGTTTTTGGTGCAGGGGGTGAATTTGGTGGGGGTTACAAGAGAACTGATCAATCAATCCAGGAACAAGCGAACATGGATGCCTTTGGCCAATGCACTTGCTGCGACTGGGGCTACGGGATTCACTGCTGCTCAGAGCCTCACTGATACGGCGTTAAAGGCGCGTAGTAGTGCTCTAGTTACAGGACTTCAGCATCATGCTTTGAAGAGTGTTTTTGTGCAGATGGGGAAGATGCATATAGGGTTGGGATTTTTTACCTACGGTTTCGGTTTTGCGTCGTCACTGTTCAGCCTCGACTCCCAATTGCAGAATTGGCAACAAGCGACACGAAGCGGAAATCACTCGGCACAGAACAGTGCGGCGCTGACCACGCTGGGTGCAGGCGGTATGGCAACCGTTAATGCCTACGGCCTAGGCCAAACAGTTCATGCCACTTTTAAAGTTCTGACTGCTCGGAGCATCGAAGCACGAACAGCCGCTTGGGCCGCAGCTGGGACAAGGCTGTCTACGGTGTTCTTCCGTTTTAACTTGGCCGGTGCCTTGTTCACTGTTTTGGAGTTGGGTGGCACCTGGCTCTTCAATCGCTACAACATCAGCGCTCACGACAAATGGCTCAAAACCACGCCATGGAGCCTGGATGCCGATGTGCGTGTCGACCATACGCTAGATGATTACAAAAGTTATCTGGCCTATTTGCTTAATACTCCTTATGTCCAACTTGGTCCAAGTCAACATGACTCGTGGCTGAAAAACCTGCTGTTAAAGGCCAAACCCAAAGACATTCATCTGGTGCTGCCAGGGTTAAAACTCAATGAGTTTCAGCCGCCCTTAAATGGCCAACCAGCTCGCCGTTTAGGAATCGGCGCTCAACGCATTTCCATTCCACTTCACAGTCGCGGCACGTCGCGAGAACGCAAGGACATCATCAGCGATGAAGTGGTGAATAGCTTGCGCATCGTACAAACAGGACCTGATTGGCTGGTCCTATGCCTGCACTATCCGCTGGATCCTGATGCCGAATTTACACCCGCGTCCGAAACGCTGGAGTTGGCGGTTTGCGTGCAGACCTTGAGCACCAATGGTGAGTGGGTTTCCCGAACCCGCATCATTCGCCTCAATCCCTATGGCGAGGGCCATTTCCCTGCCCTATCTGCCCAACCCACCACAGAGCATCCCCCAATATTACCAGTGGAAACCCATTTGCTGGAGCTGGCCGAACATGCCCAACAAGATCAATAACCTCGCGCCTACCCCGCACCTTGAGCCATCCCGAAATGCCGGAGATATCGAGCCTTTTCCAGGTGGAAGGATCACTTATCTTGCGCCTATTCCATTGCCCACACTAATGCCTGCGCATGGTCCTCACATTGGGGTACTAAATGATGTGTTCATGGACTTCGGACTTGAGTGGCCGCAGATATTTTCATGGCAGGTCATCTTAGGCGGGCCATTAAGTGTTGCCTTCTCTGTTGCATTTCTGCTCCCACTAATTGGCGGCTTCTTGTTTTTCTTATTTGGGATGGGATGGGACGATATTACTGACGCCATACAGGGAGTTTTTCTAGTGTCATATGGCAATGCAGCACTAACCGGCACTGCCTCTCTACTCATCGGCCTCTGCGTCTGGCACCACAACCACAAAAAACGCCTCCAAATCATCCCCACCCGCTTCAACCGCCAACGCCGCGAAGTCTGCATCATGCCTGAAGGCGCCACCGAACCGGTCTTCGTCCCTTGGGAATCCCTCTCGGCCTGGGTCATCGAAGCCCAAGGCGCGACCCAATACGGTATCCAGCGCCAGTACGGCATGGGCATCGGTTTCCAGCACGGCGAAACCCTGACCAGTGTCGAATTCCCCTGCTTCGGCCTACCCCTCGCCATCAGCCATTGGGAAGCCATCCGCGGTTACATGGAATACGAAATCAACGATCTCAAAGCCATCCAGGACCTCGAAGACCTGCAACTCCCCGGCGACCCGCCCCACGAAGGCTTGCACACCTTCCGCAACGCCCGCGCACGTATGCATCAGGAAATCCGCGACGGCTCACGCGACCGGCTCTCCGGTTTTTTCTGGTACCTGTACCACGTCATGACGTTGTGGACGATTCCCAACTACCTCACCGAATGGGAAGTCCGCCGCCTCCAACAACTGGGCCCGCAGGCCATGCCCGAGGTGATGCAGCAATGGTCCGAGCCTTTGCCGAAAGAGCAATGGGCCAAACCCAGCGAAGAACTGGTGCGGATGAGCGAGCAGGTCCGACAGATGCACAAGCGCCAACCGAGGCGGCCGATTACCGAGATTTTTGCGGAAGTGCGGCGATTGAACACTGGTTGCAAAGTAAAAGAATAAAAGAGCTTTTTGTGGCGAGGGAGTTTACTCCCGCTCGGCTGCGCAGCAGTCGCTTAACCAGACAATGAGTTTGTCAGGCGGATCGCAGGGGCCGCTTCGCACCCCAGCGGGAGCAAGCTCCCTCGCCACAGGTAAGCCTCCTGGCCACAAGTCCGCCGTTCGACCAGATCCATCGCGCCATCCATCCTGTTTGCCAGTAAACTCCCTCTCTTTTATAACCGCGCTCATTTCCCACGCGGCCATCACCTTATTTCCTACGGAGTTCGCCTTGCGTCTGTTCCACACCTCCGACTGGCACCTTGGGCAGAACCTGCACGGCCAGGACCGCGATTTCGAGCACGGTTGTTTCCTTGAGTGGCTGTTGCGCCAGCTGAAGCTGGACCAGCCCGACGTGCTGCTGATCGCCGGCGATATCTTCGACACGGTCAACCCGCCCGTCAAAGCCCAGGAACGTCTCTACGATTTCATCGTCAGCGCCCACGAGCAGCAACCGTTGCTGACCATCGTGATGATCGCCGGCAACCACGACTCCGGCTCACGGATCGAACTGCCGGCGCCGTTGATGCGGCGTTTGCGCACTCACGCATTGGGTCGGGTGCTGTGGCTCGATGACGGTCAACTCGACTCCGAACGCCTCTTGCTGCCGCTGCCCGACGCCAGCGGCGAGATTGCCGGTTGGTGCCTGGCGCTGCCGTTCCTGCGCCCTGCGGAGGTGACTGGCGCGCAATTGGGCGACAACTATTTGCGCGGTATCGGCCAAGTGCATGAATGGCTGATCGAAGCGGCGAACGCCAAGCGCAAGCCGGGTCAAGCGTTGATCGCGATCAGCCATGCGCACATGGCCGGCGGTTCGGTGTCGGAGGATTCCGAGCGCAGCCTGATCATCGGCAACGCCGAAGCCCTGCCCGCCAGCCTGTTCGGGCCGAGCATCAGCTACGTGGCCCTCGGACATTTGCACAAGCCGCAGAAGGTCAACGGTGAAGAACGCATCCGCTACAGCGGCTCGCCGATTCCGTTGTCGTTCTCCGAGATCAACTATCAGCATCAGATTCTCGACGTCACCCTCGATGGCGAAACCCTAGTCAGCGTCGAACCGAAACTGATCCCGCGCGCGGTCAACCTGCAACGCATCGGCCCTGCCCCACTCGCCGAGATCCTGCTGCAACTGGCGGATCTGCCGAATACCGATTTGCTGGAAGATCTGCAGCGCCAGCCTTGGCTGGAAGTCCGGGTGCGTCTCGACGAACCGCAACCCGACCTGCGTTATCAAGTGGAAACCGCCCTGCAAGGCAAAGCCGTACGGCTGGTGCGAATCGCCGCCGAATATGCGGGCAACGGCAGCAAGGACGGGACCGATGACGGCGCGACCCTGATCGAACTGGATCAGCTCTCGCCCCAGGAATTGTTCAGCCGCGCCTGGCAGGACAACTACGGCAGCGAGGTCGATGAGCAAACCCTCAAGGACTTTGCCGAGCTGCTGCAAGACGTGCAGATGGAGAGCGAACAGCCATGAAAATCCTCGCGATCCGCCTGAAAAACCTCGCCTCCCTGGCCGGGCCGTTTGAAATCGACTTCACCGCCGAGCCGTTGGCCAGCGCTGGTTTGTTCGCCATCACCGGGCCGACCGGCGCCGGTAAAAGCACCTTGCTCGATGCGTTGTGCCTGGCGTTGTTCGGCGCTGTGCCGCGCCTGAACAACACTGGCCGCGATGCAAAAGTCCCGGATGCGGACGGCGAAATCGGCACTGGCGACCCACGCACCTTGCTGCGTCGCGGCACCGGCGAAGGCTATGCGGAGGTGGATTTTGTCGGCATCGACGGCCGCCGCTACCGTGCGCGCTGGGAGGCCAATCGCGCCCGGGAAAAGGCTGGCGGCAAGTTGCAAGCCAGTCGCCAGAGCCTGCGCGATATCGATCAGGATCAACTGCTGGCCAGTCAGAAAGGCGAGTACAAGGCGCAGCTCGAAGCCGCGCTGGGCCTGAACTTCGAACAGTTCACCCGCGCCGTGCTGCTGGCCCAGAGTGAGTTCAGCGCCTTTCTCAAGGCTGACGACAACGACCGCAGTGAACTGCTGGAAAAACTCACCGACACTGCACTCTATACGCGCCTCGGTCGTCGCGCGTACGACAAGACCAGAGAGGCCCGCGAAGCCCACAAGTTGCTGCAGGATCAGGCCACCGGCGTCACGCCGCTGTCCCCCGAAGCCCGCGCCGAACTGGATGAGCGTTTCAACGAAGCCCAGCAGCAACTCAAGACTCAGCAAGCGCAGCTCAAGCAGCTTGAAGAGCAACACACGTGGCTGAAGAACCTGCGCCAATTGCAGGACGAACAACAGAGCGCCACCGAGCAACTGCAATCCGCCCAGCAGCACTCGGAAAGCCTGGCCGGTGAACGCCTGAAGCTGACGCGCCTGGAGCAACTGGCGCCGCAGCGGCACCAATTTGCGCGCAAGACCGAACTCACCGCCCAGCTCACACCGCTGGCTGCGCAGATTCAGCAGCACACGCAACAGCAACAAGAACTGTCCGAGCGCCAGACGCAACTCGAACAGAGCCTGAGCAACGCGCATGCCGCGTTGACCGAGGCGCAAAACCAGCACAGCGCCGGTGCACCGTTGCTGCGTCAGGCGTTCGAGGAGCAAAGCACCCTCGCCCGTTTGGCCAAGGATGCCAGCCTCAGTGCCGACGCCAAGCAGCAAGCGGAACTGGCGAGCACCCAAGGCCAGACCACGATTCAAGGATTGCTCGACCAGCAAAAACAGGTCGCCGAACGTTTGCAGCGCATAGCCGGGGAGCTTGAACAAAGCGCTCATCTGGCGCCGCTGAGCGATGCCTGGAACGCCTACCGTGATCGCCTGCAACAGCTGATGCTGATCGGCAATCGTCTGAACAAAGGCCAGGATGAACTGGCCGATCTGCAACAACGCGCCACCCACGCCGCCGAAGAACTGGCCGCGCAAAAGCAGAATCTGGAAGTCCTGTACAAAGAGGCTGGCGCCGAGCCCGAAGCCGTGGCCGAGCAGATTCAGTTGCTGAGCACGTTGTTGCAGGACAACCGCAAACAGTTACGGGGCTTCGAAGAACTGACGCGCCTGTGGGCCAGTCAGCAGGAACTGGACAAACGCGGTGCCGAGCTTCAACAACGTCAACTCGCCGCCCAACAGGAACGTGAGCGCCTGACGCAGGACGGCGTGAAAACCAAGGCCGAACTGACCGTCGCCGAACAGACCCTGACCGTTACCCGGGAACTGCTAGAGCGCCAGCGTCTGGCCCGCAGCGAAAGTGTCGAGGAACTGCGCGGGCAATTGCAGGATGACCAACCGTGCCCGGTTTGTGGCAGCCCGGAGCATCCTTATCATCAGCCCGAAGCGCTGCTGCAAAGCCTCGGCCGACATGATGAAAGCGAGCTGACCAACGCGCAGAAAGCCGTTGACCTGCTGAAGGAAAAACTCACCGATCTGCGTGCCGAAGTCGGCGGCTTGATCGCGCAGCAAAAGGAACTGCTGCAACAACAGGATCACCTCGCCACGCAACAACAAAGCCTGACGCCGGGCCTCGAAGCGCATCCGTTGTCCGCGCAGTTGCTGAACCAGGACGCCGCCAAGCGTGATGCCTGGCTGGCGCAGCAAAGCAGTCAGCTAAACCAGAGCATCACCCAGGACGAACAACGCCAGACCGCCCTGCTCACCCTGCAACAGGACGCCGCGCGACTGGCCCAGCAACTGCGCAACGCCGAAACCGCGAGCCAGCAAGCGACCCAGCACCTGAGCACTCAGCAACAAGCCTTGAGCAGCGATCGCCAGCGTCTGGACGAAGAACTTACGGCGTTCAGCACCCTGCTCCCGGCCGATACGCTGGAAGCCTTGCGCACCGAGCCGGCCGCGACGTTCATGCAGCTCGACCGGCAGATCGCCCAGCGTCTGGAACAACTCGACCAGCAGCGCGACGAACTCAGCGAGCAGCAGCAACGCCAGCAGACGCTGGAGAAAGAACAGGATCGCCAACTGACCCGTGCCCAACAACTGGAAACCGCGCAACAGCAGTTCACGGTGCTGGCCGAGCAGCAACAGGCTTGCCAGCAGAAACTTGCGCAGTTGCTTGGCGAACACAACAGCGCCGAGCAGTGGCAGCAGCAACTCGATCAAGCCGTCGAACAGGCGCGGCATGCTGAAGCGACGGCCAATCAGGAACTGCAAACCGTGCGCACGGGGCTAGTGCAGTTGGCCGCGGAACTCAAGGCCCAGCAACAACGTTCAGAGGCGCTGGAGCATGAAGATCGCGAGTTGAGCAGCAAGATTGCCGATTGGCGCGCTCGGCATCCAGAGCTGGATGATGGTGGCCTGGAGGCGCTGCTGAGTGTTGACGATCAACAGGTCAGCGACCTGCGCCAACAATTGCAGCACAGCGAAAAAGCCATCGAGCAGGCCAAGGTGTTGTTGCAGGAACGCGATCAGCGCTTGGTCAATCATCAGGCCCAGCACAACGGCAATCTCGATGCCGAACAACTGGCCACTGCGCTGACGGAACTGCAAAACCTGTTTGCCGCCAGCGAACACCGTTGCGCCGAACTGCGTGCCGAACAGGCCGAGGATCAACGGCGGCAGAACGCCAATCAGGCTCTGGCGCAACAGATCGCCGACGCGTATACCGAGTACCAGCGCTGGGCACGTTTGAACGCGCTGATCGGCTCGGCCACTGGCGACACCTTCCGCAAGATCGCCCAGGCCTACAACCTCGACCTGCTGGTGCATCACGCCAACGTGCAGTTGCGCCAATTGGTGCGTCGTTATCGCCTGAAACGCGGTGGCAGCATGCTCGGCTTGTTGGTGATGGACACCGAGATGGGCGACGAGCTGCGCTCGGTGCATTCGCTGTCCGGCGGCGAGACGTTCCTGGTGTCGCTGGCCTTGGCCCTTGGTTTGGCGTCGATGGCGTCGAGCACGTTGAAGATCGAATCGCTGTTTATCGACGAAGGCTTCGGCAGTCTCGATCCGGAATCCCTGCAACTGGCCATGGACGCCCTCGATGGCTTGCAGGCGCAGGGCCGCAAGGTCGCGGTGATTTCCCACGTGCAGGAAATGCATGAGCGGATTCCGGTGCAGATTCAGGTGCGCCGCCAGGGCAATGGCCTGAGTACGCTGGAGGTGAAATGACTACGCTCTACTCCTTCCGCCGCTGCCCCTACGCCATGCGTGCGCGCATGGCGCTGCGTTATTCAGGGGTTGAAGTGCAGATTGTCGAAGTCAGCCTCAAGGCCAAGCCCGCCGAAATGCTCGCGCTGTCGAGCAAGGGCACGGTGCCAGTGCTGGAGGTTGAGGGTCGGGTGATTGATGAAAGCCTGGCGATCATGCGCTGGGCCCTGGCACAGCACGATCCTGAGGATTGGTTGCTCAAGGACGATCCTGCCGCGCAGCAACGTATCGCTGAACTGATCGAAGAAAACGATAAGGTGTTCAAGGTGCATTTGAATCGCTACAAATACGCCGAGCGTTATGCCGAGCAGCCGATGGAACATTATCGAGCCGAGGGTGAGGTGTTTTTGCGCAAGCTGGATGAGTTGTTGGAGGGGCGGGATTATTTGCTCGCCGAGCACCTGAGCCTGGCGGACGTGGCATTGATGCCGTTCGTGCGACAGTTTGCGCATGTGGATCGGGAGTGGTTCGGGCAGACGCCGTATGCGCGGTTGCAGGTGTGGCTTCAGCGGTTGTTGGAGTCCGATCTTTTTACCGGCGTCATGCAAAAGTAAGGATATGCACTACTGTGGCGAGGGAGCTTGCTCCCGTTGGGCTGCGAAGCAGTCCCATCTTTTGGGGCCGCTTCGCAGCCCAGCGGGAGCAAGCTCCCTCGCCACAGTGACCGAGTTTTTACGCCAACACCGAGCACATCCCCAGTGCCGAGCAATCCACCTGGAACGGTCCGAGGAACCCGGCCCGGACCTTCGATGGCGGATTACCCGCCAACAGCCCTAACGCCTTGGCCGTTTGAATATTATGGGCGATGTTGTGGTTGCATTCGATGGCGCGGGCCACCGAGCCCGCCGAGCCCTGCCCGATCCCCAACAGTGAAGCGCCATTAGTCATGAACGCCAAAAAGGCAATGACCCAGAGTCTGTGTCCTTTCATGCTCCGACCGCTCCCAACAAATCCTCGTGATCAGCCACGACGCTTTGCGCGCGGTGTTCGAACTGGATAGCGGGATAAGCGACCTGAATCGGCGCTTGAATGTCGTGTTGCGATTGAGCCGAAAGGCTCACCACTAGCACCATGGCCACGTAGATTCCGATGGCCAGGTAGGCGCCGTGTTTGGCAGAAGTGAGGATTGCGCTGGCCATGGTGTTCTCCGTGGGCATGTTTCAGTGCCGACAGGATCTATCAAAAAAACCGAAGCAACCACTCAGCGTTTTCCATAGTGACCATCAACTTGGTTGATCATTAAACCAGTCTATGCCGACGCTTGATAAAACCTATGAACCCGAGAAACACACACGCAAAGGGGCTGCCGAAGGCTGAGATCTTTTGCTCTTAATAAGTCAAAAGATCGCAGCCTTCGGCAGCTCCTGCGGGGAGCGACAATGTTCGAAGATTTCAGGCTTGGGTTTTGTGATCCAGCGCGGCGTAGAAGTTGGCGCTTTGTTGCAGGTATTTCTGGGTGTAGCTCTGGGTGTGGGATTTTTTGCTGTTGATTTCAACGTTGGCGCTGGCTGGCAGGGCAACGGTGGCAGAGATGGCGGATGCGGCGATGATGGAGAAGATATTGAAGTTCATGGCGGTGTTCCTCGGAGTCAGTTGGCTTGCTTGCCCGGTTGGGCCGTGGAGCAAACTTAACGTCCGAGGTCCGCGCCTTGAAATGCTTTGTAGCATTAGCGGATATCAGTCTCATTAATAGAAGGTCGCAGGCCTTATCAACCGGGGCCTGCGGCCTATTGCCGCACCTATTGACGCACTAGAAACTTGAGGTCACTCGGGGCATCCATCGGCAATTTCTGCACGGTTTTGCCCAACAGGCCGGTCTTGGCATCGCGCTCGACCACGACAATCTGGTTGCTTTTCTGGTTGGCGATCAGCAGAAACTTGCCACTCGGATCGAGGCTGAACTCGCGCGGGTGATCACCCTCGACGGAACGTCGCTGGACTTCCTTGAGCTGAGCGGTGGACGGGTCGATGGCGAATACCAGCAGTTGATTGGCGGTGCCACGATTGCTGACGTAGAGGAACTTGCCGTCAGCCGAAGCGTGAAGCGCTGCGCCGGCCTTGTCGGAAGTGGGTTGTCCCGCCGCCAGATCGACCATTTGCGTTTGCTTGAGCGTGCCGTCCTGGTAGTCGAACACCGCGACCTGTGCGCTCATTTCCATGGTCAGCCAGGCGTGTTTGCCGTCGGCGCTGAACAGCAAATGACGCGGCCCACTGCCGGCGGGCAATTGCACCGAGGCCGGGGTGGCCGGCGTTAATGGCAACAGCGGGTTGGCCTTGGGATTGAAGCGATAGACAAAGATCTTGTCTGCACCCAGGTCGTTCGAGAACACGTATTTGCCATCCGGCGAGGAGATCGTCGAATGCACGTGCGCCGAGGCTTGACGCTCCGGGTTGACCCGGCTCGATGGGTGGCTGCTCATCTGCACCACGGACTTTAACTTGCCGTCCGTGCCCACCGGCAACACCGCGAGGGTGCCACCCGGATCTTCGACCACCGAGTAGTTGCTGACGAACAAGTGGCTGCCGTCGCCGCTGAGGCTCGAATGGGTCGGTTCGTTGCCCAGGCTCTGGACCTGACTGAGCAGGCTCAGCTCATGGGTCTTGGGATTGATCGCATAGCTGCTGACCTTGCCCACCGGATCGGTTTGGCCCGGACCGTTTTCGTTGACCACGAACAGGTGTTGCTGGTCTTTGGAGATCGTCAGCCAGGACGGGTTTTCGCTCTTGACCACTTGCAGTGGCTTGGCGGCGATCTGCCCGGTAGCGCTGTCGAAGTTCAGGCGATAAATGCCCTGGCTCTGACCTGCGGTGTAGGAGCCGACCAACAATTGATAATCGTCGACGGTCGCCGCCTGAACGCCCATGGCGCCGACACTGCCGGCCATCAACAGTGGCCAGAAATTACGCATCTTCATGCTCTTCTTCCTCGTCGTCATGCCCGCCAATCGCGGCCATGCACACCAGCCGGTGCTCGCCGGAATCACCGGTAATGAGCCAGCTCTGCAGGGTTGGATCGAAAGTCGCTGCCTGGATCTGGGCCATGCTGAACGCCCAACGCTTGGCCGCACGGCCGTCCATGCATTCGATGTGCAGGTTGTCGTCTTCATCGAGAGAGAAATCGAAGGCGTGCAAGCCATCGATTTCCAGCATGTCGCAGTTTTCAAGGGCGTTAAGCAAAGTGTCGGTAACGGCAGTCATGGCAATCAATCATTCAATTGGAAAGTCGCAATGATAGCTCATCACTCCCCCTGGACCGGTGCTGAACACAAAACTCACGCACAACACCGAGCCAATGTGGGAGCGGGCTTGCTCGCGAATGCGGTGGGTCAGTCGAAATCAATAGCGCCTGACACTCCGCATTCGCGAGCAAGCCCGCTCCCACAGGGGTTGTGTTTACGCTTTAGAGCGCATCACGCGATGGCTTGCCGTCCACCAAACGCTGAATCCGCAGCGGGTTGCCGTTTTTCAGCGGCTCCGGCAGCAGGTTGTCGGGGTAGTTCTGGAAGCATACCGGGCGCAGGAAGCGGTCGATGGCCAGGGTGCCCACCGACGTGCCGCGCGCATCGGAAGTCGCCGGGTACGGACCGCCATGGACCATCGAATCGCAGACTTCCACGCCAGTCGGATAACCATTAAGCAAGATTCGCCCGACCTTCTGTTCCAGCAACGCGGTCAGCTCGCCGAACTGTTCGAAGTCCGCTGGCTCGCCAATGATCGTCGCCGTCAGTTGCCCGTGCAGGCCATTCAACGCCGCGCTGAGTTGCGCCTGATCCGCCACTTCCACAAACACCGTGGTCGGGCCAAACACTTCTTCCTGCAACACTTCATCGCCATCGATCAGCAGGCTGACATCAGCCTTGAACAATTGCGGCTGCGCTTGATTACCCTGCTGCGCGCTGCCCGCCAGATGCTCGATCCCAGAATGCGCCAGCAGCTTCTGCAAGCCTTTGCCATAGCTGCTCAACGTCCCGGCATTGAGCATGGTTTGCGCCGGCTGATCAGCGATCAACGCCGCAACCTGCTGCACGAACGCGCTGAACTGCGGCGAGCGAATGCCGATTACCAGCCCTGGATTGGTACAGAACTGACCACAGCCCTGCACCACCGACGCGGTCAGGTCGCGGGCAACGGTTTCCGCCCGAGCTGCCAACGCCTGCGGCAACACGATCACCGGGTTGATGCTCGACATCTCGGCGAACACCGGAATTGGCTGCGGACGCGCGGCGGCCATGTCACACAAGGCACGACCGCCCTTGAGCGAACCGGTAAAGCCCACGGCCTGGATCGCCGGGTGCTTGACCAGCGCTTCGCCGACCCCGCCGCCGTAGATCATGTTGAACACACCGGCCGGCATCGCGGTTTTTTCTGCGGCGCGAATGATCGCATCGGCGACGAGTTCAGCGGTGGCCATGTGGCCGCTGTGCGCCTTGAACACCACCGGGCAACCGGCAGCCAGAGCAGAAGCGGTATCGCCACCAGCCGTGGAAAACGCCAACGGAAAGTTGCTCGCGCCAAACACGGCAACCGGGCCGAGGCCGATGCGGTACTGACGCAAATCCGGGCGTGGCAACGGTTGGCGTTCAGGCAAGGCCTGATCGATCCGCGCACCGTAGAAATCACCACGACGCAGGACTTTGGCGAACAAACGCATCTGGCCGCTGGTGCGACCGCGTTCGCCCTGGATACGACCGGCGGGCAACGCCGTTTCGCGGCAGACCACGGCAACGAAATCATCGCCTAGTGCATCCAACTCGTCAGCAATGGTGTCGAGAAACTGCGCACGACGCTCGGCACTCAGGCTGCGATAGGCCGGGTAAGCGCTGGCGGCAGCCTTGGCGGCGGCATCGACTTCTTCCGGGGTGGCTTGATAAAAATCGTGGGGCAAGGCCTCGCCAGTGCTGGCGTCGGCGCTTTGCAGTTTAAGGTTGCCGGCCGCGCTGCGCTGGCCGCCGATGTAGTTGTGACCAAGAATCTGGGTCATGCAAATCTCCTTAAAGGGTGCCGACGGTGCCGGGTTCGAATGCTGCTGCTACCGGCGCAATACCGTTGATCAACGGCGCGCCGAATTCAGCCTGGCTGATTTCGAACACATCACCCGGTTGGGTGCGGATGCCATCGGCGAAGGACAGGGTCGCGGTGCCGAAGAAGTGAATGTGCACGTCCCCCGGACGCAGGAACTGGCTGTACTTGAAATGGTGATACTCGAGGTTCGCCAGGCTGTGGCACATGTTGGCCTCGCCGCTGAGGAACTCGTTCTGCCAAAGCACCTCGCCGTCACGCAGGATGCGACTGGTGCCTGCCAAGTGTTGGGGTAGCTCACCGACGCGAAGTTCCGGGCCATAACTGCAACTGCGCAATTTAGAGTGGGCGAGATAGAGGTAATTCTTGCGTTCCATTACGTGATCGGAGAACTCGTTGCCCACCGCATAACCGAGGCGATACGGCTTGCCGTCGTGGCCGATGACGTAGAGTCCGCTGAGCTCCGGCTCTTCCCCGGCGTCTTCGGCAAACGGTGGCAGCGGGAACGGCTGGCCCGGACGCACGACAATACTGCCGTCGCCCTTGTAGAACCATTCCGGTTGCACGCCGGCCTGGCCCGCCGCCGGTTTGCCGCCCTCCACGCCCCACTTGAAGATGCGCATGGTGTCGGTCATCGCCGCTTCGTCGCCGACTTGCTGGTGCATTTTGTCCCGAGCCGAAGCGCTGCCCAAGTGAGTCAGGCCGGTGCCACTGACCAGCATGTGCGCCGGATCCGGGTGATCCAGCGGCGGCAGGATGCGCAGGTGAGTCAGCAACTCTGCGTAATCGTGGCTGATGCCCAGACCGAGGGTTTTCACTTGTTGCTCAAGATTGACGCCGGCCTCGATGGCCGCCAGGGCCAGATCCCGAACTGTGCGCGCGTCCTGCACTTCACGCACCAGACCGCCCTCGACCACGCCAACCCGGCGCTCGCCGTTAATCAATTCGAACTGAACTAAACGCATGATTTTCTCCTGTAACCATCTTGAAGTCGGCATTGCCCCCTGTGGGAGCGGGCTTGCTCGCGAAGAGGCCTTCACATCCAACATCTATGCTGGCTGACACTCCGCCTTCGCGAGCAAGCCCGCTCCCACAGGGGATTTGTGTGATGTCTCAGGTGCGCGTTGCACCTCGAGCGCTGGCGGCAAATTGATCGGCCGGCAATACATGTTTGCGCTCCAGCAACCGATAAACCACACCGGTCAGCACCAGCCCAAACACCATCACCCCGGACAGGAAGTACAACCCCGACGCCAGGTTGCCGGTGTATTCCTTCAACGCACCAATCACGAACGGCCCGATATAGCCGCCGAGGTTGCCCACCGAGTTGATCAGGGCAATCCCCGCCGCCGCACTGGCGCCGGCAAAGAAGCGTCCCGGCAAGGTCCAGAACACCGCCGTGCAGGAAAACAACGCAAACGCCACTAGGCACAACGCCGCCAGTTGCAGCACCGGCAGCGTCAGCCAGGCGCTGAGGAACAGGCCAATCGCGCCCAGCACATAGAGCACCGCCAAATGGCCGTAGCGATCATTCAAGCGATCAGAACTGCGCGGCACGATCAGCAAACCGATGATCCCGAAGATATACGGCACCGAGGACACGAAACCGGTCACCAGGTCGGTGCCGCCGAACTGCTTGATCAAAGTCGGCAGCCACAAGCCCAAACCATAGATGCTCAACGTTACCGGCAGATAGAACAGCGCCAGCAGCAGGACGCGTTTGTCTTTCAGCGCGTGCAACGGATTGCCGTAACGAGTCTGGCCATATTCTTCGAGGTCTTTTTTCAGCTCGCCGGTCAGCCAGTCCTTCTCGGCCTGGTCCATCCACTTCACTTGTTTCGGACCGTCGGGCAACCAGCGCAGCACCGGCCAGGTCAGCAGGATCGCCGGAGTGCCGATGACGATGAACAACCACTGCCAGCCGTGCAGGCCGAGGGTGCCGTCCATGCCGAGCAAACCGCCGGACACCGGGCCGGTGATCATCATTGCGATCGGTTGCGAAAGTATGAACAGCCCAAGGATCTTGCCGCGATGGCGCACCGGAAACCATTGGGTGATGTAGTACAGAACGCCCGGGAAGAACCCGGCTTCGGCGGCGCCGAGCAGGAAGCGCATCACATAGAAGCTGTGCGGGCCCTGGACGAAGGCCATGCCGATGGTGATCGCGCCCCAGGTGATCATGATCCGCGCGAACCAGCGGCGGGCGCCGAAGCGTTCGAGCATCAGGTTGCTGGGGATTTCCAGCAGGAAGTAGCCAATGAAGAACAGCCCGGCACCGAGGCCGTAGGCTGCATCACCGATACCGATGTCCGCGCCCATGTGCAGCTTGGCGAAGCCGACCGCGGAGCGATCCACATAGGCGATCAGGTACAGCAGGATCAGGAAGGGAATCAGTTTCAACGTGATGCGACGAATAAGCCGCAATTCCTGGCTCATGAGATCGGTCTCCGATTGTTGTTGTTATAGAACCTCGGGGGACGCCTCTCGCGGAAAACCGCCAGGGCCAATCCCTCCGTTGAACGCGACTATATAGTAATACTATTTAAGCTAGCAACACTTCCAAATCCGCAGAATTGCGCTTATGTTAAGCGTCAGCTCGAACAATATAGTCATACAATAAGAGAATCGATCATGTCTGATAAGAAACCCACCCTGCGCTCCGCCCAATGGTTTGGCACGGCCGACAAGAACGGCTTCATGTACCGCAGCTGGATGAAGAATCAGGGCATCGCCGACCACCAGTTCCACGGCAAACCGATCATCGGTATCTGCAACACCTGGTCGGAACTGACCCCGTGCAATGCGCATTTCCGCCAGATTGCCGAGCACGTCAAACGCGGTGTGATCGAGGCCGGTGGCTTCCCGGTGGAATTCCCGGTGTTCTCCAATGGCGAATCGAACCTGCGCCCGACCGCCATGCTCACTCGCAACCTGGCGAGCATGGACGTTGAAGAAGCGATTCGCGGCAACCCGATTGACGGCGTAGTGCTGCTGACCGGTTGCGACAAAACCACCCCGGCACTGTTGATGGGTGCGGCCAGTTGCGACGTGCCGGCGATCGTCGTCACCGGCGGGCCGATGCTCAACGGCAAGCACAAAGGCCAGGACATCGGCTCGGGCACCGTGGTCTGGCAGCTCAGCGAACAAGTGAAAGCAGGCACGATCACCATCGACGATTTCCTCGCGGCCGAGGGCGGCATGTCCCGCTCGGCCGGCACCTGTAACACCATGGGCACCGCATCGACCATGGCCTGTATGGCTGAAGCACTGGGCACGTCCCTGCCCCACAACGCGGCAATTCCGGCGGTGGATGCGCGGCGTTATGTGTTGGCGCACATGTCCGGCATGCGCGCAGTGGAGATGGTGCGCGAAGACTTGCGGCTGTCGAAGATCCTGACCAAGGAAGCGTTTGAAAACGCCATCCGGGTCAACGCGGCGATTGGCGGTTCGACCAACGCAGTGATTCACTTGAAAGCCATTGCCGGGCGCATTGGTGTCGAGTTGGATCTGGATGATTGGACGCGCATCGGTCGCGGCATGCCGACCATCGTCGACCTGCAACCGTCCGGGCGTTTCCTGATGGAAGAGTTCTACTACGCCGGTGGTTTGCCGGCGGTGTTGCGTCGCCTCGGCGAAGCCAATCTGATTCCGCATCCGAACGCCTTGACCGTCAACGGCAAGAGCCTCGGCGAGAACACCAAGGACGCGCCGATCTATGGCCAGGACGAAGTGATCCGCACCCTCGACAACCCGATCCGTGCCGATGGAGGCATCTGCGTGTTGCGCGGCAACCTCGCGCCACTCGGCGCCGTACTGAAACCGTCCGCCGCCAGTGCCGAACTGATGCAACACCGTGGCCGTGCGGTGGTGTTCGAGAACTTCGACATGTACAAGGCTCGGATCAACGACCCGGAACTGGACGTGGATGCGAACTCGATTCTGGTGATGAAAAACTGCGGGCCGAAGGGTTATCCGGGCATGGCTGAAGTCGGCAATATGGGTTTGCCAGCCAAGCTGCTGGCTCAGGGCGTGACTGACATGGTGCGGATTTCCGATGCGCGCATGAGCGGCACCGCGTACGGCACGGTGGTCTTGCACGTCGCGCCGGAAGCCGCAGCCGGCGGGCCTTTGGCGGTGGTGCAGGAAGGTGACTTCATTGAGCTTGATTGCGCCAGCGGGCGTCTGCACCTGGACATCCCCGACGTCGAACTGGCGGCGCGGATGGCTGACCTGGTACCACCGAAGCAACTGATCGTGGGCGGCTATCGTCAGCTGTACATTGACCATGTGCTGCAAGCGGATCAGGGCTGCGACTTTGACTTCCTGGTCGGCTGCCGCGGCTCCGAAGTACCGCGCCATTCTCACTAACCCCACCCATCCTCTGTAGGAGCGAAGCTTGCTCGCGAACGCGGTTCAACGTTCAACATCCACGTTGACTGACACACCGCCTTCGCGAGCAAGCTTCGCTCCTACAGTATTCCTCATCTGATTCAGGACTGTGTCCACGCCTGCTATCATGCGCCACACCCCCATCGCCCAGGATTGCTTCGTTCCCCATGGATTACCGCAAACCCTCCGACCGCAAAAGCATGCATTCGCGCATCGTCCAGGAATTGGGCATGCAGATCGTCTCCGGACGCTTCAAGCCCGACGACAAACTGCCCGCCGAAGCCCTGTTGTGCGAAGAGTACGCGGTCAGTCGGCCGGTGCTGCGCGAAGCCACGCGCGTGCTGGTTGCCAAGGGCCTGGTGTATTCCCGGCCGCGGGTCGGCACGGTGGTCAAGGCGCGCAAGGAATGGCACATGCTCGACCCGGACGTGTTGCATTGGTTGATGCAAAGCAGTCCGCAGAATGAGTTCTTCGGCCTGCTGACCAGCGTGCGCAGCATCATCGAACCGGCCGCCGCCGCCCTCGCCGCGCAGTACGCCACCGACGCCGACATCGCCTCCATCGGCGAAGCCTACCAACGGATGGAAGCCGCGCCGACCCCGGAAGCGCTGTTGCAACCGGACCTGGACTTCCACAGCCGCATCGCCGATGCGACCCACAACGACTTGCTGGCCAACCTGTGCAACATGCTCGCGGTGGCGATTGCCGAGGCGTTGAAGCATTCCAACCAGCGACCGAACCTGCATGAACTCGCGCTGCCACGGCACAAGGCGATCCTCACCGCCATCGAGAATCGCGATGCACTGGGCGCTCGGCATGCGACGCTGGTGCAACTGGATGATGCGCGCAGTGCGCTGAATGTCGTGCTCGGCGCAGATCCCACCAACAACCACTAAACCCCTGTGGGAGCGGGCTTGCTCGCGAAGGCGGTATGTCAGTCGGCAAAGATGTTGGCTGATAGTCCGCCTTCGCGAGCAAGCCCGCTCCCACATTTGATCTGTGTGAACCACAAGAAAGCCGCCACCCTCAGGTCGCGGCTTTTTTGTTTCTGCGCGCGCGCCATATCCCATTCAATCGACACCTGTGCGGTACCCGGGTACCGCACCCCTCGCTCGTCGACCCTTTATGTTCAAGGTCTCAACCATGCAAAGGACTGCATCATGCCCACCGTTCCATCATCGATTGTCACAGCCGGGTCCACCGACATCATTGCCCGAACAATCAGCGCCCGATTCAGCACTCGCCCGACCCTGCGCTCGGTAACCGCCAGCCTGCTCAAGGAAGACCTGCTGGAAAAATACCCGTCACTGGATTTTGACCCCTACCGAACCCGTCTTGCACAACCACTACCAGAGGGAGGCTGGCGTCTGACACTGCTGCTGGATGTTGTGCTCGCCTACCTGGCAAGCGGTAAACCACCGCTACTCAGCGAACAATATGGCCGCGCCTGTTTCCTCACCAACAAGGCGCCGACGCACCTGACCGTCGACAGCACCACCCGACGCGAACCGGGTATGCAGGTCATCGCCGACCTCGTCCGTGAGTTGCCGGCCCTTGTGTCCGTCGCGTATCAGCAAACAATGACTGATTACTGGAATGAGCCGATCGACGCGGGGGCCAGCTGCTGGCAATGGCTGGGGGATTTGCTGAACGGAGTGTTGAAAACGGCGGCGATACGGCATGTACCGATCAACGCGCTGCACGCCGAGATCCTCACCGAACTGACCCGCCATCCCGACAAACAGGAACGCCTACAGGCACCTTGGGCAAAAGGCGTCATCCATGCCTACACGCTTGAAACGAGCCTGAACATCGATCAGCAATCAGTCAATCTGCAAAGTCCTGACATCCTGGTGGCCTGTGGTGAAACCCTGCTCCTGTGCAGCGTGACCGGCACTATCGAGGCGTTTCCTTCCATGGAAGCGTTCGGCCAAGCCTGGGCCGCGCGGTTTCAAACCGTCTTCATGGCCGAAACCATCATCTGGAAACGCTTTGAACCGGACGGCAATATCTTCGACACCCAGGCGGCCCTGCTGCTGAACCAGCAACTGGACGACCTGGCCGCGTTCAAGCTGCCCGCAGGCCTACCGGTGGACGAACTGGAACAACGCTTCGCGGCGATCACCGATCTGGCGGCGCTGTTCGTCGCTTCGTCGCGCGTCCAGACCGCGAACCCGATGATCTTCCAGCACATCGAGTCAAACCTGCCCGAGTGGCTGCAAAGCGCCCGCCCCATTGATCGCATGGCTTATCGCAAGCATGTGCTGGAACACGCCAGCATCAAGCAACAAAACCTGGGCAGCACCTTCCACGCGGGCATCGATGACCTTCACAGCTTTGCCAAGAAAGCCTTGCACCAACAGATGCTGCTGGACCAGCCGCAAGCCCCCGGTTACAACCCTGACGAACTGGAACTGACCTTCCATGTGCCGGTCGGCGACCTCGGCAGTGGCTACATCGAGCCGGTGAGCATGTCGCTGACCGAGTTGGCGATCAAGAACCTGGCGGGCAAACCCAAAGGCCGGATGAGCGTGCGCCACACAGCAGGCCAACTGATCCAGGGCTGGACCACCGAGGCCTATCTACTGGAGCTGGTGACCCGGGTCGACATCGGAAAACACTACCCCGAATACATTCGCACCGAATTGCTGGCCGACACGCCCGAATCGCGGGAACGCCAGCGACTGTTCAGCCTGGAACTGGCCGTCAGCTTGCCAATGCTTGCACTCGAACACTCGATCAAGGCCGAACAAGGTTTCACCCGTCAGGGTTACCGCTACGTCGCCGCGCTGATGCACAAGACCACCGCCGAGCGCTTCGTTGATGACCAGGAGATTGTCCTGCGGCCACTGGCGTTCCAGAGGAAAGCCGACGCCGAATGCGACGTGGCCGGCAACCTGTTTATCATCGAGCCGCGAGATTTGAAGGCCGATGGCCCGCACATTCTTTATCGGCCGATGTACGTACCGGCGCTGCTGCAATACCCGAACCGGCAAGCCTTGCTGAACGCCATCGCACAACCAGGTCCACTGCAGACCAGCGTGCTGACCTGGTTACCGGATCGCGCACGACCGATCTACGACAACAACGGCTTCACCGAACCGCACATCGTGCATTTTCATCCCGGTGATGAATTTGCTTTTTTCGAAAAACCAAAGCCGGCGCTGCTGGTGGGCGACGAAGCCGCCACCGACTGGCTCACGGCGCTGCAACACGGTCAATTGCTGGCCCGGTTATTTGAAAACAATGCCAATGCGCTGGCGGAACAGGCTGATCGACAGTCGGTGTCTAACACCGAAAGTCGCTGGGCGATCATTCTCGAAGGCGGCTGGCTGTTGTTCAACAACCTGATTCTGCCAATGCTGCGCGGCCCGGCCATGCTGGTGGGCTGGATGCTGCAAATCACCCACAGCCTGACCCAGGACCTTCCCGCCCTCGACAGCGACGACGTCACCGCGCGCGAGCAGGCCTGGGTCGATGTGCTGTTGAACCTTGGGCTGGTACTGCTGCATGTGGCGCAAAACAGCGGCGCGGCTGACAGTCCCGCTCCTTCCCGCGAACCCCGTTTCGCCACGCTGCGTCGGCCGCCGAATCTCGCCAACGTTATTGCCGAAAGCGTCGTGACCCAGGCAGCGCCTGGATTGCCATCCGAACCACCGGGCGGCGGCCATACCCTGCTGGACTTCAACCTGTCATTGGCGCGGGATTCAGCCACCGCACGATTGATCGAACAACTGAAAACCGTGCGGGTGTCATGGCCGCAATCGCTACCGGAACCGATTGCCATCGGCGTCTTCCAGGGCCTGTACCGCATCGACAACAAATGGCACGTCAGCCTCGCCGGCCTGCTGTTTCGCGTGCGAATCGTGCCGGGCTTCGGCGAAGTCTTCCTGGTTCCGCCGGAACACCCTGACCATCCGGGCATCAAGCTCAAATCCAATGGCCGGGGCAAATGGACACTGGATCAAGGCCTGCAACTGGTCGGCGGCGGCCCGAAAAAACGAATCGCAGACGCACGCAGAGCCAGACGTGATCGCATTCAGGAGTTGGCCCTGTGGCGCCAAGAGTTCTTTGCCCAACAGGAACGGGTGCAAAAACGTATCGATATCTCGGAAAACCTGATGGACCTCAAAGACAACAACCCCGCCAGCACGGATCAAGAGCGCACGACGTTCATGGAACGTTATGTTGCCGAACTCGAGAAGCAAACCGACGCTTACACAACGCTGCTCGACGGACTGAAGGAAACAAACGAGCTGACGGATTTCCCCTTGGATTACTCACTGATTTGCACCGTACTGGGCAACATCATCAAGAATATTCGCAAAAGGATAGTCAAGGCCGACGACGCGCGAACCGCCGCCAACGCCAAGTACAACGAGTTCGCCAGCAATTTGCAGCAACTCTATGAAGCCCTGAGTATCGAGGGCGAACCGGTGGTGCAGCGATACTTCGACTTCATCCGCAAAACCTCCGAAATCAATGAAACCATGATCAGGTCCTATGAGGAGATCGACCGACGCATAGAGGAACTTCAACAGATCCCACTGCTGGGGGCCGAAACCTTGAAGGAACTGAACCAGGGTCGACCGAAAAATGAACTGACGGCCCTGAGGGTCAAGTCCTTCCAGTTGATCATCTTGCGGATCCTCAGCGTCAAGGCTTTGGGAACCCAGACCACCGAAGCCCTGGACACGGCCGTCGAACCGTTGTTGATGCTGTCCCGATCCCATGCCGAGTTACAGACAGACCACGTGTATGAACGCAGTGATCGCATCGCCGTGCTGGACAATCTGGTCAATCACTACAGCGCTGCACAGGATGCCTTGGGCAGTATCGGAATCTTCCGGGCCGATGAATTGGAGATGCCGGCCTTCAACCGTCTGCGGGTAATCATTCACCAATTGCACCTCGATGCCGAACAGCGCTTGGCGGATGAGATTCAGCAGCTCGCCCTGGAAAAAGAAAACAAGTCCGATACCTCCGGCCAGGTAACCGCAGCGCAAGCGAACGACGAGTCCGGCCAGGCAACCGCAGCGCAAACGGCCGGCACCTCCAAGGAGGCCGCTGCGGGCGAGACGAAGCCCATGCCCGACCCCGCTCCGAGCAGCCGGAAAAAAGTCATCAAAACGGCCAAAGGCACCTTGATCGGAGATCTACGCCCACGCATTGCCGATCAGGACGGCGACATCGTCGACATCAACGGCCCGCTGGATGACAAGCCGTTGCTCTCGTTCCATCAACACGACAATGACTGGGTGGAGATCGTCGAAGTCAGGGAGCCTGCGCCCAAACCCGCACTAACCCCCTACCCGCTGCTAAAGGGCGACGCCCGAAAGGCCTTGGCGCAGGTCGATGAACAAGTCCTCAAGATCGACGGCTACGCCAAAGGTGCGAGTTCGCCCAAGGAAATCCAAGAGCAACTGCAACGTGAAGCGCAAAAGCTCACCGGGTATGCCGACAAGCTGGAAAAACACAACAACGCCCCGGCGGACAACGAAAAAGACACCGCTCTGATTACTACGCTACGGGACAAGGCACACCTCCTCGAAAGAAAGGGAGGGGAACTGCGCACCCGCATGACACTGGCTCGGACGCCGACCAGCGAAGGTGTGGAATACCTGTTGCAACACAATGTCATTCACGTCACCCCCATCGGCCGTCGGGTCCAGTTGAAAACCGGACGCCGGGATTTCATGCAGGAATACGCCCTGCTGAATACCCACAACAACCCCCTGTGGTACGCACACTTTCACTATGTCGGCTTGCTGGACGATAGAGCCACCTACACGACAGCTCATTTGAAAACCGTGGAACAACGATTTGAAAGTTACGAATCGATAATGGCCAACGCAAAAGATCCGAAACAGAAAATCGAGATCTATCGTGGCGCCATTAGCGAAACGCTGGCCCGAGAGCATTTCCTGCCATTGGAAACGAACTGAGCACGCATGAAAAAGCCGCAACCGAGGTTGCGGCTATTTAAGCCCTGCTGAAGATCCCTTGTGGGAGCGGGCTTGCTCGCGAAGGCGGTTTATCATTCAACATCTCTGTTGGCTGACACTCCGCCTTCGCGAGCAAGCCCGCTCCCACAGGGGGGCTTTCAGTGCTAGTGAGCAAACAACGAATTACCCTTCTGCCCTGCCAGTTTCTCCGGTTTGATCAGGAACCGCGCCAGCGCTGGCAGCAGCCACAGTGCACCGAACATGTTCCAGAGCAGCATGAAGGTCAGCATCAGGCCCATGTCGGCCTGGAACTTGATCGCCGAGAAGATCCAGGTGCACACGCCGATGGCCAGGCACAGACCGGTGAACAGCACGGCTTTACCGGTGGACTTCAGCGTTTGGTAGTACGCCTCTTGCAACGGCAGACCGGCACGCAGGAAGCTTTCGAGGCGGCTGTAGATGTAGATGCCGTAGTCCACGCCAATCCCCACGCCCAGCGCCACCACCGGCAGGGTCGCGACTTTCACGCCGATGCCCATGAAGGCCATCAGGGCGTTGCCGAGCACCGAGGTCAGCACCAGCGGCAGCACGATGCACAAGGTCGCCGCCCAGGAGCGGAAGGTGATCATGCACATGGTCGCGACGCAGATGTACACCAGGATCAGGATCGTCAGCTCCGACTCCTTGATCACTTCGTTGGTCGCCGCTTCGATCCCGGCGTTACCCGCAGCGAGGATGAATTCCAGGCCATCCTTGTTGTTGTCCTTGGCGAAGTCCTGCACCGCATGCACCGCACGGTCGAGGGTCGCTGCCTTGTGATCGTTGAGGAACACCAGCACCGGCGCCAGGGAGCAGCTGTTGTTGTACAGGCCGTCAGCCCGGGCAATGGAGTTGTTCAGTACATCCGGGTTGCGCGACAGGGTTTCCCATTTCAGGTTGCCCTCGTTCATGCCCTTGATCATCTGCTTGGACACGGTCACCAGCGAGATCGCCGACTGCACGCCCTCGGTGTTCTGCATCTTCCACATCAGCTCGTCGATCGGCGCCATGGCTTCGTAGCGCGAACAGCCTTCGGCCTTGGTCTTGACCATCACCACCAACACGTCGGAACTGGTGGAGTAGTTGCTGATGATGAAGTTGTTGTCCTTGTTGTAGCGCGAGTCCGGGCGCAGCTCTGGAGCCCCTTGATCGAGGTCACCGATTTTCAGGTTCTGGCTGTACCAGAGGCCGCCGCCGAATGCGATCAGCGCCAGAATGATCGATACAGGAGCGATTTTCGGGCTGGCGAAGTTCGACAGCAGGCGCCAGAACGGGTGTTCGCGGTGCGCGTCTTTCTTGCTGCGTTCCACCGCACGTTTGCTGATGCCGACGTAAGAAATCGCCACCGGCAACAGGATCAGGTTGGTGAACACAATCACCGCCACGCCGATGGACGCGCCGATGGCCAGTTCACGAATCACGCCGATGTCGATGATCAGCAGCGTGATGAAGCCCACCGCATCCGCGAGAATCGCGATCATCCCCGGCAGGAACAGTTGGCGGAACGTACGCCGTGCAGCAGTCAGGGCGTTGTCGGCCTCGCTGGACTGCAAGGCGATCCCGTTGATTTTCTGTACGCCGTGGGAAATACCGATGGCGAAGATCAGGAACGGTACCAGCATCGAATACGGATCGAGCCCGAAACCGAAGAAGTGCATCAAGCCGAGTTGCCAGACCACCGCCACCAGCGTGGTACTCAACACCGCCACGGTGCTGCGCATGCAGTTGGTGAACCAGTACAGCAGGATCAGGGTGATGACGAAGGCGATGCCGAAGAACATCACCACCATGACCAGACCATCGATCAGGTCGCCGACTTTCTTGGCGAAACCGACGATGTGGATCTGCACGTTAGGGTTCTGTTTTTCAAACTTGTCGCGGATCTTGTCTTCCAGCTCGTGGGAGAACTTGCGGTAGTCCAGGGCCAGCAACTTGCCCTGGTCTTGCGGGTCCGGATAGGACTCCAGCAACGGGATATCGACGATGCTCGACTTGAAGTCGTTGGACACCAGACGCCCGACCTGACCGGACTTGAGCACGTTGTTGCGCAGCAGGTCGAGGCTTTGCTGGGAGCCGTTATAGCTCTGCGGGATCACCTCGCCACCGGCGAAGCCCTCCTCCGTCACCTCGGTCCAGCGCACGCTCGGGCTCCACAACGACTTGAGGCCGGAACGGTCGACACCGGAGATGTAGAACACTTCATCGTTGATCTGACGCAGGGTCTCCATGTATTCCTTGGAGAAGATATCGCCGTCCGTGGCTTCCACGGAAATCCGCACGGTGTTGCCCAGGTTCGCCAGATCGTTGCGGTGCTCCATCATCTTTTGAATGAACGGATGCTCGAGCGGGATCATTTTTTCGAAGCTGGTGGACGGCCGGATCAGCGTCGCTTGCCAGAACAGGAAGATACTCACCAGCAGGCAGATGACGATCACTGCCGGGCGGTTGTTGAAAATCAGGCGCTCAAGAAACGTCGCCTTGTCTTGGTGGTGACTGGTCAATGATGTCATAGCTTCGCCCTTCTTATTATTTGCCCGGTTCACTTGCCAAGCTCAGCGCCGGTTGGCGAAGTGGCGCGAACGCCGCCCTGTCCTGCCAGAATCAGATTGCCGTTACCTGCTGCGGTGACCGCCGACACGGAAATCCGGTCCGGGCGGTTGAACACGGTGAAGGTTTCGCCGTTGTCGCTGCTGCTGACCACCGAGCCGCCGTTACCGACGATCACGATGGAGCCGTCATCCAGCAGCGTAGCGCCGGACAGCCCGAACTCCAGTGTGCCGCGTGCGGCCTGAAGTTGAACTTGTTCCCAGGTGCTGCCGAAATCCGTGGAGCGGTAGAGATTGCCGCGCAGCCCGTAGGCCAGCAGGGTGTTGGCCTGTGCGGTGCCGATCACGCCGAACAACGAACCTTCATACGGGCCTTCGAGTTTTTCCCAGGTCTGGCCCCAATCGGCGGAGCGGAACATGCTGCCCTGCTCACCGACGATAAACAGCCCGGAATCCTTCACGGCGGCGATGGCGTTGAGGTGGAACTGGTCTTCGTTGTCGAGGCGATCACTGGCGTCTTCCCAGTTCTTGCCGCCGTCGGTGGTTTCCAGCAGTGCGCCATACGCGCCCACGGCAAAGCCGCTGTTGACGTCCTTGAACCAGACGTCGAGCAGCGGCGATTCGCGTTTCAGGTCTTCGAATTGTTTGGCCCAGGTGACGCCGCCGTCTTCGCTGGCGAGGATTTGCGCGTCATGCCCGACGGCCCAGCCGTGTTTGTCATCGACAAAAAACACCGCCGTCAGCAGTTGCCGGGTTGGCACCTTGGCCTGGGTCCAGGTTGAGCCCTGGTCATCGGAATACAGAATGTGCCCACGATCCCCGACCGCCACCAGGCGCTTGCCAGCGTGGACGACGTCGAGCATCAGGCTTTTGGCAGCCTTGGCGGATTCAACGGAATAGACCGTATCGGCGGCCGGCGCGTCGGCGGCCAGCACCGGTGCCGACCACATGGCACAGCCCAACAGCGAGAGCGCTGTAGCCAGCAACGCGATTTTGCGTAGTGCCGGCGGGCGGCAGAGACCCACACCCATGACAGGCTCACTCATAGACCTTCCCCCATTATTATTGTTAGGTCGTTCAACCTTTCAGGGCGCCGTAAGGGTGCTCTTGGTGATTGGTTGGTTGGAGCATAGTCCTGAAACCTGCAATCTAGAGCCCCTTCGGAAGCTGGCTTATCCTATCGGGCTTTGGAAAGGTCTGACAATCGACGCCACGTTATGTTTTGTTAACCTGGGGGGTTGGGGGGAGTGGGTGAATGATGGGGTATTAGGTGGGGTGATTTGGGTTTCTGGGTTTTGTGTGAATATCCGTTTCTTCGGTAAACGGCTGATTTTGGGGTTCGGGGTTTTGGGGTTTTTGGGGGTTGGGTGTATATCCGTTGCTGCGGTGATGGCTGATTATGGTTTCGCTCTTACAGCGACTCACTTTTCCAGACGCCGAAAAGTAAGCAAAAGGCTTCGCCCCGGCGTACGGCACCTCGCTTCGCGAGGTGTACCCTCGCTACGGTGTCCATCAGGGGGCATCGCCTACGGTCTGCTTCGCGACGACCTCCTCTCGATGTGTGCGGCTTCGCCGCACGGCGCTACGCGCCTAACCCCCTGATGAACACCTACGCTCGGCCTGCCGAAGGGGCGAGAGATCAAGGTCAAGGTCAAGGTCAAGGTCAACATCAAAATCAACGTCAAAAGCCACAGCCACAGCCACAGCCACAGCCACAGCCACAGCCACAGCCACAGCAAGATTCGGGGTTTGGGCCCGGATCAAAAGATCGTAGCTTCGGCAACCCAGGTATCAGTACCTCAGAAAGAGATGAGTCGACCATCAGACCGCCTTCGCGGGCAAGCCTCGCTCCTACAGGGGGTACGCCACCCGCTCTTCACCACTCGACAGGCCGAGCGTTAGCTCGCCTGCAGCTCTTGATCTTGCTTTGCCCGCCCCTTCGGGAGGCTGAGTGGAGGTGTTTATCTGGGGGTGGGCGCGTAGCGCCGTGCGGCGAAGCCGCACACATCGAGAGGAGGTCGAAGCGAAGCCGACCGTAGGCGATGCCCCCAGATGAATACCGGAACGAAGGAACGCCGAGCCTAAGCGAGGGGCCGGATGCTCGGGGCGAGCCTTTTTTTGCTTACTTTTTTTTGGCGTTTGAAAAAAAAGTGAGTCGCCGTAAGGGCGAAACCCTAAGTAGCCGTTACCGCAGAAATGGATATGTACACCATCCAAAAATACGATCAACCAGAAGGGCGCCTTCGCGGGCAAGCCTCGCTCCTACAGGGGGCCGAGCCCCCCGAAAGAACCAAGCCAAACTCAGGCCAGGCTTTTGCTGACCACCTCAAACACATCACTCGAAAGTTGACCCGACGCGCGAATCCGCTCCAACTCCCCTTTCATCAACGCCTGACGCGCATCGTCATACTTGCGCCAGCGAGTCAACGGCGCCAACTGCCGAGAAGCGATCTGCGGATTAAACCCGTTCAGCTCAATCACCAGATCCGCCAGGAACCGATACCCGGAACCATCCGCCGCATGGAAGTTAATCAAATTCTGCCCAGCAAACGCCCCCACCAGAGCCCGAACCTTGTTCGGGTTCTTCATATTGAACGCCGGATGCTCCATCAACGCCTTCACCCGCGCCAAACCACCCGGCAACGTGCTGCCCGCCTGAACACTGAACCACTGATCCATAACCAGCGGATTATCCTTGAAGTGCTCGGCAAAACTGGCCAGCGCCTTGGCCTTCTCATCTTCGAACGACGAATTGACCAACACCGCCAACGCCGTCAAACGCTCGGTCATGTTATCGCTGGTCTCGAACTGCTCCAGCGTCGCCGCCAACACTTCCGGCTTGTCGCTAAGCATCAAGTAAGACAGCGCGATGTTCTGCAACGCACGCCGGGCAAAGTGTTCGGCCTCGGCCACGTACGGAGTTTTCTTCGACAGGTCGCGGTTAGCCTGGTAACGCAACCACAGCGCTTCGAACAAGTTGTCCGCCAACTGCTTGCGCACAAACTCGCGAGCGATGTGGATGGCATCGACGTCAGCCACTTCGCTGATTTCAGTCAGGTACGCCTCACCCGGCAGCGAAAGCATTTCCGCGACCATCGCCTGATCCAGCGTCTCGTCGGACAGCACGGTGCGCAATGCAGAAATCAGTCGCTGATCGAGCACCAGCGTCTCGCCCTTCTGCTGCTGGGCGATCAGTTCTTGCAGCACCTGCACCGACAATTGCTGACCGGCATCCCAGCGGTTGAAGCCGTCGCTGTCGTGCTGCATCAGGAACATCAGTTGGTCGCGGTTGTACGGGAAGCTCAGTTTCACCGGTGCCGAGAAACCACGCAGCAGAGAAGGCAATGGCTGTTCGGCGATGTCGACGAAGGTGAAGGTTTGCTCGGCTTCAGTCACCGAGATAACCCGCGAAGTGCCTTGCGCCGACGCTTCGCCAGACAGACGCAGCGCAATCGCCGCGCCTTTGGAGTCCAGCAGGCCCAATTCCACAGGGATCACGAACGGCAGTTTTTCAACCTTGTCCGGGGTCGCCGGGCAGCTCTGGCGGAAGGTCAGGCTATAGCTTTTGGCCGCAGCGTCGTAGGACTCGCTGACTGCCAAACGCGGCGTACCGGCCTGGCTATACCAGCGTTTGAACTGGGTCAGGTCGACACCGTTGGCGTCTTCCATGGCCTTGATGAAGTCGTCGCAAGTGACGGCCTGGCCGTCGTGGCGATCGAAGTACAGGTCGCTGCCCTTACGGAAGCCTTCGGCGCCGAGCAAGGTGTGGATCATGCCGACCACTTCCGAGCCCTTTTCGTACACGGTCAGGGTGTAGAAGTTGGAAATCTCGATAAAGCTGTCCGGGCGCACGGCGTGGGCCATCGGGCCGGCGTCTTCTGCGAACTGGTGGGTACGCAGGTACGCCACGTCCTGGATGCGCTTGACGGTGGCCGAGTTCATGTCGGCGGAGAAGCCGGAATCGCGGAACACGGTGAAGCCTTCCTTCAGCGACAACTGGAACCAGTCGCGGCAGGTCACGCGGTTGCCCGACCAGTTGTGGAAGTATTCGTGGGCGACGATCGCTTCGACCCGCTGGTGCGCGGCGTCGGTGGCGGTTTCGGCCCGGGCCAGCACGGCGCTAGAGTTGAAGATGTTGAGGCCCTTGTTCTCCATGGCGCCCATGTTGAAGTCGTTGACCGCGACGATCATGAAGATGTCCAGGTCGTACTCGCGGCCATAGACCTCTTCGTCCCAACGCATCGACTTCTTCAGGCTGTTCATGGCGTGCTGGCACTTGTCGATGTTTTCCGGCTCGACGTAGATGCGCAACGCCACGGAACGCTCGGTCATGGTGGTGAAGGTGTCTTCGACGCACCACAAGTCACCGGCCACCAGCGCGAACAGGTAGGCCGGTTTCATGAACGGGTCTTCCCAGGTCGCCCAGTGCCGGCCGTCTTCGCCAGGACCGGAGGCAATCGGGTTGCCGTTGGACAGCAGCACCGGATAGCTGTGCTGCTCGGCGACTACCGTGGTGGTGAACTTGCTCATCACGTCCGGGCGGTCGAGGTAATAGGTGATCTTGCGGAAGCCTTCGGCCTCGCACTGGGTGCAGAACATGCCGCTGGATTTGTACAAACCTTCCAGCGCGGTGTTGGTTTCCGGGTGGATGCGCACGGTAGTGTCGACCGTGAAGCGTTCGCTTTGCGGGTGCAACGTCAGGTGGTTTTCGGTCAGCAGGTAGTCGTCGGCGCTCAGCTCGCGGTCGGCCAGGTTCACCGTCAACAACTCAAGTTGCTGACCATCCAGCACCAGTGGCGGCAGGCCCGGGCCACGTTCAGGATTGCGGCGCATCACCAATTGCGCATGGACCAGGCTGTGGTCCTCGAACAACTCGAAGGTCAGGTGCGTCTCGTCGATCAGGTACTCAGGCGCCTGATAGTCCTTCAGGTAGATCATCTTCGGTTGTTCGGTGCGCATGCTGGAGTCCTTACTGATGCACGGCGAGCTGATAGGCCGTGTATTTACGAATATTGATCACGCCGGTGTCGAAGATCAGGTACTGGCCCTTGATCCCCAGCAGCGTGCCTTCGGCAATCGGGTTCTTGTCCAGGTTGAAGCTGACGATCTTGGCCGGGTATTGCTCGATCGGATAGCGGATTTCGAGGACGTCTACATCGGCAATAGTCTGGATTGCCTGTAGGCCGAATCGTTCCTGCAAACCTTGCAAACCTTCGGCGCAGCTATCAAATAGCTGATCGCGAACCTCGGCCAAATCCACCGATACCGCGTCGCCCTTGAGTAAAGCACGCCAATTGGTCTTGTCAGCCACCTGGCTGCGGAACAGGTCTTCGACGAAGCCCGACTGCTGACGGGTCGAGACGCGCATGATCGGCAACGCCTGGCGTGCGCCTTGGTCGATCCAGCGGGTCGGCAACTGGGTGGCGCGGGTAATCCCGACTTTCACCCCCGACGAGTTGGACAGGTAGACGATGTGATCGGTCATGCAGAATTTCTGGCCCCACTCCGGCTCACGGCACGTACCAGCGTCGAAGTGGCAACGCTCCGGGCTCATGATGCAGATGTCGCACTGGGCCAGTTTGGTCATGCACGGGTAGCAGTAACCCTGGCTGAAACTGGTTTTGGTCTTGCGTCCGCAATGGGAACAGAAAATCGCCCCCAGGTATTCCAGGCGCACGGTCGTGCCGATCAACGGATTGACCGGCACCTCGGTGTCGCCCAGACGAAAAGCGTACTGCACGTCCGGCCCGTCCAGGCGCGCCGACATTTTACTGATTGCACCGCGGCCAATCTCGATCAATGGATGGCATCCGACTTGAACAGGATGTTCGGCACGCTGATCGACTTGGAGCTGCACTCCTGCGGGCCCATGTAGCCGGTCCGCTGTTCTTCGGGCAGGTTCTGGATTTCCCAGGCGATCATCGCTTGCAACGACAGTTCGCGTTGTTCGGCGGTGAGTTTGCCACCGTCGGACCATTTGCCGATTTCCACCGCCAGTTTCAGGCTCTGGTAGATATCGGGGGTGATGTTTTTGATCATTTCGTTAAAAGAGGACATCAGGGTCTCCGCGCTCTTTATTCAGTAACTGTTTTAGACGGCCAGTTTACGGCGGTTGTACAAACCACCCAACAAACCGGTGAAGCATCCGATGAGCAACCCGCCGACGTGGGCTGCGTTGGCAATTTCGCCGAAGCCGATCATCGAGACCAGCCCGGACAGGCACAACACCAGCCAGACCAGCATCATCACCAGCACGCCGCGCGGCAGGCGATAGGCCGGGTTCGGCGACAGCAACTGGAAGATCCAGCAATGCCCGAGCAAGCCGTAGAGCACGCCGGACAACCCGCCAAACAGGGTCGCGCCGCTGAACCAATACTGGGCGTAGTTCGACACCAGGCTGAACAGCAAGGTCAGGCCGATCAGGTTGATGCTGCCCTGGCGCGCCTCGATGCGCCGCCCCAGTTCCCAGTACCACATGCCGTTCATGGCCAGGTGCAGGAAGCCGAAGTGGATCAGCATCGGCGTCACCAGACGCCACCACTGCCCCGCCGCCAGACCTTCATCCAGCGGCGTGAACTCGATGTAGTCGCCGATCACGCGGAAGTCGAGAAAGGTGAACCAGTGCATGGTGCTGAGGTTTTCACCCAGCACAGTCACCGCGCCGACGATCAGGCACAGCAGCAGAATGCCGGCGGTCGCCTTGCTGTGGCGCAACTGCTCGACAAAACCCGGGCGCCGCATGGTTTGCGCCACCGGGATGTCCAGTTGCTGATCGGGATCACCCGCCGGGAAGCGTTCGTACAGCGAACGCACGTCCTCGCTGATGTTGGCCGGCACCCACAGCACTTGCTCGCCCGCCTCTTCGCTGACCCGATGGGGCACTTGCATGCGTTGCAGCAACTTGACGAAGCCACTCAAATCCACCGCCAACGGCAGACGCAATACCGCGACAACACTCATTGCAAGGCCTCCGGCCGTTCGACGTCGACCCAGACGAATTTATGCGGATCGAGACGGGTTTCCTGGTCCAGGCGATAGGCCACCAGTTTGCCGTACAGCACCGCGCTGTAATCCAGACACGCGAGGTTCGGCCGGATCGGCGCCGGTTTGCCGCTGCGCCAGTAATGGCCGACGAACAGCAAAGGCTCGTCGACGCCGTAGCGCAGCAAGGTGTTTTTCTCGGTCGACGACAGCGGCGTACGCGCCACCGGTTTCGGCAAGGCGTCGGGCTGGAACACAATGTCTCCGTAGGTTTGCGGGTCGTCTTCCCAGAACTTGGTACGGAAGAACGATCGCGTCAGGCCATCGCCGCTGGTCATGGTCTGGCCATCGGGCAGGCGCATGTCGGTGCCGCGCAGCAGGCGATCGAACACGGTGCAGGCGAAGCTGCCCGGCACGGCGGAGGCCTGGAGGAAGTGTTCATCGACACAACCGTCGGGGAACAGTGCGCGCAACGGTTCGATCAGGCCCGAATCCCAACAAGCATGCACCACGCGAAAACGTCCGGCATCGACGAACAGCGGCAGTTCATAGAACCATTGCTGGAAGTCATGCCAGTCGGCGGGATGATCTTCGAATTGGGTCAGGGTTTCCCCCAACAGCCGGGCATGTCGTGGCGTGTGCTCGCGCACGAACTGCTTGCCGCTGCCGGGTGGCGCCGGGGTGCTCCAGCCGAGGGCGTTGAACTCATGGTTGCCCATGATGCACAGCGCCTGGCCGGCCTCGACCATGTCGTGGACGATGTGCAGCGCTTCGCGAATACGCGGGCCGCGGTCGATGATGTCACCGACGAACACCGCCATGCGCGACGGATGCCGCCAGACACCGCCCTGTTTGTGGTAACCGAGCCGGTCGAGCAAGTGCTCAAGGGTCAGAGCGCAACCGTGCACGTCACCGATCAGGTCGTAGCTACGCGCGGGATCGAGCATCAGTCGCCTCCACCACCCAACCGACTGCCCCAGCCGAGCTTGGTCCGGCACACTTCGTAGTAGTTGTGGTCGAGAGGGTGAATCAGCCGCAACTTCTGGGCTTTTTTGCTGATGGTGATGGTGTCACCCGGCGCGCAGGTGAAATGGTTCTGCCCATCACAGGAGACTTGCGGGTAGATCTGCATATCCTTGGACACGACGATTTTCAGCTCACTGTTGCCATCGACCACAATTGGCCGGCCTGACAAGGTATGGGGGTACATCGGCACAATCACAATAGCGTCGAGCTTGGGATGCATGATCGGGCCGCCCGCCGACAACGCATACGCGGTCGAACCGGTGGGTGTGGCGACGATCAGGCCGTCGGCCTTCTGGCTGCAGACGAACTGGCCGTCGATGTACAGCTCGAATTCGATCATGCGCGTGGATTTGCCGGGGTGCAGCACCACGTCGTTCAGCGCGTCGCCCTGGCCGATGGCCTCGGCATGGCGGCGGACTTCGGCCTGCAACAGGAAGCGGTTTTCCACCAGATAGTGGCCGTCGAGCACTTCGGCGACTTTGACTTCCAGCTCATCAGGGCGGATATCGGTGAGGAAACCCAGGCTGCCACGGTTGATCCCGAGCACCGGGATATTGTGCCGGGCCAGGGCGCGTGCGGCGCCGAGCAGGCTGCCGTCACCGCCGACCACAATCACCATGTCACACACTTCGCCGAGCATCTTGCGCGACGAGGTTTGCAGGCCGTGCCCCGGCAGGACTTCAGCGATGGTGTCTTCGAGGATCACGTGCAGGTGACGATCGAGCAGAAACCGTTTCAGTCGGCGGACGGTATCCAGCACCTGCGAACTGCCCAGGCGACCGATGATGCCGATATTACGAAATTGCTCCATGGGGCTCCTGCGAGGTTCTGCGTCGGGCTAAAGCGACGATTATGGGCGAAAGCGCGGGATAGACAAAATCCTTTAAGCCATGACTTAAGAGGCTATGCTCGCAGAATGATCTTATTCCCGGATTTGCTCCAGTTACCCCACCAGTTGCGCCACCCGGAAGTGCGCGACCTGGCGTGGGTCATCCTTGCGCCGCCGATGCTCGGCGAACCGCCGTGGCCGCAGCGTCATCCGCTGGCCGGCAGCGACTGGGTGCAGGCGCCGGAGGGTCTGGAACGCTGGTTGCGAGAACTGGATCGCGACAGTTATGACTTGCTGCACTGGCTGGCGCAGTCGCGCACCCGACGCCTGGGCCTGTATTACGAACGCTTGTGGCAATACGCGGTGAAGCATGCACCGGGAATCGAGTTGATTGCCGCCAACCTGCCAATCCGCCGCGAAGGTCATACCCTAGGCGAACTGGACATGCTGCTGCGTGATCGTGACGGAGTGCATCACCTGGAACTGGCGATCAAACTCTACCTCGGCCCGCAAAACGGCGATGGGCATGACACGGCGACGTGGCTGGGGCCGGGTTGTCATGATCGACTGGACCGCAAACTGGCGCATTTGAGTCAGCATCAACTGCCGATTTCTGCCCGCCCGGAAAGTCGCGAAGCGCTGGCGGCGCTGGATATCCAGCAGTTCAGTGCGCATTTATGGCTCGGCGGTTACCTGTTGTATCCGTGGCCGGGGCAATCCGCCTCGCCGAACGGCGCCCATCCGCAGCATTTGCGCGGTAGCTGGTTGCATCAGAAGGATTGGGCTGACTTTGTCGTGCAGCGACCGTTCGGGCGCTGGCAACCCCTGCCCCGGCATGCCTGGCTCGCGCCGGCGCACTATCCGCTAGAGCAGACCTGGAGCACTGAACAGTTGAATACCTGGCTCAATGAGCTGGACCCGTTGGCCCCGGCGCAGTTGATGGTGCGGCTGACCGAAAACGCCAATGGCGAATGGGAAGAAGCCGAGCGGTTGTTTCTGGTGGCGGATCTTTGGCCGAATGTGCCGGGTAGTGGTTGAGATTTACAGCGCCCGGGCTGGCCCCTTCGCGAGCAGGCTCGCTCCCACAGGGGAATGCATTCCAAATGTGGGAGCGGGCTTGCTCGCGAATGGGGCCAACACGGTCTAAACGGACAACCGCACAGCCAACGCCGCCAACGTCACCAACAACACCGGCACCGTCAGCACAATCCCGACCTTGAAGTAATAACCCCAGCCGATCTTGATGCTCTTGCGCTCCAGCACATGCAGCCACAACAACGTCGCCAGACTGCCTATCGGAGTGATTTTCGGCCCCAGGTCGCTGCCGATGACGTTGGCGTAGATCATCGCTTCCTTGACCACGCCCGTGGCCTGGCTCGCATCAATTGAGAGCAGGCCGATCAGCACCGTCGGCAAGTTGTTCATGATCGACGACAGCAACGCCGTCAGCACACCCGTGCCCATCGCCGCGCCCCAGACGCCGTAACCGGCGAAGCCGTTGAGCCAACCGGCGAGGTAGTCGGTGAGCCCGGCGTTGCGCAGGCCGTAGACCACCAGGTACATGCCCAGAGAGAAAATCACGATCTGCCACGGGGCTTCTTTCATCACCTTGCGCGTGGAAATCTTGTGGCCGCGGGCGGCGATGCCCAGGAGCAGCGCCGCGCACACCGCGGAAATCGCGCTGATCGGAATCCCCAGCGGTTCCAGGGCAAAGCAGCCGACCAGCAGGATCACCAACACGACCCAACCGGCATAAAAAGTGGCTTTGTCGTGGATCGCCGTGGCCGGGTCGTCGAGTTGTCCGGGGTCGTAGGCCTTGGGAATGTCCTTACGGAAGAACCACATCAACATACCCAACGTCGCGGCGACGCTGACGAAGTTGACCGGGATCATCACCGCCGCATAGCGGTTGAAACCGATGTGGAAGAAGTCGGCGGAAACGATGTTCACCAGGTTCGACACCACCAGTGGCAGGCTCGCGGTGTCGGCGATGAACCCGGCGCCCATCACGAAGGCCAGGGTCGCGGCGGGCGAAAAGCGCAGGGCCAGGAGCATGGAAATCACGATCGGCGTAAGGATCAGCGCCGCGCCGTCATTCGCAAAAAGTGCGGACACCAGCGCCCCGAGCAACACCATAAAGGCAAACAGCTTGCGCCCGCTGCCCTTGCCCCAACGCGCCACGTGCAACGCCGCCCAGGCAAAGAACCCCGCCTCGTCCAGCAACAGACTGATGATGATCAGTGCGACAAAGGTACCGGTGGCGTTCCAGATAATCTGCCACACCAACGGGATATCGCTCAGGTGCACCACCCCGAACAGCAGCGCCAGCACCGCGCCAAACACCGCGCTCCAGCCGACGCCGAGGCCTTTGGGTTGCCAGATCACCAGGGTAATGGTCAGCAGGAAAATCAACGACGCAATGAGCATGCACAGCAGCCTTGAAAGACAATCGGGTGGGGGGACATGCAACAGAGTGGAGGGTCGGGGCGATAATTCCGTGACGCGAGACAAAATCCCGGTCACACCCAAATCCCCTTTGTGGGAGCGGGCTTGCTCGCGAAAGCGGTGGGTCAGTCAATATCAATGTCGACTGACACCACGCCTTCGCGAGCAAGCCCGCTCCCACAGGGGATTGGGGGCTATCGTTGAGTCAGCAGACTACAACCTGATGACATGCCCCTCGACCGGCGCCACCTGCCCATGAAACAGCCGCGATATTACACGTTGCACCGCCTCGTAGCCTTCACTCTCGACCACTTCAAGCAATAGCGTGGAAGTCGCGGTGACCAACCCATAAAACCGCTGCAACCCTTCACCAATATGCGGGCTGACCTGCGAGCCGGATGTTGTGCGGCAACCGCTGTTCAATGACGAAGTGCTGGCGATCGAACACCGGTTCACCGAACCCAAGCATCATCGGCGGCTGTTCCAGGAACTGTCGCAAAAATGGCGTGAGGCGTTTGCTGCGTGTGGGGATTTGCCTGTGCAACCGTCGCCAGCCACCATCGATGCCTGGGTGATCATGGCCTGGGGTGGGCGGCGGTATTTTGTGGTGGCGCAACCGGTGGCGGCTCAAATGGCGGCTTGGCTATTGGAAATTGAATCGATGTTCTGCGCCCGACTCGGTTACTAATGTGGGAGCGGGCTTGCTCGCGAAGGCGGCCTATCAGCCAACATCAATGTTGAATGTAAGGCCGCCTTCGCGAGCAAGCCCGCTCCCACAGGTTTTTGGGGTGTCAGGCTTTTTTGTGTTGCTCGACCCACTGCCCATACGCATTGATGAAGCTCTGCAAGAACGGCTTCACTGATTCATTCAACTTGCCCGCCTCGTCGAACGCTGTGCCGGCGCCACCCAGATACGCTTCCGGCTGCTGCATGCACGGCACATTGAGAAACACCATGGACTGGCGCAGGTGATGGTTGGCCCCGAAACCACCGATAGCACCCGGCGAAACACTGATCACGCCGCCCGGTTTGCCGCTCCAGGCACTCTTGCCATAAGGACGTGAACCCACGTCAATCGCATTCTTCAACGGTGCCGGCACCGAACGGTTGTATTCCGGGGTTACGAACAGCACTGCGTCGGATGAGCTCACTTGTTGGCGGAAAGTGCTGTAGGCTGCCGGCGGTGAAGCGCCATCGATGTCTTCGTTGTAGAGTGGCAAGTCGCCAATTTCGACGATGTTCAACTTCAGATTGGCAGGCGCCAGATCAGCCAGGGCCAATGCGACCTTGCGGTTGATCGATTCTTTTCTCAAGCTGCCGACCACAACGGCGATCGTATAGACGTTGCTCATGGAAGATTCTCGACTGTCCGATGGGAAGAGCCTGTAGTTATAGATGACGTTTCGATCAGCGGGCGAGCGAAAATCGCCGCCGCTGACTATTTTTTTCTTGTAGGAAAACTTACTTCGCCCAAGCACGGTCTACAGAACCGCAAATTGAGTGATTTATCTCCAGAGGTTCTAAGCAGATGGCAGCAGTACTCGTCGGTCAGTTCCATGCAAGAGACGCGGAAGGCCGCGTTTATTCCGTGCATGAGTTCCAGGAATCCAACCCGTCGGCAGACGGTGTCGAAGGCACGGAGCCTGTCACCACTTACAAACTGGCCATTGGCGATCGCATGAAGAAGCTCGATGACAATCGGTTCCAGTTAATCCAGTCGGATATCACCCTGACTCGCGAACCGGACACTTACATCGGTACCCTGCCGGAAACCACCGTCGCCTCATAACCCCGTGTTATGAGCAGAAGTCATATGCGCGCACTTGAGTTAGGATTCAGCCACTGACTCCCTCACCTGCTGAACATGGACTTCACGCATGCGTTTACGTCATATCGAAGTGATCCAGGCGCTCTTGCAGACCGGTCACCTGGGCACCGCCGCCGAATGGCTGCAGTTGCCGGTGGCCGAAGTCGAAGGGATTTTGCGCGACGCCGAGGGTCAGTTGGGCTTCATGCTGTTTTCCAGCGTGCGCGGCCGCTTGCAGGCCACACGCGAGGCGCGGGAGTTGCAGGTCGAGATCGCCCACGTTTATGAAGCCCTCGAACCGGTTCAGCGCCTGGCCAACAGTCTCAAGCAATACCTCGCGCCACCGCTGCGCGTCATCGGCACCCCGCCGCTGGCCCAGCAGTTATTGCCCCACAGCATCGCGGCCCTGCGCCGACGCTTTCCCGATGCGCCGTGCACCCTCCTCAGCCAACCCACCCGCGATATCGTCCGCAGCCTATTGTTGCGCGAAAGCGATCTGGGCCTGAGCCTGCACGACCCCGACCACGCTGATATCGATTGCCAGGTTATTGCCCAGGGCAAGCTCCAATTGCTGGCGCCCCACGGCTGGCTGCAGCCGAAGCAGAAGTATGTGTCGGTGCAGGATTTGGCCGGCCAATCGATGGTTGGCCTCGACGGTCATGATCCGTTGAGCCCGGCGCTGGAAACCAAGTTGCAGGCGCTACGCCCGGCCCTGGTGATCCAGACCCGCGTGCAGACTCATCAGATGATGCGCAGCATGGTCGAGGCCGGTGAAGGCCTGGCCATCGTCGACCCCTTCACCGCCCTCGGCGCCAAGGCGTCCGGGCTGGATGCTTGCCCGCTGGCCCCGGCGGTGCCGATCAGCCTCTACGCCCTGACCTTGAAGAACGCCGAGCCATCACCGGCCGTTCAGGCGTTGCTGGCGATCATTACGGAACAAGCCGTGGTGATGCTGGCGAGCTGATCGGGTTTTCCAGCGGGTTATCGAACAATCGATACCAGAACAACGCGACTTCGGCGGTGTTCGGATCGATGCCGCGATAGCGCAGATGATCGATCCCGCCAATCACATAGCCACAACGCTCGTAGAGCCGACAGGCGCCGAGGTTGTTGTTCTGGGTTTCGAGCATGATGCCCGGCAGTTTCTTTTTGCGACTCCAGAACTGCGCCACATCCAGCAGCGACTTGGCCACGCCATGCCGCCGGGCCGGCGCATGCACCGCCAACTCGTCGATATGCGCAAAGCCGTTCCAGTTGGTGCTGATCACCAGATGGCCGACTGGCTCGTCATCCAGATAAGCCATGAAAATCGCGCTGTCGGCGGCATCGCGGAAACTGCTGAACTCTTCCGGATCGATGCCGTAGCACTTTCGATAAGGGGTGATCGGCGTCACCGGCCATTGCGCCACCGGTTTGCCAATTTGCGCAGCACCGTAGGCGGCGACTTCAAAACTGAAATCGCTGCCCCAGATGTAAGCGGCAAAACCATCGTCGGCAACCCGCACCGACAGCCCTGGGTATTTCGGATTCATGACCGGTTGCATACTGGGAAAGGTCCTCATTCCTTGATGCAATCGACGGTGTACAACCGCCCATTGCCCTCATCTTCGTGTTGCAATCCGTGCACATCGGCGACAAATCCCGGGAAGCTGCTGTCGAAGGTACGGGCGAATGCCAGGTAATCGATGATCGATCGAGTCGATTCGGTGAAGCGCTCGCCGGGCATGATCAACGGGATCCCAGGCGGGTACGGCACCAGCATCACGGCGGCGATTCGCCCCTCCAGGGCATCGATCGACACCGCCTCAACCTCACCGCGTACCAATTGATCATAGGCGTCGGCGGGCTTCATGGCGATTTCCGGAAGCACGGTGTACATGCGTTTCAGGTGTTTGGCCGTGGCGTTGCTGCGGTAGCAGGCGTGCAGTTGATCGCACAGGTCGCGCAAACCCATGCCTTGATAGCGCGCCAGATTCTCCTGGGCCACACACGGCAGGCAACTGGCGAGGCTGGTGTTGGCGTCGTAGCTGCGCTTGAACTCCAGCAACTCGGTGAGCAGCGTGCTCCACTTGCCCTTGGTGATGCCCATGGAGAACAGCACCAGAAACGAATACAGCCCGGTCTTCTCGACCACCAGTCCGCGCTCCCAGAGGAATTTGCTGACCACCGCCGCCGGAATTCCGCGCTCGCTCAGCGCGCCGCCAGCGGTCAGGCCCGGCATGACCAGGGTGACCTTGATCGGATCGAGCAGCACGTAGTCATCGGTTACGCCGCCAAAGCCGTGCCAGTCCGCATCAGGCTGCAGCAACCAGTCTTCGGTGATGACCTGGGTAATGCCTTCCACCGACGGCGGCTGCCAGATGGAAAACCACCAGTCATCTGCGGCAATGTGCTGACGCAGATTGGCCAGGGCGCGGCGAAAGCTCAGGGCTTCGTCGAACATTTCCTGCAACAGCGAACGCCCGGCCGGACCTTCCATCATCGCCGACGCCACGTCCAGCGAAGCGATGATGCTGTACTGCGGCGACGTGGAGATGTGCATCATGAACGCTTCGTTGAAACGGTCGCGATCCAGTTGCCGCGCGCCGCCGTCCTGCACATGAATCATCGACGCCTGACTGAACGCCGCCAGCAATTTGTGCGTGGAATGCGTGGTGAACACCAGCGGGCCGTCTTCACTGCGCGAGGTGCCCATGCCGTAGCGCCCGGCGAAGAATTCGTGAAACGCCGCGTAGGCGTACCAGGCTTCATCGAAGTGCAGGACCTCGACGCTGTTGCCGAGGTTCTGCTTGATCAGCTCGGCGTTGTAGCAGAGGCCGTCGTAGGTCGAATTGGTCACCACCGCCAGCTTGACCTTGGGCGCGCGGCCCTTGGTCAGAGGGCTGGCGTCGATCTTGGCCTGGATCGATTCGCGGCTGAATTCGCTCAGCGGTATCGGGCCGATGATCCCCAGTTCATTGCGCTCCGGACACAGGTACAGCGGGATGGCGCCGGTCATGATGATCGAGTGCAGGACCGACTTGTGGCAGTTGCGATCCACCAGCACCAAGTCATCCCGGGCGACCATGGAGTGCCAGACGATTTTGTTGGCCGTGGAAGTGCCATTGATCACAAAAAAGGTGTGATCGGCGCCGAAATTGCGCGCTGCCCGGGCCTCGGCTTCGGCCAGCGGACCGGTGTGATCGAGCAGCGAACCGAGTTCCGGGACTGACACCGACAGATCCGAACGCAAGGTGTTTTCGCCGAAAAACTGATGGAATGCCTGCCCCACCGGACTCTTGTGATACGCCACGCCACCACCATGCCCGGGAGTGTGCCAGGAATAGTTGGAGTCGGCGGTGTGCTGTACCAAGGCCTTGAAGAACGGCGGCAGCAGACCATCGAGGTACTTGCGCGCCGCACGGGCGACCTGGCGGGCGAGGAATGGCACGGTGTCTTCGAACAGATAGAGAATGCCACGCAGTTGATTGAGCTCGGCCATGGCGTCGGCCGGGGCGTTTTCCAAAGTGACTTGTTCGCCCAGCGCGAAGATCGGCAAATCCGGCGCACGCACCCGCGCAAGACCGATCAATTCGGCCATATTGTGTAACAAATGAGAATGGACGCTGGCGTCTTCGGCGGCGATCAACATGCACGAGAGGCCGTGATGGGTCGAGGCAACGAGCCGCCCTTCGGTGTAATCCACCGCACTGAGAATGCTGAAACCTTCTTGCTCCAGTTCCCGGGCGATACCCCGCACGCGGTCACCGGCAACAGTGTCGGCCTTGATGTCGCGGTGGACGATCAGGACCGGGAATTTCAAATCTTTATACATGGGGCTCAGTGTCCTGAGGCGGCAGACCGTGGTCTGCCAATTCCCTCAGGGTAGAGGGTTGCGGCGGATGTGGCGAGCGCGGATGCCCCGAAGCGGGTCAGTCAGCGCACCATCATGTGGCCATCAATCGCAATCTGAAATGATGATCAGAGGTTGACGCGGGACCTTGTGGCGAGGGGGTTTACCCCCGTTCGGCTGCGCAGCAGTCGTAAATACTGCGAATGCGGTTTATCTGAAAGTAATGCAGGGGCCGCTTCGCGGCCCAACGGGGGCAAGCCCCCTCGCCACAGGCAAGCTCCCTCGCCACAAAGGCCTTCAGCCTGCAGCCTGCGCCTTGGCATCTGCCAACTGCTGCCACAACGACGGCGCACCGGCGGATTTGGCCACTGCTTCCAAACGTGCGAGGTGCTGCGCGAGGTCATCTTCGCTGGCGCGGATGATCCGGGTTGGTTGGCGATCGGCTGGCAGGCGACGAATTTCGGTGGCGGAGTTGTCCGCGCCCTCGCCCGAACCGTTGCCGTCAGACGCGTTACCCGCCAGGGACAGGCTGGTCTGGCCGCCGGTCATGGTCAGGTAAACGTCGGCGAGGATCTCGGAGTCGAGCAAGGCGCCGTGGAGTTCACGGCCGGAGTTGTCGACGCCATAGCGTTTGCACAACGCATCGAGGCTGTTGCGCTGACCCGGGTGACGTTCACGGGCCATCATCAGGGTGTCGAGGATCGAGCAATGCTGGGTGATGTCGGCGCGGTCGTGCTGGCCCATCAGCGCGAATTCGTTGTTGATGAAGCCAACGTCGAACGCCGCGTTATGGATGATCAGCTGCGCGCCCTTGATGAATTCGAAGAACTCATCGGCCACTTCGGTAAAACGCGGCTTGCCGACCAGAAATTCGTTGGTGATGCCGTGAACGCCGATGGCGCCCTCATCACTCTCGCGATCCGGTTGCAGATAAACGTGGAAGTGCCGGCCCGTGAGGCGCCGACCGATCAACTCGACACAACCGATTTCGATAATCCGGTGGCCGTCGGTCACCGGCATGCCGGTGGTTTCGGTATCGAGTACAACGGATCTGGTGGCCATCAGTGTTCAGCTCTCAACGGGTCAATCGTGCAAAAGCGGCGATCTTAACATGCTCACCACAGGAGCAAAGCTTGCTCGCGAAACAGACAGCGCGGTCTTTCAGGTCGACCGCATCATCGTTCTTCGCGAGCAAGCCCGCTCCCACATTTGAAACGCATTCCCCTGTGGGAGCGGGCTTGCTCGCGAAGGCCGCGCCGCAATTAGTCCTGCTTGTAACCGCGCACTTCATCCACGCCGCGATTGGCCAATTGGTCAGCCCGTTCGTTGCCGTGGTGGCCGATGTGCCCGCGCACCCATTTCCAGGTCACGGTGTGGCGGTTGACCTGTTCGTCCAGCAGCTTCCACAGGTCAGCATTTTTGACCGGTTCTTTCGCGGCGGTTTTCCAGCCGCGTTTCTTCCAGTTGGCCATCCACTCGTTGATGCCTTTCATCACGTACTGGGAGTCAGTCACCAGCAGCACGTCGCAGGAACGCTTGAGTTCTTCCAGGCCTTTGATCGCGCCCATCAGCTCCATGCGGTTGTTGGTGGTGTTGGCTTCGCCGCCCCACAGTTCCTTCTCGACGCCCTTGCACACCAGCAGTGCGCCCCAGCCGCCGGGGCCGGGGTTGCCTTTGCAGGCGCCATCAGTGAACAGTTCTACGCTATCGCTCATGCCAATCTATCCAGAAAATGCGGTGGCTCGCCGATCCAGGATCGACGATGCCCGAGGCCGGGCTAACCCGGCCGGGAAAATAAAGAATGTTTACGGCTCGATATGACGACGATTGACCTTGGCCATCGGCAACGGAATCAGCTTGCCCATTGGCTCGCGTCGCTCCTGACGCACGGGGCGCAGGCCGACCACGATCTTGCGTGCCACCAATAGATAGAAGCCGCCGCCCGACAGTTGCCAGTCACCGGCCTTGCGCTCCCAACCCGCCAGACGGCTCTGCCATTTGGGTGACGCAAGCGGCGGACGATAGCACCCGAAGCGGCGTTTCTCCAGTGCGAAGCCCAGCAGGTTCAGCCAGTCGCCGACCCGCGACGGCGAAATGCAACGGGCCTTGCGCAAGGCGTCATGGGCGAACACATGGCGCAGGCCCCAGGTGCTCCAGGGATTGATGCCGATGATCAACAGATGCCCGCCGGGCCGCACGCTGCTTGCCGCTTCGCGCAACAAACCGTGGGGCGACAGGCAGAAATCCAGCCCGTGCTGCAACACCACCACATCGGCGGCGTGCTCGCTCAAGGGCCAGGCCTGTTCTTCACAGACGATCTCGACCCCGGGCAATGGCGCACCGAGCCTTACATTACGCTGCACTTGCGGCGCCGACGGCGGTGTTTCGGCCGATGGCCCGTAGTGCACGAGGTAGCCGCCGAAGAACCGGCCCAACTCGTCTTCGAGCATGCGCCGTTCTTCGTCCAGCAGAAATTGCCCGATCGGGCCGGACAACCATTCACGGGCGGCGCTGATCAATGTCAGCCACTCAGGATCGGCCTGAGCGAACGCTTTATCGGTCATTGCATTCTCCAAAGCGCCAGGAAGTTCTAAGATGCACCATTGTTTTCCGCTTGGCGAATCCGACGATGATACAGATCAGTGCCCTGCCCGCCTTCACCGACAACTACATCTGGTTGTTACAAGACCACCGCACCCAACGCTGCGCAGTGGTCGATCCGGGCGACGCCGCGCCGGTCCAGGCCTGGCTGGAGGCGCATCCGGGCTGGGTGCTCAGCGATATTCTGATCACTCACCACCATCATGACCACGTTGGCGGCGTCGAGCAGCTGAAAAAAGCGACAGACGCGAAAGTCTACGGCCCGGCCAGCGAAACCATCCCGGCGCGGGACGTCGCGCTCAAGGATAACGACCGTATCAACGTGCTGGACTGGGACTTCGATGTCTACGCCGTTCCCGGCCACACCCTTGGGCATATTGCCTTTTATCACCATGGCCTGCTGTTCTGCGGCGACACCCTGTTTGCCGCCGGTTGCGGCCGCCTGTTTGAAGGCACTCCGGAGCAGATGCACACCTCGCTGACGCGCCTGGCGTCGTTGCCTGAGGACACGCTGGTGTATTGCACCCACGAATACACCCTGAGCAATCTGAAGTTTGCCGCAGCGGTCGAACCGGGCAACCCGGACACTGCCGCGCGTCTGGAAAAAGTCAGCGCGCAACGCGAAGCCGGAATCATGACGCTGCCCTCTACGCTGGCGCTTGAAAAGCTCACGAACCCGTTTTTGCGTGTCGATGAAACATCCGTTAAAGAAAAAGTGGACGAACGGAATGGAACCCAAAACCGGGGTCCGAGTGCGGTTTTTGCTGCCTTGCGGGCTTGGAAAGATAAGTTCTAAGCTGGCTACCTATTGGTACAAAAATTCTGAATGGTTGACCGCGGGGGGTACGCTTTCTAGAATCCCCCGACATTTTTGCCCGGAACTTACTTCCAGCCAATGTCGTCATCTATTCGTAAAGCCATCAATTCAGACGCATTGACCCGCTTGGCTCAAGCCATCGCGGTGGCTGTGTCCGCCACTTTGGCGGGCTGTTCAAGCCATGTCCCGCAACCCGAAGCCACACACGTTCCGAATATTGCCGCCCGAGCCAAGCAGAAACCCATCTGGCTCAGCGAGAAACCAACACCGCAAGTACCGCAGGACGTCTGGGAGCGCATGCGCCAGGGCTTCCAGCTGCAGGACAACCTGGGCGTCAACCCGCGTATCGAGCAACAACGACTGTGGTTCGCCAGTAACCCGTCCTTCCTCGAAAACGCCGGCGAACGCGGCAGCCTGTACATTCACTACATCATCGAACGTCTTGAAGAACGCAACATGCCGCTGGAACTGGCGCTGCTGCCAGTGATTGAAAGTGCCTACAACCCGATGGCCTATTCCCGGGCCGACGCGGTGGGTCTTTGGCAATTCATCCCTTCCACCGGGCGTTACTACAACCTGCGTCAAACCCGTTTCTATGATGGCCGTCGCGATATCACCGCTTCGACCACAGCGGCCATGGACTACCTGACCCGCCTGCACGACATGTTCAACGGTGACTGGTTGCTGGCCCTAGCGGCCTACAACGCCGGCGAAGGCACGGTCAGCCGCGCCATTGAGCGTAACGAGAAGCTCGGTCTGCCAACCGATTACTGGAACCTGCCGCTGCCGGCCGAAACCCAGGCCTACGTGCCAAAATTGCTGGCCCTGTCGCAAGTGGTACTGGCGCCGGAAGCCTACGGCGTTAACCTCAACCCGATCGCCAACGAACCGTACTTCCAGGTCGTCGAAATCAACCAGCGCATGGACCTGTCCAAGGTTGCTGCGGTGGCCAACATCGATGAAGACGAACTGTTCCAGCTAAACCCGGCCTTCAAGCAACGCACCACCATCGACGGTCCCCAGCATTTGCTGGTGCCGACGTCCAAGGCGCAACTGCTGACGGCCAGCCTGTCGACCATGCGCCCCGAAGAGTTGATCAGCTCGCGACCACTGAAACCGGTGTTCGAAGGCGCTGACGACAACGAAATCGCCAAACTCAAGCGCGCCTACCGGGTGAAACGTGGCGATAACCTCGCTGCTATTGCCAAGGCCAACAAGGTCGATGTCAAAGACCTGCAGCGCTGGAACAAGATGACCGGCAAGAACCTCAAGGTCGGCCAGACCCTGGTCATGCAGGACAACACCAAGCGCAGCGCCGGCCGGATCAACACGGTCGTCGCCGCGAGCGGCAAGTCCAAAGGCAAGGACACCGGCAAGACCGTCGCCAAGACCCAGCAGACCTACAAGGTCCAGCAAGGCGACTCGCTGTATATGGTCGCCAAACGTTTCAACGTTGAGATGCAACACCTAAAGCGCTGGAATCCTCGGGTTGGCCAGGCGCTGAAGCCTGGGCAAATGCTGACGGTGTCTTCGCCACGCTAACAAAGAGCCCCTGAATCCAGGGGCTTTTTTTTGCCTGCTATTTGAGGGCTGAAACAAATCCCCTGTGGGAGCGGGCTTGCTCGCGAAAGCGGTGTGTCAGACAACTATTGGGTGGCTGGAAAGCCGCATTCGCGAGCAAGCCCGCTCCCACAGGTTCTGCAGCATGCAGGCCCACCGCATGTGCAATTAACAGCGCATTAACCCCCTGTCTTTTTCCTGTCGATACAAGCTGTTACTGTACGGCCCACAAAGCCCAAGCCGCCTGGATCGGATCTCTGACTTGAAGCGTCCCCTCCTCCTTCTCCTGATCAGCCTGGCCTTGAGCTCCCCCGCAAGCGCGACGATCAGCGAAAGCCATGGTTATGCGCAGTTCGGCACGCTCAAGTACCCGGCCAGATTTACCCACTTCGACTGGGTCAACCCGCAAGCGCCCAAGGGCGGTACATTGCGGGTGATGGCGTTTGGCACCTTCGATACGCTCAATCCGTACACTTTCAAGGGTTCAAGCCCGGTTTCCACGCCGAATTTCCTGCAATACGGGATCAACGAGCTCAACGAACCGCTGATGGTCGGCACCGGCCAGTACGCGCCGTCCGGCGACGAGCCGACTTCAAGTTATGGCCTGATCGCCCAAACGGTGGAATACAGCGAGGACCGCAGCTGGGTGGTGTTCAACCTGCGCCCCGAAGCGCGGTTCCACGATGGCACGCCGATCACCGCCTACGACGTGGCGTTTTCCTACCGTTTGCTGCTCAAGGAAGGCCATCCGCAGTACCGCACCGCCCTCCAGGAAGTGCTGCGGGTCGACATTCTCAACCCGCAGCGCATCCGTTTCGTGTTCAAGCGCGCCGGCAATCCACTCCTGATCCTGCGCCTGGGCGAGATGCCGGTGCTGCCCCAGCACTACTGGAAAGGTCGCGACTTCAAGGCCACCACCTTCGAACCGCCGCTGGGCAGCGGGCCGTATCGGATTACCTCGGTGCAACCGGGACGCCAACTGGTCTTCGAACGGGTCAAGGATTACTGGGGCAAGGACTTGGCGGTCAATCGCGGCAAGTACAACTTCGATCGCATGGAAGTCGAGTTCTACCGCGACAGCGACGTGGCCTTCGAAGCCTTCAAGGCTGGCGAATTCGACATCTACATCGAGCACCAGGCGAAGAACTGGGACAACGGCTACAACTTCCCGGCAGTGCGGCGTGGCGATGTGATCAAGGCGCAGATCCCGCACCAGATCCCGACTCAGAGCCAAGGCCTGTTCATGAACACCCGGCGCCCGGCCTTTGCCGAGGTCAAGGTGCGCGAAGCACTGGGCTTGATGTTCGACTTCGAGTGGACCAACCGCACCCTGTTCAGCGGCGCCTACAAGCGCGCCATGAGTTACTACCCCAACAGTGAATTCGAAGCCAGCGGGCTGCCGGTCGGCCACGAATGGCTGATGCTCAAGCCGTACCGCGAGCAGTTGCCCGCCAAGCTCTTCACCGAGCCCTTCAGCCTGCCGCAGACCGAAGGCCGCGGCATCCCTCGGGAAACCTTGCGCAAGGCCTTGGGCCTGCTCAGCGAGGCCGGCTGGAAACTCAATGGCCAGCGCGTGCAGAACGCCAACGGCCAGCCGCTGCGGTTCGAGATTCTGCTGGTCAACCCGAACCTGGAACGGATCCTCCAGCCCTACGTCGAGAACCTCGCCAGCATCGGCATCGACGCACGGCTGCGCACGGTGGATCGCGCCCAGTACAAACAACGCCTGGATCAGTTCGATTTCGACATGATCCTGATGACTCTCAACCAGACCCTCAGTCCGGGCCTGGAGCAATGGCAGTACTTCCATTCCAGCCAGGTCGGGGTCAAGGGCAGCAAGAACTACGCCGGTATCGCCAACCCGGTGGTCGATCATTTACTCGAACAATTGCTCGCCGCCCAGACCCGGGATGAACAGGTCGCCGCCGGCAAGGCCCTCGACCGGGTGCTGCTGTGGCAGCACTACATCATTCCCAACTGGTACCTCAATTACCATCGCCTGGCCTACCGCAATCGGTTCGCCTTTGTCACGACGCCGCCCTACACCCTGGGCCTTAGCGCGTGGTGGCTGAAGTCTTCGGAGAAAGATCAATGAAACCCGTACGCGCCCTGCTCCTGCAGGCCAGCGGTCTGTTGTTCGCCGGGCTGGCCTGCGCCGCCCCGCAACATGCCTTGACCCTGTACAACGAGCCGCCGAAATACCCGGCCGACTTCAAGTACTTCGACTACGTCAACCCGGACGCGCCCAAGGGCGGGATCTTCCGCCAGGCCGGTTTCGGCGGCTTCGACAGCCTCAACCCGTTCATCAGCAAAGGCGTGCCCGCCGACGATGTCGGGATGATCTACGACACCCTGGCCAAACAGGGCCTGGACGAACCGTTCACCGAATACGGCCTGATTGCCGGCAAGATCGAGAAAGCCCCGGACAACAGCTGGGTGCGTTTCTACCTGCGCCCCGAAGCCCGCTTCCACGACGGCCACCCGGTGCGTGCGGAGGATGTGGTGTTCAGCTTCCAGACCCTGATCAAGGACGGCGCCCCGCTCTATCGCGGTTACTACAGCGATGTCGCCGACGTGGTCGCCGAAGACCCGCTGACGGTGCTGTTCAAGTTCAAGCACAGCAACAACCGCGAACTGCCACTGATCCTCGGCCAGTTGCCGGTGCTGCCGAAACATTGGTGGGCCAGCCGCGACTTCAACAAGGGCAACCTGGAAATCCCGCTGGGCAGCGGCCCTTACAAAGTCAGCGAAGTGAAGGCCGGGCGTTCGGTGCGCTATGAGCGGGTCAAGGATTACTGGGGCAAGGATCTGCCGGCCAACCGTGGTTTCTACAACTTCGATGTGATGACCACCGATTATTACCGCGACAACACCGTGGCCCTGGAAGCGCTCAAGGCCGGGCAGTTCGATTACTGGCTGGAGATGACCGCGAAGAACTGGGCCAACGCCTACAACATCCCGGCAGTCACCGAAGGCCGGCTAATCAAGGAACAGATCCCCAACGGCAACCCGACCGGCATGCAAGGCTTCGTCTTCAACCTGCGCCGCCCGGTGTTCCAAGACATCCGCGTGCGTCAGGCGATGACGCTGCTGCTGGATTTCGAATGGACCAACAAGCAACTGTTCAACGGCGCCTATGCGCGCACCCGCAGTTATTTCGAAAACTCGGAAATGGCCGCCACCGGCCTGCCGGACGCCGCTCAACTGGCGATCCTCGACCCGTTCCGCAGCCAGCTCCCGGCCCAGGTCTTCAGCGAGGCGTTCGAAAACCCTACGACCGACGCCAGCGGCATGATCCGCACCCAGCAACGCAAGGCCTATCAGTTGCTGCAAGAGGCCGGCTGGAAGATCGTCGACGACAAAATGGTCGACGCCACCGGCAAACCGGTGACCATCGAGTTCCTGTTGGCCCAGACCGAATTCGAACGGGTGCTGCTGCCGTTCAAGCGCAACCTCAGCGACCTCGGGATCGACCTGGTGATTCGCCGGGTCGACGTTTCGCAATACATCAACCGTGTGCGTTCCCGGGACTTCGACATGATCGTCGGCAGCTTCCCGCAGTCCAACTCGCCGGGCAACGAACAGCGTGAATTCTGGATGTCCGCCGCTGCCGACAAACCCGGCAGCCGCAACTCCATGGGACTCAAAGACCCGGTGGTGGACCAGTTGGTCGAAGGCCTGATCAACTCAGATTCACGCAAAAGCCTGGTGGCCCACGCCCGTGCGCTGGACCGCGTGCTGCAATGGGGCTATTACGTGATCCCCAACTGGCACATCAAGACCTGGCGCGTGGCCTATTGGAACCATATCGGCCATCCAAAAATCTCACCCAAGTACGACGTCGGCATTGCCACCTGGTGGGTCAAGCCTGACGCGAAACCGGCGGTAGAAGTCGAAACCAAACTGCAAGCCGACCCTGCGGGCACGGAGTAATCAATGCTGGCGTATATTTTTCGGCGACTGCTGCTGATCATCCCGACCTTGTTCGGCATTTTGCTGATCAACTTCGTGATCATCCAGGCTGCCCCCGGCGGTCCGGTGGAGCAGATGATCGCCAAGCTCGAAGGCTTCGAAGGCGCCACCAGCCGCATCGCCGGTGGCGGTGCCGAAGTGTCGGTGGCCGGCTCGGCCTATCGCGGCGCCCAGGGCCTGGACCCGGCGCTGGTCAAGGAAATCGAGCACATGTACGGCTTCGACAAATCGGCGCCGGAACGCTTGTGGATCATGGTCAAGAACTACGCGACCCTGGATTTCGGCGACAGCTTCTTCCGCGACGCCAAGGTCATCGACCTGATCAAGGAAAAGATGCCGGTGTCGATCTCCCTCGGGCTGTGGAGCACGCTGATCATGTACCTGGTATCGATCCCGCTGGGGATCGCCAAGGCTACGCGGCATGGCAGCCACTTTGACGTCTGGACCAGTTCGCTGATCATCGTCGGCTACGCGATCCCGGCGTTCCTGTTTGCGATCCTGCTGATCGTGCTGTTTGCCGGCGGCAGTTATTTCGACTGGTTCCCGTTACGGGGCCTGACCTCGAACAACTTCGCCGAGCTGAGCATGGGCGGCAAGGTCCTCGATTACTTCTGGCACCTTGCACTGCCGGTAACGGCGCTGGTGATCGGCAACTTCGCCACCATGACCTTGCTGACCAAAAACAGCTTCCTCGATGAAATCAACAAGCAGTACGTGGTCACCGCCAAAGCCAAAGGCCTGACCAATCATCGCGTGCTCTACGGCCATGTGTTCCGCAACGCCATGCTGCTGGTGATCGCCGGGTTCCCGTCGGCGTTTATCGGGATTTTCTTCACCGGTTCGCTGCTGGTGGAAGTGATTTTCTCCCTCGACGGCCTCGGCCTGATGAGTTTTGAAGCGGCGATCAACCGTGACTATCCGGTGGTGTTCGGCACGCTGTTTATCTTCACGTTATTGGGGCTGGTGGTGAAACTGATCGGCGACCTCACGTACACCCTGGTCGATCCGCGCATCGACTTCGAACACCGGGAGCATTGAGATGAGCCTGTCCCCCCTCAATCGCCGCCGTTTCGAACTGTTCAAGGCCAACAAACGTGGCTGGTGGTCGCTGTGGCTGTTCCTGATCCTGTTTGGCGCCAGCCTCGGCGCCGAACTGATCGCCAACGACAAACCGCTGGTAGTCCATTACGACAACGGCTGGTACTTCCCGGCGCTCAAGCGCTACCCGGAAACCACCTTCGGCGGCGAATTCCCGCTGGAAGCCAACTACAAGAGCCCGTACATCCGTGAACTGCTCAAGGCCAAGGACGCCTGGATTCTGTGGGCGCCGATCCCCTACAACTACCAGAGCATCAATTACGACCTGAAAGTCCCGGCCCCGGCGCCGCCCTCGGCGGACAACCTGCTGGGCACCGACGATCAGGGCCGCGATGTGCTGGCGCGGGTGATCTACGGCTTCCGGATTTCGGTGCTGTTTGCCCTGACGCTGACCATTCTCAGCTCGATCATCGGCGTGATCGCCGGGGCGTTGCAGGGCTTCTATGGCGGCTGGGTCGATCTGGCCGGGCAGCGTTTCCTCGAAATATGGTCCGGGCTACCGGTGCTGTATCTGCTGATCATCCTCGCCAGTTTCGTGCAACCGAACTTTTGGTGGCTGCTGGGGATCATGCTGCTGTTCTCGTGGATGAGCCTGGTGGACGTGGTGCGTGCAGAGTTCCTCCGTGGGCGTAACCTCGAATACGTGCGCGCGGCCCGGGCGCTGGGGATGCAGAATGGCGCGATCATGTTCCGCCACATTCTGCCCAACGCCATGGTCTCGACCATGACCTTTATGCCGTTCATCCTGACCGGCGCCATCGGCACTTTGACCGCGCTGGATTTCCTTGGCTTTGGCCTACCGGCAGGCAGTCCATCACTGGGTGAACTGGTGGCTCAGGGCAAATCCAACCTGCAAGCGCCGTGGCTCGGCATGAGCGCGTTTGCCGTGCTGGCGCTGATGTTGAGTTTGCTGGTGTTTATCGGCGAGTCCGCTCGCGATGCCTTCGACCCGAGGAAGTGAAATGAATCAGGACAATCTGATCGAAGTGCGCGACCTCGCCGTCGAATTTGTCGTCGGCGAACGCGTGCAACGGGTGGTCGAAGGCGTCAGCTTCGATATCAAGCGTGGCGAAACCCTGGCCCTGGTCGGTGAAAGCGGCTCCGGCAAATCGGTGACGGCGCACTCGATCCTGCGCCTGCTGCCCTACCCGCTCGCCCGGCACCCGTCCGGCACCATCGAGTATTCCGGGCAAAACCTGCTGGGCCTGAAAGAGAAAACCATCCGTCACATCCGTGGTAACCGGATCGCGATGATTTTCCAGGAGCCGATGACCTCGCTCAATCCGCTGCACTCGATCGAGAAGCAGATCAACGAGATCCTCGGCATCCACAAGGGCCTGACCGGCAAAGTCGCGACCAAGCGCACGTTGGAACTGCTGGAGATGGTCGGCATTCCCGAGCCGCACAAGCGCCTCAAGGCTCTGCCCCATGAATTGTCCGGCGGCCAACGCCAGCGGGTGATGATTGCGATGGCCCTGGCCAACGAGCCAGAACTGCTGATTGCCGACGAACCGACCACCGCCCTGGACGTAACCGTTCAGCTGAAAATCCTCGAATTGCTCAAGGAATTACAGGCCCGCCTGGGCATGGCGTTGTTACTGATCAGTCACGATTTGAACCTTGTACGAAGAATTGCGCATCGCGTATGTGTCATGCAGCGCGGTTGCATCGTCGAACAGGCATCGTGCGAAGAGTTGTTCCGCGCGCCGCAGCATCCGTACACTCGGGAACTGCTGGCAGCGGAGCCCAGCGGCAAGCCGGCGACCAACGTTATTGGCCCGCCATTGCTGCAGGTCGAGGACCTGAAAGTCTGGTTCCCGATCAAAAAAGGCTTCTTGAAAACCACGGTGGATTACATCAAGGCGGTGGACGGGATCAATTTCAGCCTGCCCCAGGGCCAGACCTTGGGGATCGTGGGTGAAAGCGGTTCCGGCAAATCGACGCTCGGCCTTGCGATTTTGCGGCTGATCGGCAGCAAAGGAGGCATCCGTTTTGAGGGCAAGCAGCTAGACTGCCTGACGCAGAACGAAGTTCGACCGTTGCGTCGCGAGATGCAGGTGGTGTTCCAGGACCCGTTCGGCAGCCTGAGCCCGCGGATGTGTGTGAGCCAGATCGTCGGCGAAGGCCTGCGGATCCACAAGATGGGCACCGAGGCGGAACAGGAACAAGCGATTATTGCGGCATTGAAGGAGGTAGGCCTGGACCCGGAAAGCCGGAACCGCTACCCCCACGAATTTTCCGGCGGGCAACGGCAGAGAATCGCCATTGCCCGGGCATTAGTGCTAAAACCGGCATTGATCCTGCTGGACGAGCCGACGTCGGCCCTCGACCGGACAGTGCAACGCCAAGTGGTGGAGCTGTTGCGGTCACTGCAAACCAAGTACAACCTGACGTATCTGTTTATCAGCCATGACCTGGCTGTCGTCAAAGCGCTGAGCCACCAGTTGATGGTGGTCAAGCATGGCCAAGTGGTCGAACAGGGAGACGCGCAAAGTATCTTTGCCGCCCCCCAACATCCGTATACACAGCAGTTGCTGGAAGCCGCTTTCCTGGCACCAGCCACTGCGCAATAACCTGAAAGAGAGGAGCAACACATGGGTTTTCTCGCCGGTAAGCGCGTACTGATCGTCGGTGTCGCCAGCAAGCTGTCCATCGCATCCGGCATCGCTGCCGCCATGCATCGCGAGGGCGCTGAGCTTGCCTTCACTTATCAGAACGACAAACTGAAAGGTCGTGTTGAAGAATTCGCACAAGGCTGGGGCTCGAGCCCTGAGCTGTGCTTCCCGTGCGACGTGGCCAGCGATGAAGAAATCGCCAAGGTCTTCGAAGAACTGAGCAAGAAGTGGGATGGCCTGGACGTGATCGTTCACTCCGTCGGCTTCGCACCGGGCGACCAACTGGACGGCGACTTCACCGAAGCCACCACCCGTGAAGGTTTCCGCATCGCTCACGACATCAGCGCCTACAGCTTCGTGGCCCTGGCCAAGGCTGGCCGCGAAATGATGAAAGGCCGCAATGGCAGCCTGCTGACTCTGTCGTACCTGGGCGCCGAGCGCACCATGCCGAACTACAACGTCATGGGCATGGCCAAGGCTTCCCTGGAAGCTGGCGTACGTTACCTGGCCGGCTCCCTGGGCCCGGAAGGCACCCGCGTCAACGCCGTATCGGCTGGCCCGATCCGCACCCTCGCGGCTTCCGGCATCAAGAACTTCCGCAAGATGCTGGCTGCCAACGAAGCGCAAACCCCGCTGCGTCGCAACGTCACCATCGACGAAGTCGGCAACGCCGGCGCCTTCCTGTGCTCGGACCTGGCGTCCGGCATCAGCGGCGAAATCATGTACGTAGACGGTGGTTTCAACACCACTGCGATGGGCAACATCGAAGAGTGATCTTCGGTTAGCGCATAAAAAAACCCGCCGAGATTGGCGGGTTTTTTTATGCCTGGATTTCAGTGGTGAACACAGATTCCCTGTGGGAGCGGGCTTGCTCGCGAAAGCGGTGTGTCAGGCGACATATCTGGTGGCTGGAAGACCGCATTCGCGAGCAAGCCCGCTCCCACAGGGGGTTAGGTGTTGTGTGTGAGACACCGCGCAAACAATTGCTGAATCGGCTGCATGCGCTGGCTATAGCGCTGCAACAACACAATCTCGCGATAGAACGTCAATTCCCCCAACGCAATCACCCGCACCTTCGCCCCATGCTCCACCCACAACCCCGCCTCGGGCAGCAGCGAAACGCCCAACCCGCACTCGACCATTTTCACAATCGCCTCCAGCTCATCCAGTTCCAGCGCCACGCGCACGTCAATCTGCTGTTCGCGCAGGAACCGCGTCACCAGGCGTCCGCCGAACGAGTTGCGGTCGTAGCGCACGTGAGGATGGTCGGCGAGCAGTTGCAGCGGATCATCGCCCTCCAAATCCGCCGGCACGATCAGCACAAACGGTTCTTTGCGGATGACCTGCGCCGACAATTCCTTGGGCAGTTCAAACGGCGGCTTGATCAGGATCGCCAGATCCACTTCGCCGGTGTCCACCTGGCTCAGCAGATTCAACGACACCCCCGGCACCAGTTTCGGCTCCAGCAATGGCGCCTGCTGCCTCAACCGCAACAACGCCTGAGGCAACAAACCGGTCTGCACCGTGGCCACCGCGCCGATCTTCAATTCGCCACGGTATTCACTGACGTCATCACTGACCGCCATGCGCGCGAAGGTTTCCAGCATCTCGCGGGCCATCGGCAACGCCCGCTCGCCCGCCGCATTGAGCAGCGCCTGACGTCCGGTGCGGTCAAACAAACGAATGCCCAGCGCCTGTTCCAGATTGCGAATCTGTGCACTGACCGCCGATTGCGTCAGGCCAATGTGCATGCCGGCCGCCGCGAACGTGCCGTAGCGGGTCACCGCGATAAAGGTTTTCAGTTCCCGCAACATGGCCGCACCATTGATCGAAATAATTTGAGCTCGATGCAAAAATTATCGTATTTTAATCAAAAAGCACAGGACTAAACTCAGCTGTAACTTCCGACCGTTGAGGATCAACCCATGCAGCTCTCCCCTTTTCACCTGGCAATACCGGTGTATGACCTGGCGGCCGCGCGCAGTTTCTATGGCGAAGTGTTCGGTCTGGAAGAAGGTCGCTCCAGCGAGCATTGGGTGGATTTCAATTTTTTCGGCCACCAACTGGTGATTCACCTCGCGCCGAAAAACGCCTCGCAAGAAGCCGCCCACACCAACGCCGTGGATGGCCATAACGTGCCGGTGCCGCACTTTGGCGTGGTCCTGGGAATGAAGGAATGGGAGGTCCTGGCCGAACGTCTGCAATCCCTCGGTACGCAGTTCGTGATTGAACCGGGCATTCGTTTTCAGGGTTTGGTGGGCGAACAAGCGACGATGTTTCTGTTTGATCCGTGCGGCAATGCCCTTGAGTTCAAGGCGTTCAAGGACATCAGCCAGTTGTTTGCCAAATGAGCCGCCTTGCCTTGGATGCCACCGCCCTCAGTCAGACGGTGCGCGACGGTGAAACGACGGTCGCAGCCGTTGCCGAGGCCTTTCTTCAGCGCATCGAAACGCTGGAACCGGACATCCACGCCTTCGCCTCGTTCAAACCGCAGCAGGTGCGCCTGCACGCCGCGCAGAATGATGGCCGAGGCCTGCTTGCCGGTGTGCCCGTGGGCGTCAAGGACATTATCGACAGCGCCGACTATCCCACGCAGTTCTTTTCGCCAATCTATGCCGACCATAAACCGTCGCGGGACGCCCATGTGGTGACCCTGCTGCGCCAGGCCGGCGCGCTGATCATGGGCAAGACCCACACCACCGAATTTGCCTACATGCGCACTGGTCCGACCCGCAATCCGCATGACCTGGAGCGTACGCCGGGCAGTTCCAGCGCTGGTTCTGCGGCCGGGATGGCGGCGGACTTCTTTGCGGTGGCGCTGGGCACCCAGACCGCCGGATCGCTGCTGAAACCGGCAGCCTATTGCGGCCTGTTCGCGTTCAAGCCGTCGTTTGGGCTGGTGTCGCTGGAAGGGATAAAACCGCTGGCCCCAAGTTTCGACACGGTCGGCTGGTATGGCCGCTCGGTACGAGATCTGTGTCTTGTGGGGCGGGTGTTGATCCCCGGATTCAAAGTGCCTGACATCGAGCAGCGTCCGCTGCGCCTGGGTTTCTATCGCACTGCGCGCTGGGATCAAGTCGCCCCCGACGTGGCCAGCGCTCTGGAACAAGCGGTTGAACACTTGCACGGCGCCGGTCATCAGGTCAGCGAGGTGCAGTTGCCGGACGAATTCGCCGGGGTGTTCGACGATCACCTGTTGATCAACGATTGCGAGGGCGCCCGTTCACTGGCGAAGGAGTTTCAGGAGCATCGCAAACTGCTGAGCCCGTCGATACTGGCGATGTTCGACCGCGCAGCGGCGACCACCTGGGAACAGGAATCCGCTGCAAAGGCCCGATTGACGGCCCTTGCACCGATCCTGAATGAGATTTGCCAGCCATTCGACGCAATGCTCGGCCCCTGCTGCGGCACCGTCGCGCCGCTGTATCGGGACAGCGCCGAAAACACCGGCCCATCGGACTACATCAAGTTCTGGGGCGCGTTCGGCTGGCCGCAGGTGAATCTCCCGCTGCCACGCGCCGAAGGGCTGTTGCCGATCGGATTGCAGTTGATTGGTCGGTTTCGCAATGATGCTGCGCTGTTACGAGTGGCCGAACGCATGACCGTTGACCTGCTCACCTATCGCGGCCAATAGACCCTCTGCGGTCTGATGCAGCGCCGGATGAAATTCGATCTGGCCGACACTGAAGCGTATGTCATAACCGCGATGCACCGTGGCGTTGCGCTCGTCGAGCATTTCTTCGAGCCGCGCCCGGATCGCCGAGATCTCCACGGCGTGGGCGCCGGTCAGCAAGGCAGCGAACTCATCGCTGCCCATGCGCCCGATAACGTCGCTTTCGCGAAAGGCGATCCGCAGCACGTCGGCAAAGGTTTTCAAGGCATCATCGCCTTCGGCGCGGCCGTACAGATAGTTGATGTGCTTGAAGTTATCGAGGTCGAAAAACAGCAACGTCGCGGGTTTGCCCATCCGCAAGCATGCGTCCAGGCCCATTTGTGCCAGGGCCTGGAAGCCGTGGCGATTAGGTAACAGGGTCAATTCGTCCATGCTCGCCACCTGCACCGCGGTCAGTTCCTGCTCGGCCTGTCGCGCCAGGTCACGCAGCAATTCGCGCTCCTGCAGTGCAGTGTCCGGGCCGTGCAGGGTGTCTGCACTAATGCCCGGTTTGATCGGTTTGCCTGGAAGCAGCATGTGTCACTCCTGCGATGGGTATATACGTTAGAGCGCACATATCCCGTTTGACTCCTTTTTAAGCCGCCGTTGGTCAGATGCCCGCCACGGGACACGGGCCTCCGGCGTCTGCCCAGAGCTTGAATTGCGTGACAAAGATGTCGTGCGGCACCGGTACCGGCGCCCGATTGCCGCCCGGATTCCAGCCCCAGAGCACTAGTTTATCGTCGCTGACATGCTTGATCAGCGCAGCGAAATCCCGGTCACCGTTGCTGGAACGGTCCTTGATCATCGCGCAGAGTTTGTCCGCGGGTAGGCCGATCCAGGCCATTTTGTGTGCAGCGGGCGGCAGGCTCCAATGCGGCGCGCCCGGCGGTGCGTGGGGGCCGTAGCTTGCCGGCGGGTTGTTTTCGGCGTGGCAGGTTGCACAGGGCAAACCGGCGGCGCCCTTGCCGTCCATGCCGCGCACCACGTTCATCGCGTGGGGAATGCCGGCGTCGAATTGCAACGGCGAGTCGCCGGGGATGTGGCAGTTCTGGCAACGCGGGCTCTGGAAGACCTTCTGCACAGTACCGAAGGCTTCCAGCGCGGCCTGGTTGTCCGCTGCGAACAGGTCCGACGCATAGCCGGTCAGACCGACCAACACCACGGCGCCAAGTATCAAATGTCGTCTCATGTCATACCCCCGACAGTTGCAACGGCAGTTCCCGCAGACGCTGCCCGGTCAGGGCGAACACCGCGTTGGCCACCGCTGGCGCCACGGGCGGCACACCGGCCTCGCCGATGCCGCCGGGTTTGTCGGTGCTGGGCACGATGTGCACCTCCACCACCGGCATTTCGTTGAGCCGCAGCACCTGATAATCGTGGTAATTGGACTGCACCACCTGACCGTCCTTGAGCGTCAGTTTGCTGTGCAGCGCAAACCCGAGGCCGAAGGTGACGCAGGATTCCATCTGCGCGGCGATGCTCTGCGGGTTGACCGCGATGCCGCAATCCACGGCGCACACCACCCGGTGCACGCGAATTTTCAGGTTGTCCTCGGACACTTCGGCGACATGCGCGACATAGCTGCCAAACGACTCATGCACCGCCACGCCCAGGGCGTGACCGTCAGGCAACGGCGCGTTCCAGTTGGCCTTCTCCACCGCCAGATTCAGCACGCCCAAATGTCGTGGATGATCCTTGAGCAAGGTTCGTCGGTATTCCACCGGGTCCTTGCCGGCCGCATCGGCCAGTTCGTCGATCAGCGATTCCATGACAAACGCGTTGTGACTGTGCCCCACCGAACGCAGCCAAAGCACGCTGATGCCGGTTTTCGGCGAATGCAGTTCCACCTGATGATTGGCCAGCCCTTCGATATAAGGACTGTCGGCCACACCTTCGACCGAGGTCTTGTCCACGCCGTCCTTGACCATGGTCGCGGCAAACGCGGTGCCGTCCATGATCGATTGCCCGACCATCACATGCTTCCAGGCCAGCGGCATGCCGTCGGCATCCAGGCCAATGTTCGCCTGATGGAGGAACATCGAACGATAGTAGCCGCCGCGAATGTCGTCCTCCCGCGACCAGACGGTTTTCACCGGCATGCCCGCCGCCTTGGCCACTTGCACGGCTTCGGCGACAAAGTCCGAGGTCGGATTGGCCCGGCGACCGAAGCCGCCGCCGAGGAATTCGGTGTGGATTTCCACCTGTTCAGGTTTGAGCCCGGTGATCTGGCCCGCGACCATTTGATCGAGGGTCTGGAACTGGGTGCCGGTCCAGATTTCGCATTTGTCCGCCGTGATTTTCACCGTGCAGTTGAGCGGTTCCATCGGCGCATGGGCCAGGTACGGCACGCTGTATTCGACGTCGATGGATTTCGCCGCTTTCTTCAGCGTGGCAGCGGTATCACCGGCTTGACTGGCCGGCATGCCAGGGGTGGCGGCGAGTTGGCGAAAGCTTTCCAGCAGTTTGACGCTGTCGAGCCCGCTGTTCGGCCCCAGGTCCCAGTCGATTTTCAGCGCATCGCGGCCCAGTTTCGCCGCCCAGTAATGGTCGGCAATCACCGCCACGCCCGTGGGCACTTGCACCACTTTGCGCACTCCCGGCACCGCCAATGCCTCGGCACCTTCGAAGGATTTGACGCTGCCGCCAAACACTGGCGGACGCGCGACCATGGCGGTCATCAGGCCGTCGAACTGCACGTCCATGCCGAACTTGGCGCGGCCGGTGATTTTCTCCGGCGTGTCGAGGCGCTCGGTCGGTTTGCCGATGATCTTCCAGTCCTTGGCTTCCTTGAATTTGATCGAGGCCGGATCCGGCACCGGCAGCTTGCCGGCGTCATCCGCCAGTTCACCGTAGGTCGCGCGTTTGTCGCCGGCAATCACCACGCCCGACTCCGTGCGAATCTCCGACGGCGCAACGTTGAAGCGCTTGGCTGCGGCGTCGATCAGCATCAAGCGTGCAGCGGCGCCGGCCTGGCGATAGCGGTCGAACTCCATCCAGGTCGAGGTCGAGCCGCCGGTAATCTGCATGCCGCCGAACCCGGCCAGACCGTAATCCTTGGCCGAGGCCGGGGAATGTTCGACGCGGATTTTTGACCAGTCGGCGTCCAGTTCTTCAGCGATCAGCATGGTCAGGCCGGTCCAGATGCCCTGGCCCATTTCCGAATGGCCGAGCAGCATGGTGACGCTGTTGTCATTGGCGATGCGCAGGAAGGCATTGGGCGCGAAGACATTGCCCTGGTTCTCGGCGCCCATGGCAAAGCGATGAGCGCCGGGGATGACAAACGCCACCACCAGACCACCGCCGAGCACCGCGCTGCCCTTGAGAAAACCGCGACGTGATACGGGATTGTTGATGCTGTTCATGACATGGCCTCAACCGATCTCGGCGGCGCGTTTGACCGCTGCGCGAATCCTTGGATAAGTGCCGCAGCGGCAGATATTGCCGGAGAGCGCCTGGTCGATGTCGCTGTCGGTGGGCTTGGGAATCTTCGCCAGCAACGCGGCGGCGGACATGATCTGCCCCGACTGGCAGTAACCGCACTGCACCACGTCGAGTTCGGCCCAGGCCTGTTGCACCGGATGCGAACCGTCGGTGGACAGGCCTTCGATGGTGAGGATTTTTTGCCCATGGGCCACGGCGGTGGCCGGGGTGATGCAGGAACGCAGCGGCGCACCGTCGACATGCACAGTGCAGGCACCGCACTGCGCCATGCCGCAACCGAACTTGGTCCCGGTCAGGTGCGCGACATCGCGCAGGACCCACAGCAGCGGCATGTCTGCGGGGACATCCAGCGCCTGGTCCTTGCCATTGATATTCAGGGTCAGCATTGCCAATTTCCTCAGACTCACGGTGTTCTGAAGGGGCGCCGCTGTGGTGATTCAAGACCTACGCGCGCCTCGGGTTATCCATACAGCTAAGCGCAGATTGACCTGCCGGCCAGCTTCTGCGACCGCCGGTCACATCTCCCAGATTGTTGAAGATCCCTTGTGGGAGCGGGCTTGCTCGCGAAAGCGGCGTGTCAGGCAACATAGATGTTGAATGTTAAACCGCCTTCGCGAGCAAGCCCGCTCCCACAGGGATTGGGGCAGGGGTTAGAAATCAGTGGATTGTGACAGCGTGCGCCAGGTGTTCAGTTCATCGCTGACGAACGCATTCTTGGCCTCGATGTAACTCACCGAATCGGTCCCCAGTGGCAGGCGCAGCGGCGGGTTTTTGGCCTCGACCAGGGTGATCATCGCCAAGGCCAGTTTCTCCGGGTCGCCGGGTTGTTGCTGGTTGACGGCCTTGGCCAGTTTGCGCACTTCGCCCGACGTCGGGGCGTAGTCGGCGATGGTTTCAGGGGATTCGACCAGGGAGTTAGTGTCGAGGAAATCGGTGCGGAAGTAGCCCGGTTCGACCACGGTGACGTTCACACCCAGCGGTGCCAGTTCGCCGTGCAGCGCTTCGCTCAAGGCTTCGACAGCGAACTTGGTCGAGCAATACACGCCATAACCCGGCGCCGACTGATAGCCACCCACCGAAGAAATATTGATCACATGACCGCCGCGGGCGGCGCGCATGTACGGCAACACCCCGCGAGTGACATTCAGCAAGCCGAAGACGTTGGTTTCGTAGAGCCGTTTGATCTCATCATTGCTCGCCTCTTCCACCGCGCCGAGCAAACCGAAACCGGCGTTGTTGACCAGCACGTCGATGCGCCCGAAATGCTCGATGGCGGCCTTGGCCACGGCGGCGCCCTGAGCCTCATTGGTCACGTCGAGGGTCGCGGCCAGCAAGCCCGGTTGATCGCCGAAACGCTGGACGATGGTGCTCGCATCGCGGGCCGTGGCGACCACCGCATCACCGTTGGCCAGGGCGGCAGCGACGATTTTTGCGCCGATGCCACGGGAAGCGCCGGTGACCAGCCAGACACGTTTGAAAGCGTTGGAAGTGCTCATGATCAATACCTTGTGTGGGTTGGGATGTGCCCAAGGTACGCCGCAAGATTGGTGGGAAAAATGCCCTCGTGTTACAAGCACTATGAAACGCTCTTTCATAATGGTGCTTTTCCATGAACCATGATCCGTTCGACGGCTTGACCGAATTCCTCGCGGTGGCCGAGCACAAAAGCTTCACCCTCGCCGCCACCCGCCTGGCCGTCACGCCCACGGCGGTCAGCCATGCGATCAAATTGCTGGAGCGGCGCACCGGCGTGCTGTTGTTCCAGCGCACCACTCGGCGCGTCGCGCTGACCGAGGCCGGCGCGAGCCTGTTCAGCCGTTTACGCCCGGCAGCCAGTGAAATCGATGAAGCGCTGGCGGTGCTCAGCGGGTTTCGCGATCAACCGATGGGCACCCTGCGCATCACTGCGCCACGCCTGTCCGGCGCGTTGCTGATCGAGCCATTGATGCCGCTGTTTCGCCAGGCACACCCGCAAGTTACCCTGGATATTTCCCTCGACGACGCCACCGTGGATTTGATGGCGGGCGGTTTCGATGCCGGGATCAGATTGGGCGAATCCATCGAGAAAGACATGGTCGCCGTGCGCCTGACGCCTGATCTGCAATGGTCGGTTGTAGGCTCTCCCGCATATTTCGCCAGGGCCGGGCAACCCGCCACGCCTGAAGCGCTGACCGGGCACGAATGCATCGGCTTTCGCTTCTCGACCTCGGGCAATGCCCATCGCTGGGAGTTTCGCCGCGAGGGTCGCGACTTTACCGTCGGCGTTGCGGGTGGCGTGATCGTCAACGACCGCAAGTTGCTGGTGGCCGCTGCCCGGGATGGCCTGGGCCTGGCGTATGCCTGCGACCTGGAGATCGCCGAGGAGTTGGCCGATGGACGTCTGCAACGGGTGTTGCAAGCGTTTGTGCCGCTGAGTTCGGGGCTGTACCTGTATTTCCCCAGTCGCACCCAGACGCAGCCGAAACTGCGCGCCTTTATCGACATGGCGACCCGCTGGATTGCCGAACGCGGCGGCCTCGGCGCTAAACCCTCGGTTTGAGCAGGATGCCGGTATAACGCGTCAGAAACAGCCCGAATGCCGCACACCAGAGCAGCGCCGACAATCCCAGTCCAGCAGCGGAAAACGGCACCAGCAACACCCGGCACACACCGGCGAGCAACAGCAAGGCAAAGCCCAGCACCACGGTTTTCGAGGGCTGCAGCAAGCGGCCGGTATGCCCCAGGCTGACCCGGGCAATCATCGCCAGGATCAGTCCGCCAATCCCACCGACCGCCAGCGAATGAGTGGCCAGGCTCTGTTGTGGCATCAGCCCCAAATGCCATAGCGCCATGGCCAATGTGGCAACCACCAGCCAGGCGTAAGCCAGGTACAGCGACCACAACAGCGGCACTCGCCAGAGGCCCCGGTCGTGCCAGCGCCACAACCGCAGCAGATGCACTGCGCCGAGCATCAGGAACAACGCAGCCAGCCAAAGTTTCGGCGTGTCATTCAAGCCAGCGGCAAACGACACCGCAGCCAGCAATCCGCCCAGCAGCAATACTTTGGTGGTCAGCGGAGAAGCCGGTGCCGCAGCGGGCCGATTCAAGCCACGCTGAATGAAGAAAGGAATTACCCGCCCGCCAATCACGCTCATCAGCGCCGCCACCAGCCACAACGCGGCCAGCACGCCATGGCGTTGTAATCCGGCGTCGTCGGCCACGAAACCCCACAAGGTCATCGCCTGACAGCCTGCCAGCAGCGTGATCATCAGCAGGATCGGATAGTTGTCACGTTTGCCCGCCGCCACCAGATCCCGCCCCAGGCACCAGGCCAGCAACGGCAGAAACGGCAGTTGCAGAGCAATCAACAGCGTCGGGCTGATCGGCAGCAGCCAGGCCAGTCGTGCCAGCAGCCACACCAGCACCAGGCCGATCAAGGGCCAGCCGTTGAGGCCCGGACGCCCGGTCCAGTTCGGCACCGCCGTCAGCAGAAAACCGGCGATGATCGCCGTGGCGAAACCGAAAGGCATTTCATGCCGATGCCAGGCCAGCATCCCGCCGATCGGTTGCGCACCGGGTAATCGGCCGTACAACCACAGCGCCCAGATCGCCACCGCGAGCACGGCAAACCCGGCGCCGGCAAGGAAGAACGGTCGAAAGCCAAGGCTGAAAACGGCCGCCCTTGTGGGAGCGAGCTTGCTCGCGATGACGGTTGCAGCCTCAACACTTTTGTCGCCTGCCAGTCCGCTATCGCGAGCAAGCTCGCTCCCACCGGTTGTGTTGGGCTTGTGCATCAAGCCACCACACCAACGTGGTGAGTTGCCAGGCGATGCTGGGCCAGCAACCGCATCACGTAGCCGATTTTGAGCAGGGTTGGGCCGATGATGGTCATGGCGTGCATCGACACCAGCGCCACGATGGGCAAGTGACCGCTGTAGAGGTAAGCGCCGTAGATGCCGATCAAAAGCAGCGCCAGGCCACCGCCCAACACTTTGCTCGACAGGTGCAGAACGTTCTGGGGATTGCTGAAGAAATCAAACATTTTTCCGTACTCCCGAAGCTGTTCAGTGGTACGAGAGTTAATCCAAAAGCCATGCCAGGATTTATAGGCCGGTAAATCAAAGGGTTGGCCACAACGCAGTCAATATGACTCAACCCTATAATGGTCTTAATGACTCAGAACAACGTCATATTGACTACATCACCAACATTCACTCCGCTCACCCGCCTAAAAGCAAACCAATATCATTTGCGCACACTCAGGTCATTTGGTTTAATCGCGACCCATTCTTATTTGCACCGAAGGCGCCGGTCGCCCATGGATAGTGCTCACGATGACGGTCGCCGATCTCTCCAGCGTTCAGAACCTCTATCTCTCGCACCATCGCTGGTTGCATGAGCTGCTGCGCCGACGCTTGAATAACGCTTTCGATGCAGCTGACCTGGCCCATGACACGTTTATCCGGGTGCTCAAGCGTCCGCTGGCGTTCGACTGCGAAACCCGTGAGCGCTCCTACCTGGCGACCATCGCCCGGGGCTTGTGCATCGATCACTGGCGCCGCCGTCAACTCGAACAAGCCTGGCTCGACACCCTCGCCGCGCGGCCCCAGGCGGTTCATCCATCGCCGGAGCAACGGGCGATCATCGTCGAGACCCTGTATGAAGTCGACGCGATGCTGCAACGGCTGCCGCAGCGGGTGCGCGATGCGTTCATCCTCGCCCAGTTGCACGGCCTGCCCTACCGCGCCATCGCCGAGGAAATCGGTGTGTGCGAACGCATGGTCAAGAAGTACCTGGCCCAGGCGTTGATGCATTGCGCGATCCTCGAGGCCGAACTCGACGGCCTGCTGATCGAGTAACCCATGCCTCGCACTTCCCCGAACAGCATCAGCCACGCCAGCCTCGAACAGGCGGCCCAATGGTATGTGCAATTGCACGATCAGCAGGCCGGCGAACCGGAACGCGAACGCTGGCAAGCCTGGATGGCGCAAAGCGGCGATCATCAGCAAGCCTGGCGCTACGTCGAGCGCGTCGGCCAACGCTTCGCCGCCCTGCAGGATGACCAGCCGCAGGCCGCCAGCCATGTGTTGCGCCACACCAGCCGCTCACCAGTCAGCCGCAGGCAAACCCTCAAGAGCCTGTTTATTTTGGCCTCGGGCAGTTTGTTGGGCTGGGGCGCGTGGCGACAAACCTCGTTGCCGGACACCTTCAGCCGCTGGACCGCCGACCTGTCCACCGGCACCGGCGAAACCCGGGAAAGCCTGCTCAGCGACGGCAGCCGGATCTGGCTGAATGCCCTGAGTGCGCTGAACGTACGCTTCGATAACGCGCAACGGTTGCTGTTGCTGCGTAGCGGCGAAGTGTTGATCGACACCGCCAAGGACAGCCGCCGGCCTTTCCTGGTGCACACCGCCCAAGGCCAGATGCGCGCGCTGGGCACGCGTTTCAGCGTGCGCCAGGACGAACAGCGCACGTTGCTGAACGTGTACGAAGGCGCGGTCGAAGTTCGCACCTTGCACGGTCAGGTGCACGTCGTCGAAGCCGGCAAGCAACTGGCGTTCAGCGAAAACCAGATTCTGGCGACCACGCCTGCCGCTGCCGGACGCGAAGCCTGGCGTCGCGGGGTGTTGCTGGCGGATAACCTGCCGCTGGGGCAGTTGATCGAAGAGTTGAGCCGCCATCGACCGGGGCATCTGGCGTGCGATCCAGCAATTGCCGGGCTGCCGGTGATGGGTTCGTTCCCGCTCAAGGACACCGATCAGGCGTTGCGCTTGCTGGAAGCGGCGTTGCCGATCCGGGTGCAAAAGACCATGCCTTGGTGGGTCAGCATCGGCCCGAAAGCGTGATTCGCCCGATGGCCTTTGCGCTGGCGACAGGGCTTGTGAGTCTTGCGCCGGGCATCGCTCCGGCCGCCAGTGAGCAGTCCGCCAGCCAGAAGCGTCATTACGCGATTGCGGGCGGCTCACTGGTCAGCGTGCTCAACCGCTTCGCCGAACAAGCAGGGATTTTCCTCGCCGGGCACAACGACCTTGCCAGCGGCAAACTCAGTCCGGGCCTGAGCGGCGATTTCACCGAACAACAAGCCTTGCAGCGCCTGCTACAGGGCAGCGGTCTGCAAGCGCAACCGCAGATCGGCGGCGGTTATGTGCTGCAACCCGCAAGTGGTGCGCTTGAACTGGATGCCACGAATATCGCAGCGCTCAGCCTCGGCGCAATCACCGAAGCCACCCACGCCTACACCACCAGCTCGACCTCGACCGCCACCGGCCTGCCGCTGTCATTGCGTGAAACCCCGCAATCGATCACGGTCATCACCCGCCAGCAAATGGACGATCAGGGCGGCACCAGCATCGCCGATGTCCTGCGTCGCGCTCCCGGTATCAGCGTGCAGAACTACGACAGCGAGCGCTGGGAGTTTTCCAGCCGTGGCCTGCCGATCACCAATTTCCAGTACGACGGGGTGAATACCGACTACGACGGCGTCTACGATTACGGCACCACCAGCACCGACATGGCGACCTTCGACCGCGTCGAGATCATCAAGGGCGCCACCGGCCTGATGACAGGTTCGGGCGATCCGTCGGCCACCGTCAACCTGATCCGCAAGCGTCCGACCGAGACGTTCAAGGCCTCGGTCAGTGGCAGTGTCGGCTCTTGGGACAGCTATCGCAGCGAAGGCGATGTCTCCGGCCCGCTGACCGCCAGCGGCAACGTGCGCGGGCGCTTCGTCGGGGTCTATCAGGAGCGTAGCGCCCACGCCGATCACTATCAAAATACCAAGGACATCGCCTACGGCATCCTCAAAACCGACCTGACGCCGGACACTTTGCTGACCTTCGGCATCGACCAGCAAAACACTCGATCCCGTGGCGCCAGTTGGACCGGTTTCCCGATGTTCAACAGCGACGGTTCACGCACGCACTTTTCGCGCTCGTTCAACCCGGCCACCGACTGGAGCCGCCGCGACTTCAACAACCAGACGCTGTTCGCCTCACTGGAACAGCGACTGGCCAACGACTGGACATTGAAAGTCAGCTACGACCGCAAACACCGCCAGCACGACACCTTTCTCGGCTCGGCCAGCGGCGGCAACCCGGACCCGGTCAGCGGTGACGGCATGTTCATGTACATGGGCAAATTCAAGGGCGACGAGGTGCAGGACAACCTCGACGTCAACTTCAGCGGCCCGTTCAGCCTGTTCGGTCGCGAGCACCAATTGATCGCCGGTTTCATGGCGATGAACACCCGCCAGGACATACCGGTGTTCGGCTCGATCTATCCGGCGCTGGACGGCAGCATCTTCGACTGGCGCGGCGAATTCCCGAAACCGGACATTCCGCAAGTCGGCAGCGACGACATCGTCCAGCGCCAGACCGGCGCCTACCTGGCCACCCGCCTGAAGCCGACCGACGATCTGTCGCTGATCCTCGGTGGCCGGGTCAGCGATTTCAAGGGCAGCGACCATCTCGACTACCTCGACGCCAATACCCCGGACGTGCGCGACGGCTACCGGCAAACCGGCGTGATCACGCCCTACGCCGGGCTGGTTTACGACCTCGACGACACCTACTCGGTGTACACCAGCTACACCAACATTTATCAGCCGCAAATGAGCAAAGACGCCAATCGACGATTACTCGATCCGGTGGAAGGCGATGCCTACGAGGCCGGCATCAAGGCTGAGTATTTCGGCGGGCGGCTGAACGCCAGTTTGGCGATTTTCCGCATCGAACAGGACAACCTCGCCGAATACGTCAGCGGCGTCGACACCGAGTCGATCTACCGCCCGGTGCAAGGCGCGACCACCAAGGGTTTCGAACTGGAACTGGCCGGCGAAGTGCTGGACGGCTGGAAACTCTCGGCCGGTTACACCTACAACCACACACGCGATGCCAAGGGCGATTACGTCTACGGCTCCGTGCTCCAAACCACGGCGCCGGCGCAAGTGGTGCGGGTGTTCAGTACGTATCGACTGCCCGGGGTTTGGGAAAACCTCACGGTCGGTGGCGGGGTGAATTGGCAGAGTGAATTTTTCGGCAATGTGTTCCAGCCGAATCCAAACGACGGCGGCCAATACGCGCGTATCACCCAGGACAGTTATTACTTGGTGGACGTGATGGCGCGCTATCGCTTCAACGAGCACCTGAGTGCGACGCTCAATGTGAAGAACCTGTTCGACAAGACATACTACACCGGCCTCGGAAATTTCGGCACCGGGTTTTATGGGGAGCCGCGGAGTTTGCAGCTCACCACCAAGTGGGAGTTCTAGGGCTGCGCCTCAGCGGATTTTTACGTAGTTGCCGCCGTATTTCAGGTACTCACCGTAACCCGTCACGACCGCCGCGCCGTTGAACAACTGCAGGCGCAAGACCGGCCCACCCTGGGCGTCCAGCACGATGGCCAGATTGCCTGCCTGCAACGTCGACTGATAATGGATTTCGCTCGGTGGGTCCTTGAGCTGTGAGTAGTCGAGGGTGATATCGGCAGTCTCCGGTCCATTATCGATTCCCGGCAGTATTTTCACCGACAGCTCGCTGATTAGTCTCGCTTCGAAATTGGTCAGCCGGTACTTACCTTCACGCTGATTGTTGGCCACCCCTTCAAGTTTCTGCGGCGCAATCTTGAATTCGGCGAGACGCATTTTGGCGTTGAACTCGCGCTTGGCGCTACGCCAGGTGCCTGTGTAGTTACCCTGTTCGTCCGGTTCGTCTTTCAGGGACCAATCGCCGGTGATCTGCCCGTCATCGTCCAATTCATGCAGCAACACACCGCGACCATAGACGGAGTCTCCGACCAGCCGGATCGGTTTGCCGCTACCGCTTTTTCCGTAACGCACTTCACCTATGTACACCTCGCCCTGGATTTGCCACCAGAGCTCGAACGCGATCTTGTCGTTAAGGGTGCCGCGAAACGTCAATGGCGGCTCGGCGTAGGGGCCCGCAAGTGTCTGGTGTTCGATCCACTGGCCGTCCTTGAGCTCGCGTTCGGTGACGTCCAGGTAGCCCGCTGGCATGTAGGGATTGGCTTGCGTCGGCATCTGCATCGCCTCGATCTTTTCAGCGACCATGACCGGTTCATTATTTTCGATTTTCCAAGTCGCGTACTGATGCCAGCAGCAGCCGCTTTTCGAGCTAGTGTGCAAGCGCTTGGCGACTGGATCAACACCGAACATGCCCAATTGCCCGTCGCGGGTCAGGTCGGAGAAAGCCGGGGCAAACACCAGAGTCGGGCCCCCGGGGGCGGACAGGTAAATGTCATAGGAAGGCCCGCCATAACCGCCCTCGCTGCCGTTGCGCACAGCCAGATCCTGTTGTCCGTCGAAATTGAAATCATCGAAAAACAGCAAACTCTGTTCGCCATAGAGCGGGGCCTGGTTGATCTCCATCATTTGGCTGCCCGGTTTGTACGTGACAAACCCCTCGGGTGAATCAATGCGCTGCAACACCTGGCCACCGGTTTTGTCGCGCAAGGTGATCTGCGCGGGCGCGCCCTCATAGCTTTTAGCGGGCGGCTGCGGGAACACCACCTCAATCGCATATTTGTGCGCAGGATCAGTGAGGTGAAACGTCAACGGTTCGGCATTTAGGCCCGTGCTGGCAAGCAGGCAGGCAACAGCCAATAAACGAGGGGCAACCATAATGCTGAGCGTCCTTGCGGCAAAATCCGGGCGGCAAGTCTAACGGCAAACGGTGCGGGCGGCGACTTGTCGATCTACGGCACGGCCAATCGACTACAGACTGACTACGCTGATAATCCAGCGTGATAACCCGTAGAGGAGAACCGCCATGCAACGCGTGCAAAAACTCACACCCTGCCTGTGGTTCGACGATCAGGCTGAAGCGGCTGCCAAATTCTATTGCTCGATCTTCGATCACTCGAAAATCACCGCCATCACCCATTACGGCAAGGCCGGTTTCGAGTTTCATGGACGCCCGGAAGGCTCGGTATTGACCGTAAGTTTCGAACTCGACGGCCAAAGCTTCACTGGGCTCAACGGTGGCCCGGTGTTCACGTTCAACGAAGCGGTGTCGTTCCAGGTCAATTGCTACACGCAAGTCGAGATCGACCATTTCTGGGGCGCGTTGTCCGCTGTTCCCGAAGCAGAACAATGTGGCTGGGTGAAGGACAAGTTCGGGGTGTCGTGGCAGATCGTGCCGGTGGCGCTGACGGAAATGCTCAAGGACCCTGACACGGTCAAATCCCAACGGGCCATGCAGGCGATGATGCAGATGAAAAAACTCGACATCGCCGAACTGCAGCGCGCCTTTCATGGCGAGAGCTAATACACTCGTGCGCTGACCTGCGAGGACGCCGATGATGAAGCACACCGTGGCCAAAGATGCCGACAAAGCCCCACGCTTCTGGCGCGACGACGCCCTGCCCTTCATCGAGGCCCGGGCCATCGCCGACGGGCGCGAGGTCTGCTATGCCCGGCACTCCCACGCGCACTTTTCCATCGGCGCGATCACCGCCGGGTGCAGCACGTACGTTCACGAGCAATCGGAATTTACGGTGAGCGCCGGCACCGTGGTGCTGATGAATCCGGGCGATGTCCACGCCTGCAATCCCATCGACGACCAGCCCTGGTCGTACCTGATGCTCTACGTCGAGACGCCATGGCTGACCGACTTGCAGCATCAATTGGGGTTCAGCCAGGACCAGGCATTCCGGCGGTTTTCCATCACCCATTTGCGCGACGCCAGTCTGTTTACTGGTCTGAAAGATTTGTACGCGGTGTTGATCGACACAGAGCAAGACGTGCTGCGCAAACACAGCGCGGCGGTGGAGTTTTTCACCGACGTGCAACAACGACTCAACCCCATCGATCAGCCGCTGCGCGAGCCCAACTTCAAACTGGAACGTGCCGCCGAGTACATCCGCGACAACTGCAGGCAGTTGCTCAAGTTGGAAGACATCTGCGAGGCGGCGCAGTTGTCGCCGTCCTACCTGATTCGCGCGTTCAAGCAGCATTTCGGCATGACGCCCCACGCCTTCCTGGTCAACCAGCGCATCCAGTTTGCCCGGGAGCGTCTGCGCAGCGGCCGGCTGATCGCCGATGTGGCGCTGGAAGCCGGGTTTGCCGATCAGGCGCACTTTCAGCGGGCGTTTAAACAGCATCTGGCGGCGACACCGGGGCAGTATCGGGGGTAAGTGGTCTTCCCTGTCCAACACCGTTAAACACAAGTAGCAACAACAGCAACTATTAACTTCGCCCCCACAACACAACGTCGGCGACGTGTTTTCACATACTGTCATAGACCCACAACCACGAATTTGTGCGTACTCCCTTACTCTAAAAACAACAGCCACATCACTAGAAGAGGGAACTTCAGTATGTATAACGCCAGCAACGAACTTCAGCGGCAAGTTGTAACCGAAACACTTGCGAACCTTATCGGCGACGCGTTCGTCCACAAAACCCTCGAATGGCCGTGGGATCGCCTGGCCGTTAGCAGCGTGACGGGCTCGACCTTCGACCAGGCCCACCGCCCGGCGTCGGTTTATCTCGCGCGCCTGATCCGTCATCCCGAGTTCTTGAAACTTCGGGCGGAACGATCCATTCGGGAAAACGACACGTTCCATGTCGACAAAAACGGGCGTATTTACCACGCCCATGAAAACTCGAGTTCCGGTGGGCGTCCGGGCAACCCGCCGACTTACGTCACCAATCATTACTTTTCGCGCACCGACATTACCCGCCATGTCGCCAGCATCACCGCGCTTCAGGAAGACCTGGAACTGCTGACGAAAATGGCCGGCACTACCGCCGGATTCGTTACATCCAATGGCCGTATTACCATCGGTCAATGGCTGCAATTCCACGGTCTGAAACTGCCGACCAGCGAACAGGACATCCAGGCGCTGATCGACTTGCTCAACTTCGCAACGCTGCCCTCCAGCCCGACGTTCGAGAATTACTGGCAGTTACTGGACACGCCCGACGATTCGCCCTTCAGGCTCACGGAGCAAAACCGCGCCATCATTGGCCGAGTGAACCAGGCACTGAAAGTCGAGGAAGCTCCTCTGGTCGAGCAATTTGGCGCCTGGCTGATGCTGGAAAACGCCGGCTCGGAAAAACTGCCGACCAGCCATGACTATCGATTACAAAGGCTGATCGACATCGCCCGGCAAAATACCGATCACGGGCAGCCGTATCTTGATGCACTGGGCTGGTTCACTGAAAAAACCGGCGCCAAATCCACCCAAGCCTTCATCGAGCAACTGCTGATTGCCGCCCTGCTGCTTGATCTTGATCCCGATGCCGACAGCGCCAACACGTCATTCGCAGGCTTTGACCTCTACTCGACCCACTACCTGCACCGTCAGCCCGCCGACGTGCGCGAAGAGTTGCAACGGCATCTGAAAAACCGATGTGCCCTGAACCCCATGATTGCGCCGCTGGTCGTGGAATGGGTGCTGGCGGGCATGGCCCCTGAATACCTGGTCCGCGATGTCCCCGCCGAACTGCGACTCGGCAGCCCGGGCTGGGTGGTGTTCACCCAGGCGGTTCATCTGGTTGAAGCGCTGGTTCCCGGCGCATCCCGTGTGATGACGTATCAGCATCTGCTGGAGTTCAGTCAGGTCGCGGGGTTGACCCCGCAACTGCAAGCGCTGCATGTCTCTCATATGATTGACCCGATCATCACCTGGGCGCTGATGAACGATCTGATCACTCGGGAGGCTGACGGCCGCTTGAGCGAGGCGGCGCTGAGCCAAGGCATTGAAGAATACAACCGCTATGTGGGCGCCCTGTCGAAGGGGCTGGACTGCATCAACCAACCGATCCCCAGCCGAAAGGTGCTCGCGCTGAAGGAGCTGAAATCAGATATCCCCGACATCGATCCTGATGAACTGCTGGTCAAACATCGCGGCAGTGGTGGCGGCGCCGGCAGGAAAGTCTCGGTACTGGACCTGTACCTGGGAGATGAACTGCATACCCGGAACTGGGGCCGTATCAAGGGCAAGGATATTTACCAGGCTTTCCCGCAGTTGACGCAGTTGTATCCCGTTGCCCATTTGTATGAAGAAGCCATTCAGGCGCACTACAACGCAACAACGAACGCTTTATCGACCACGATAAGGTTCATCTTTTCGCAAATGGAAGAGTCCAACAGGAAGTTTATTGAGCGGGGCCACCTGGGCATCTATCAGGTTAACGAGGTCAAGACCAACGTCGATTATCGACCCAGTGGTGGATTTATATTCACGAGCCCTCCAACGACTCTGCAGCCTGAAAAAGACCCGGCTCGCTACGGCATCATTATTTGCGCGGTGATGGGTTCACTGATTCGTTGCTATGAACTATTCCCCATGCGCCTGGAATGCCGATCACGCCAGGATTTTCGATCCGTCGTGGCTCCTGGGCTTATTTCCCATTGGGCAGATGAAGACTTCAACCAGCAGACGCTGATTACCAATGCCCCCGTTGACCTGGACGCCTACCTCAAGAATGTCGAACCACGGGACGGTGTGAATTCCAGTTTTTACCTCACCAGAATCGGCGAATTCAAAGCATCGACGCATCCAATCCAATCGGCCAACCCGGTCCGCTACTTCGGCTCCGAACGGATAGAAGCCATCAGCGACCTGATTGCCCGGAAAAACCCGCTCTTTACCGAAAAGGAACTGATGCAGATCGGGCTTGACCAGACCGAGCGAGAACGGGCCATTGAAAAAACCGACGCCGTGTTCAATGTCATTCTCAACCTGATCATTCCATTCAAGGAATGCGTCGAGGAGATGTCCTCGGGTGTCCCCGAACGGCAGCGCAACGCGATCGCCGGATGCGTCATGGACGCTGCGGTGGTCGGCCTCGCCTTTGCCGCCATTCCGCTCAAGGTTGCAGGCAGTGTCGCCAAAGGTGCTTCCCTGACCACGAAACTGCTGACGGCATCGCGGGTGGGCGCAAGTGCGGTTGTTAGCCTGCTCAACCCTTTGGATGGTGTCCCGTCATTGCTCAAGGGAGGCGCGAAGCTGATTGGCAGGGGCGCGATAAAAGCAGGTCACTTCGCGGCCTCCAGCGCCCAGATTGCACGGGCGCAACTGAGGCAACTGACCGGGGCCAATGCCTATGACCTGATCCGAGCACTGAACCATACCGGCGCGGCTTCAGAAATTCGCATGGGCCTGGACACCGTGGCTCACGCCCGGGCGCTGTTTAAAAGCGATGGAATCGAAACCGTGGAACAGGTCCTCAAACACCTGCACGCCAATGACGCCAGGTTGCTCAAGCAGGTTCCCGAACAGGAACTTCAGCAGCTGCTGGAAAAAACACTGGCCGATATTGCACGCCAATCTGACGATGCCCGATCGCTGGCCAAGGTGTTGGACACTGACGTCGTGGATTCGCTGACCCGCCAACTGGCGCAGAAGTACTCGCTGGACAATCTTTACCAGTTCCTGGAGCACACCGTGTTGCCGGAGATCTTCAACCACATCCTGAAGGTCGAATACAAAAACCTGGTGGCGATGAATCAATACCAGGCCATCGTGCGCGGTTCGGACCTTGGCAAGGCGCCTTTCGGCGGCGTCCTTGACGAGGTGTCCTTTAACCCGGGCGGGTTGACCGACAACGTCGACCGGGCCACGGCCTGGATTCTCAACGCCTCGAATTCGCGAAACGAAGCGGACACCATCAGTGCGCTGCTCCGGGAATTCAGCCGCAACGGCCAACCCCTGACAGAATCTGCGGTTTACCACGCGCTGCATCGACGCCTGGTGCCCGAGGTGAAAAACACCTTGCGCAGCCCCACAGCCGAGGCACGTTACCCGTCCAATGTGTCGGGCGCGGCAATGCTGAAGAAACACTTGGCGACCCTGGATCCGGCTCACGAACATTTCGGCAAACAGATGCTCGGCTCATTCCTTGGTTATCACAGCTTTGTCGATGGCAATGGCCGTACCGCCCGGGCCATTTATGCGATCACCGAACTTCGCGCCAACCGCTTCAACGCCCTGCCCGTCTCGGCGGAAACCGCCCTGAGCGGTCTGGCGTGACGGAAAGAATCTAGGCCCAGAGCAGATACCCGGCACACACCACCAGCAGCAACGCCATTGTCCGGTTGAACAACCGCAGGCCTTTGGTGTTGCTCAAATACCCGCGCAAGAACGTGCCGGCGTAGGCCCAGCAGCCTACCGACAGGTAACAGATCACCAGATAAATCGCCGCGAATTGCCAGACCAGCCGCGCATCGCCATCCGCGACAAACGCGCCCATGCCTGCGACACAGGCCAGCCAGGCCTTGGGATTGAGCCATTGCATCAACGCGCCGTAGAACATCGACGGTGCCTTGCCCGGTTGCCCGGCGCTCAATCGACCATCGTCGACCGCCAGTTTCCATGCCATGAACAACAGAAACGCCACCCCGGCCAATTGCACCACCCGGGTCAGCATCGGCCACAACTGCAACAACTCATGCAGGCCCAAACCCATCAGCACCAACAACAGAACAAATCCCAGGGTCGCCCCTGCCACATGCCGTTGACTGGCGCGAAAGCCGAACTGCGCACCGGAACTCAACGCCACGATATTCACCGGGCCCGGGGTTATCGAAGCGGCCAGGGCAAACGCCGCCATGGAAATCATCAGACTCATCACAGACCTTCTTCAATTCAGTGGGAACGCTGCTCAAGGTAGAGAGCACGCAGCCCCGCGTATTGAAGAAAACTGCCCTGACATCAAACTCTGTGGCGAGGGAGCTTGCTCCCGCTGGGCTGCGAAGCAGTCCCAAAAATCTATGTCGCGCTATCCATTTTGCGAGCGCTACGCACTCGAGCGGGAGCAAGCTCCCTCGCCACAGGTGAATCAATCATCCTCGTGCAACTTGATCCCACGGGCATGCAGCAGATGCGGCACCACCAGCACCAGCAACGTCAGCGCCAGGAATGCAGCCGAGATTGGCTGGGTAAGGAAAATCGTCCAGTCGCCCTCGCTGATCGACAAGGCATTGCGCAATTGCTTTTCGGCCATCGGCCCCAGCAACATCCCCACGATCACCGGGGCCACCGGGAAATCGAATCGCCGCATCAACACCCCGCCCCAACCGATGGCCAGCATCAGCATCAAGTCGAAGGAAGAGTGGCGCATGCCGTACACGCCGATGGTGGCAAACACCAGGATCCCCGCATTCAGGTAAGGCCGGGGGATTTGCAGCAACTTGACCCACAGGCCCACCAGCGGCAGGTTCAATACCAGCAGGATGACGTTGCCGATGTACAGCGACGCCACCAGCGTCCAGACCAGTTCACCGGAGGTCTGGAACAGCATCGGCCCCGGTTGCAGGTTGTAGTTCTGGAACGCCGCCAACAGGATCGCCGCCGTGGCCGAAGTGGGAATGCCGAGCGTCAGCAGCGGCACCAGCGAACCGGTCGCGCTCGCGTTGTTGGCGGCCTCCGGGCCGGCCACACCTTCAATCGCGCCCTCGCCTTTGCTGCCGGCGAACTCTTTGGGGAATTTGCTCAGTTTGCGTTCGGCCGAGTAAGACAGGAACGTCGGAATTTCAGCGCCACCCGCCGGAATCGATCCAAAGGGAAAACCGATCAACGTGCCCCGCAGCCACGCAGGGATCGAGCGCTTCCAGTCGGCGCGGGTCATCCACAACGAGGTCAAGCGATGTCGGCCCGAAGCTTCTTCCTTTTGATACAGCAGGCTGTACAACGCTTCGCCCACCGCAAACAAACCGACCGCCACCAGCACCACTTCGATGCCATCCACCAGCTCTGGCACGCCCAAGGTATAACGGGCGATACCCGACGTCGCGTCGAGGCCGATCAAGCCCACCATCAGGCCAATCCCCAGCGAGGCAAAACCGCGCAGCATCGAAGCGCCGAGCACTGCCGACACCGTGGTGAAGGACAACACCAGAATCGCGAAGTATTCCGCTGGGCCAAACTTCAGCGCCAAAGTGGCGACGAGGGGCGCAAACAGGGTCAGCAAGATAGTCGCGATGGTGCCAGCCACGAATGAGCCTATCGCCGCCGTCGCCAGCGCAGGCCCGGCCCGGCCGTTACGGGCCATGAGGTTGCCTTCCAGCGCGGTGACCATCGACGATGATTCCCCCGGCGTATTCAGCAGGATCGATGTCGTCGATCCGCCAAACTGCGCGCCGTAGTAAATCCCGGCGAACATGATCAGCGCCCCGGTTGGATCGACCTTGGCGGTGATGGGCAGCAGCAACGCCACGGTCAGCGCCGGGCCGATACCGGGCAAGACACCGATGGCAGTGCCGAGCAGACAGCCGATAAAGCCCCACATCAGGTTGATCGGTGTCAGCGCCGCAGAAAAACCAATGGCCAGGCTTGAGAGAATGTCCACCGTGTTGACCTCCTTCGGCCCGGATCAGAGCCAGGCGTTGATAAGGGGCGGCAGGGAGACCCCAAGCCCGGCGTTGAACAGCCAGTAAATCGGCAGCGTCAGGGCAATGCCAATGGCGAGGTCGCGCACCGGTCGGCGACTGCCAAAACCCCGCGCCGAACAGGCAAACAGCAACCCGGCCGCGAGGACGAAGCCGATCAGGTCGATCAGCACGGCCACCGCCACCAGGCCGGCGGTGACCCACGCCGCGCCTAGTTTGCCGCCGGGCAGCGCCTTGGCACTTTCGTCATCGTGATCGGCCAGTTCGCGGAAACCACCGGTGAGCGCCTGGTAACTCAGCAGCAGGCCGACGACACCGAGAAACGCCGCCAACGCATAGGGATAAACATGCGCGCCGAGGATCACGAAACCCATCTCCGCCGGAAAGCGAAACGCGCCGACCGCCAACACGGCGCTGATCGCGATCACGCCGGCGCCAATCGCCAGTTGCACCGGGACTATCTTGCGCGGCGCGGCCATTTCAAAGCAGCCCGACCTTGACCAGCATCTCGTGCAGCCGCACGTGCTCTTCGTCGACAAACTTGCCGAATTCATCCCCGGTCAAAATGCTCGGCGACCACGCGTTGGTTTTGACATTGTCTTGCCAGACCTTGGTCTTGGCCGCGGCCACCACGGCGTCGGTGACTTCCTTGCGCTGCTCAGGGGTAAGATTCGCCGCGCCGTAGACACCGCGCCAGTTGCCGATGATCACGTCGTAGCCTTTCTCCTTGAGCGTCGGCGCATCGATGCCTTCGACGCGCTCCGGTGCGCCAATGGCGAGCACGCGGAACTGGCCGTTCTTGATGTACTGACCCAGCTCGGCATAACCGCCGGTGATCACCTTGATCTGGCCACCCAGGACCTGGGCCACCACTTCCCCGCCACCGGCGAAGGCCACGTAATTGACCTTGTTCACCGGAATGTCCATTTTGCCGGCCAGATCAGCGATGCCGATATGATCGACCGAACCCTTGGAACCGCCGCCCCAGGTGATGCTGGACGGTTTTTCCTTGAAGGCCTTGATCAAGTCTTCCAGGGTCTTGAACTCAGACTCCTTGCGCACGGCAATCACGTTGTATTCGGTAAACAACCGGGCAATCGGCGTGACATCCTTCAAGGTGATTTGCGGCTTGTTCTGCTCAATACCCGCGACCATGATCGCGCCCACCACCAGCAACGCATTCGGATCACCCTTGGTGCTATTGGCAAACTGCGCCAACCCCAATGTCCCGCCCGCCCCGCCCTTGTTCTCGAAGGTCACGGATTTGGCGGTCTTCGCCTCGATCAGCGCCTTGCCCAAATCACGCGCAGTCTGGTCATAACCGCCACCGACTGAGCCGGGGGCCATGAACTTGACGGTGTCGAGGGCAAAGGCCGGAGTGGCGGCGGCAACGGCCAAGGCAATCGCGCAGGTGAGTCGACGGAATAAGGGCTGCATAGGTTGTCTCCCGATATTGTTGTTTTAGGGAATCGCAGTTTTATCGCGCTCAGGAGCAGGCCATGCTCACTGAACAGGGTTTGTGAACAAGCGTAGGTCATGGATTGTTTTTTTGGCGGGGGGAGATGGGCAAGTGTATGGCGACTTGTGTCCATGGCTGTATAGGTCAAATCCCCCGCTATCCGTGATAAAAAAAGGCTCTCGAATCAGGAGACCCCATCATGGACCTCGCCACCCTCACCCTGTTTGTCCCGGCCTGTTTTGCCTTGAACATGGCCCCCGGGCCGAACAATCTGCTGTCGGTCAGCAACTCGACCCGCTATGGCTATCGCCGCGCCTGTGTGGCCGGGCTCGGGCGGTTGCTGGCGTTTGCCGGGATGATTGCGCTCGCTTCGGCCGGGCTGGCGGTGGTGCTGCAAACGTCCGAGTTGTTGTTCTACGGGATCAAGATTCTGGGGGCGGCGTATTTGTTTTATCTCGCCTGGCAACTGTGGCGGGCCGATCCCGGTGCGCAGAACGCCGTGGAAGGCGCGCCCGTGGGGATCCTGGCCTTGGCGCGCCAGGAGTTCCTGGTGGCGGCGGGCAATCCGAAGGCGATTTTGATATTCACCGCGTTTCTCCCGCAATTCGTCGACCCGACCCGCGCGATCACCCCGCAATTCGCGGTGCTGGGCGCGTTGTTCCTGATGCTGGAATGGATCGCCATTAGCGCCTACGCCTACATGGGCCTGCACATGCGCCGCTGGTTCGCTGAGCCGCGCGGCAAGCGGATCTTCAACCGCTGCTGCGCCGGGTTGTTGTCGACGGCGGCTTCGGTGTTGTTGATGGCGCGGCGGGCCTGAACTTGACCTGCCCTTGTGGGAGCGGGCTTGCTCGCGAAAGCGGTTTAACATTCAACAAAGATGTTGCCTGACACACCGCCTTCGCGAGCAAGCCCGCTCCCACAGGGGTCTGCAGTGCTCCTTTGATTTGACGAAATTCACTGTCGATTTACCGGTGGAGGCATCCCGCAAGCGGACTTATGCTCAGCCCATGAACCTACAAAACGTTGTGCTGCCACCCCACGCCGAGATGGTCCGCGCCATGCTTGAACGAGACACCGCCTACGAGGGGGTGTTTTTTACTGCGGTCAAGACCACCGGGATTTTCTGCCGGCCCAGTTGCACGGCGCGCAAACCCAAGCCCGAGAACGTCGAGTTCTTTGCGCATGCCGACGAGTGCATGTCTGCCGGCTACCGCGCCTGCCTGCGCTGCAAACCGCTGGATGCGGCGGCCATTGCGCCGGACTGGGTGCAGCGCTTGCTCACCTTTGTGGACTCCGATCCGGAGCAGCGCTGGACTGACACGCAGCTGCAAGCCGAAGGCATCGAACCACTAAAATTGCGTCGCTGGTTCAAGCAACATTTCGGTATGACTTTCCATGCGTGGCTGCGCACCCGGCGCCTGGGCATGGCCCTGGGCGGGATCAAGCAGGGCGAATCCATCGACAACGTGGCGTTCGACTCAGGCTACGAATCCCTGAGCGGTTTTCGCGATGCCTTTCAGAAGTCTTTCCACATCACACCGGGGCGCGCTGCCAACAGCGAGCCGCTGCTGTTCACCCGTCTGACCACGCCGCTGGGACCGATGATCGCCATGGCCGAACGCCGTGGCCTGGTGCTGCTGGAGTTTCTCGATCGCCCGGCGCTGACCAGGGAAGTCGAAGAATTGCAGAACCGTTATGGCTACGTCGTGGCCCCAGGACACAACGGCCACTTGAAGCAAATCGAAACCGAACTGGCGCAGTATTTCGCTGGCGAGCTGACCGAGTTCCGCGTGCCATTGCACCTGCCGGGCAGCGAATTCGCCAGGCAGGTCTGGGCTGAGCTCGCGCGGATCCCCTACGGCCAGACCAGCACCTATGGCGCGATCGCCGCGCTGTTGGGCAAACCCGGCGCCAGTCGCGCCGTGGGCCTGGCCAACGGGCATAACCGTTTGGCGATTGTGCTGCCCTGTCACCGGGTGATCGGTGCGGACGGTTCGCTGACCGGCTATGGTGGTGGACAGCCGCGCAAGGCGTTTCTCCTCAGGTTGGAAAAAGCGGCGGTGCAGATCACTCAGGCATTGGCATTTTGATCATTTCATAGGGAAGGAAACTCGATGGAAGCGTTCGACCAACAGTTCCACAGGCTGCATCAGGACGGCCTGCTGATCCTCACCAACGTCGCCGATGCCGCCGGGGCGCGGCTGGTGGAACAACTGGGCAACAAAGCCGTGGCCACCAGCAGTGCGGCGGTGGCTTGGGTGCATGGTTATCCCGACGGCAACGCCCTGCCCCTCGAACGTTTGGTGGCGACGGTGGAATCCATCGTGCGGGTGATCAATGTGCCGCTGACCGTGGACATTGAGGCCGGTTATTCCGATGACCTGGCGCGGGTCGGCGAAGTGATCGACGCGGTGCTCGCCGCCGGTGCCGTCGGGATCAACATCGAGGACGGCGCTTCCCCGCCCGAGTTGCTGGCACGCAAGATCGAAGTCGCCCGGCAAGTGGCCGAGCGCCGGGGCGTGAAGCTGTTTATCAATGCGCGCACCGACGTGTACCTCAAGGGCCTGGTGCCTGCCGAAGACCGCGTCGCCGAAACGCTCAGGCGCGCCGCACTGTATCAAGCCGCCGGGGCTGACGGGTTGTTCGCCGCGGGTGTGACGGCGGAGTACGAGATCGCCGCGATCTGCCGTGGCACGCCGCTGCCGGTGAACGTGCTGGGCTGGGCCTCCCTGCCGTCGCCCGAGGAACTGAAAACCCTCGGCGTGCGGCGCTTGAGTGCCGGGTCGGGCATCGCTGAATTCCTGTACGGCGCCATGGCGAGCGTGGCGAAAAGCTTTCTGGAAACCGGCAAGCTCGATACCCATGACCTCAAGGCACTCACCTATGGCGAAGTGAACTCGCTGCTGAAGAAAACTTGAGTTCCATGCCCGATATCTACCAGCCCGCCAGTGAATTTCTGGCCGCCCTCGATGACGACTGGCGGCGCCATATCACAGCCATCGGTCCGTGCCTGCATCAGCCGCATCCGGCGCGGGATCCGTATGAATCGCTGGTGCGCGCGATTGCCTATCAGCAGCTGCATGCCAAGGCCGGGGATGCGATTGTCGGGCGGTTGATTGGGTTGTTTCCTTCGAGTGCGTTCCCACGCCCGGAGCAGATCCTGGCGACAAGCTTTGAGCAGATGCGCAGCTGCGGGTTTTCCGCCGGCAAGATTGCGACCATTCAGGGGATTGCCCAGGCGACACTGGATGGGGTGGTGCCGGATTACGCTACGGCGCTGGCCATGGATGATGAAGCGTTGATCGAGCGCCTGATTACCTTGCGCGGGGTTGGGCGCTGGACGGTGGAGATGTTGTTGATCTACAGCCTGGAGCGGCCGGATATCTTGCCCGCCGATGATTTCGGCGTGCGTGAGGGCTATCGGCGGATGAAGGGGTTGGAGGTGCAGCCTACGCGTAAGCAGATGATTGAGATTGGGTTCGGGTGGAGTCCGTTTCGTACGGTGGCTTCGTGGTATTTGTGGCGGGTTCCCAAACAGTGAAAGGCTACAACCCCGTTTGATCTTTTGTCTGAGCGTACTGATCACCTGTCAGATCTGACAGTAGGCAATTTACCTTCGCCGTTCCATATTCGAACAACCCAGTAAGGGGCTAACCTTTTGGAGATTGTTCATGAACCTTCAGGACGAACCTTCTGTTACATCCCGTGCACCAGGCGATCTGGACCGCACATTTGGCACCAACGGAACGATGGATCAATTTGCCGTATACAGTCGGCCTCTCACCTTTTTCGGACAACGGCCCGACGGCAAAGCTCTGCTTGTAGGCACAGTCAGGAACGATGACGGTTTTTTCTATCAGTTGGCTCAGCTATTGCCCAATGGGAAACTCGATGAATCATTCGGCGATGAAGGTTTGGTCGTGGGAACTTTCAAAAAAGGAATCGGAGCGTCAGGACTTGGGGCTCAGTTGCTCGATGATGGAAGGATCATCTTGCTAGGCGCCCACAACGACGGCGAGCGAGGCGACGCGGTAGCGAGATTCCTGGCCGATGGGACGCTGGATACGAGTTTTGGCGACGGAGGTGTCGCACTGATTCCTCCTGTATTCAATGCTGAGCATAACGCTGCGCTGCAGGAGCAAAGTGAAAAATCAGGCACTGGACCTTCAACCATCATTGCCGTCGCACCGAATGGAAAAATCGTGATCGGGCGACAACGTCTGCTTCAACAGCTCGACGAAAATGGTGCCGCTGACCTGAGTTTCAACAAGACAGGCCATATTATCTTGGAGTACGTCACCATCACGGCAGTCAAAGTCTCAGAGAACGGTGTAATTACCGCGGCAGGTTCCGAAATAGACGCCGCCGCTGTACTGCGCTTTAACAGTGATGGAACGCCTGATACCAGTTTTTCAGACGATGGAATCCTACGATTCCGTGCCGAGGATACCGACACATCACTATCAGCCCTGCTACTGCGCCCCAATGGCAGCTTTTTTGTGGCGGGACATATCGACAGAGTACGTAACGATGTTTGGGGCGTCGGGCGACGCTGTTTACTGGCCGCCTTCAATGCCAGTGGTAGCCCGAATCTGACCTTCAATAATGGACAGCCATTGGTCAGCGAACTTGCAGGAGCGGGTAGTTGTGTGTGGGCAGACCTGGGGCTCGACACTGACAACCACATTATCGCGGTCGGCAGCACCGGCCGTAGGTCAGAAGAAATCAGCCTGGTGGGTCGTTACGAACTGAGTGGGAAACTGGACGCTTCATTTGGCCAGGGAAAAGGTTACGTCAATTCCAGGATTGGCATTGATCGAAATCTTTGGGAATCCGTCCTGGTGTTAGCGGACAAACGGATTCTGGCCACAGGTGTTTGCCGACTCCGGTTTGAAGAGGCTGTCGTTGCTTGCTATCTGGGTTGAACAGAAAATCTCGTGAGTGGAGCTTCCACTCACCAGTTTCACGTCCCTTGGCGCGCGATTAACACTGCACATCTACAACCCCGACTTCAACCGACTGAACGCCCGAATCAACGCCCGGTTGAACGCCTTGCCATTGTCATTCTTGCTATACAACGAAGCCCTCACCGCCGCCGACGGATACGTTCCCGGATCATTACGAATCGCCGGATCGATCAACTCGTCCGCCGCCGTGATCGCATTGGCGTAGTGAATGGTGTCGGTGATCGGCGCAATCACTTGCGGGGTCATCAGGTAATCCATCAACGCCAGCCCGGCCTGCGGATGCGGCGCGTCCTTGGGAATGACCATGGCGTCGAACCAGATCAACGTGCCCTCCTTCGGTATGCGGTAATTCAGTTTGAACGGCTTGTTCGCCGCCGAAGCCTGGCCGGCAGCGATGGCCACGTTGCCGTTCCACGACATGGCCACACAGGTGTTGCCGTTGGCGAGATCGCTGATGTTCAAATCGTTGTCGAAGTAGCGGATGTAGGGCCGGATTTTCGCCAGTTGCTGCTCGGCGAGTTTCAGGTCATCGAGGTTCTGGCGATTGATGTCCAGGCCCATGTACTTCATGACCGCCGCGAACACTTCGTTGGGATCGTTGAGCAGACTGACCCCGCAATCGGCGAATTTCGACACCACCGCCGGATCGAACAACATCGCCCAACTGTCCCGTGGTGCGTCAGGCAGACGCTGTTTCACCGCTTCCTCCTGATAGCCCACGCCCGTGGTGCCCCACGCGTAGATCCCGGCGTAGCGATTGCCCGGATCGAACACCGCCATGTGCTGGCGAAACTCTTCGCCAACGCCGGCAAAGTGCGGCAGTTGCTGCTTGTCCACGGTCTGGATCGCGCCGCTCTGGATCGCCCGGGACAAATGCTGCCCCGCCGTCAGCACGAGGTCATAGCCGCTGCGTCCGGTGAGCAGTTTGGTCTCGACGGTTTCCAGCGAATCGAAGTGATCGGCGACCACATGAATGCCGGTCTGCTTCTCGAAATTGCTCAAGGTGTCCGGGGCCAGGTACTCGCCCCAGATGTACAAGTTGACCACCGGTTTGGTGGTGTCGGCGGCCTGCACACACAGGGGTGCAAGCACCAGCAATAACGCCTGAGTCAGTTTGTGCAGGCCCATGATTACACTCCCTGTTTATTGCAAGCAGGCGCAGCGTACTGCGGCATGGTGATACAGGCGACGTTGCCGCCGCCAAGGAGGATTTCCCGGGAGTTTTCGATGCCGACGATTTTGTGCTGCGGGAACAGTTCCGCGAGGGTCGCCAACGCCGCCTGATCCTGACGGTCACCGAACAGCGGCACCACGATCGAGGTGTTGCCGGCGTAGTAGTTGATGTACGACGCGCAGATTTTCGTCCCGGCCTGACGGGTATGGGTACTGTCCTGCTGGTCGAGGCCTTCGGCTTCTTCGGCGGTCCATTCCAGCACGTCCGGTTGCGGCAATTTGTGCACGATCAACTCGCGGCCACGGCTATCGCGGGTGCTGCGCAGGATGTCGTAGGCTTCCTGGTAGATTTCCCACTGCGGGTCATCGCGATTGTCGGTCCATTGCAGCACCACTTCGCCGGGACGGACGAAGCACGCGAGGTCATCGACGTGGCCATCGGTTTCGTCGAATTTGCAGCCCCGTGGCAGCCAGATGATCTGCTCGGCGCCGAGGTAATCGGTCAGCCGCCGGGTGACTTCTTCTTTGCCCAGATGTTGATTGCGATTGCGGTTGAGCAGGCATTGTTCGGTGGTGAGGATGCTGCCCTGGCCGTCGCTCTGGATGCCGCCGAGTTCGGCAATCAGCGGCGCGCGGTAACGGTCGAAACGTTCGATTTCGAGGATCTTGCTCGCGATCTGGTCGTCCTTGTCCCACGGGTAGTACAAGCCGCCGCCGAGGCCGCCGTAGGCGTTGAATTCGAAATCTACGCCGCGCACTTCGCCACTGGCGTCGTTGACCACAAAGCACGGGCCGCTGTCGCGGAACCAGGTGTCGTTGCAGGTCATTTCCACTACCCGCACTTGCGGCGGCAGTTGACGGCGGGCGGTGGCGAATTGTGCGGCGGAGGCACACACGGTAACCGGTTCGCTCTGGGAGATCGCGGTGACGATCTGCACCCAAACTTTCTGCGCAGGCTTTGCGCCGTTGCGCCATACATCAGTGCGCTCCGGCCAGCCGAGCCAGCATCCGGATTTGCTTTCGAACTCGCCGGGCAGGCGGAAACCGTCGTGCTTAGGGGTGGAATCGAGCAAACGTGCCATGGGCAAACCTCATCAGCGGGGATTGGAATGACCACAGGCTAAGGTCGCCAGCGCCCTCCTCGCCAACGATGATTATTTCGGAATAGTTGAATTCAACTCATCAATCGATCAGCTGATCGTTGAACCATTCCAGCATCTGCGCCACGGCCGGGCGCTCCAGTCGCACCCGTTCGCACACCAGCGCATATTGGCCCAGTGCGGTGATATTGGCGGTGAAGGGACGCACCAACCGACCGCTGAGCAAATCTTCCTGGGCCGTGAGGTTGTCGCCCATGGCCACGCCCTGCCCTTGGGCCGCCGCTTCCAGCGCCAGACCGGCGTGGGCGAAATACAACTGGCGTTCAGGGCGCTGGTCGCCGGCATGGCTGGTGAGCCAAGCGGTCCAGGTCTTGCCGTCCTGATCGTCGTGCAGCAGGCAATGGCGGGCCAGGTCCTTCGGGGTTTTGAGGGTGCCCTGGTTGAACAGGCCGGGGCTGCACACCGGGAAGAACTGCAACGCCGGCAATGGCCGGACGAAGTACGCACTGCTGTCCACCGGGCCGGTGCCGTAGGTGATCGCCAGGTCGATGTCTTCCCCCGGCGCGGTGGCGTCGATCGGTTGTTCGTAGAGGTGCAAGGTGATGTGCGGATAGCGCGCGTAGAAATCCGTGAGGCGACTCATCAACCATTTTTGCGCCAACTCGGCGGTGACCGCCAGGCGCAACACGGCGAGGGATGACGGGTCGCGCAGTTCATCGCAGGCCTCGCCGATCAGCTCGAAGGCGTGCTGCAAGCTCTGCATCAAGCGCCCGGCGGCCATGGTCGGGCGAATCTGCCGGCCTTCGCGGATAAACAGCGACACGCCCAGTTGCTCTTCGAGCTGGCGGATCTGATGGCTGACGGCGCTGTCGGTGACACACAACTCGGCGGCCGCCCGGCCGAAATGCGCGTGGCGAGCGGCGCATTCGAAGGTTTTGAGTGCTGCCAGGGAGGGTAGTCGTCGCATGATCAGGGCCCTTTTTTAGGTGCTCATGCTGACTTGGCGGGCGGTGGGCGTCCAGTGGGACCGCGTTATCGTTCTTCGCGAGCAAGCCCGCTCCCACATTAGCCTTGTGCCCGACACATATCCCCTGTGGGAGCGGGCTTGCTCGCGAAGGCGCCGGCCCATTCACCAACATTCCCCCAGTCCATCACCCGACTTTATCCACCATGACTTCCCCACAATCCCGGCGCATGTTGATCCCTCAATCGGAGGGATTCGTCATGCTCAATGCACTCAAACAGATCAATTCAACTTCAGCTTTCAACCGCTGGGCCGGTTTCGAAGTGACCCGCGCCGAGAGCGGTGAAGCCGACCTCACTATGGCGTTTCGAGAAGCGGATATGGCGCAATACGCCGGTTTCCTGCACGCCGGGCTGATCGGTGCGCTGCTCGACACCGCCTGCGGGTTTGCTGCCGGGACGGTGGCCGGCAACGTGCTGGCTTCGCACTTTTCGGTCAACTGCCTGGCCCCGGCGGTCGGTGAAGTGTTTATCGCCAAGGGCCGGGTGGTGAAGGCCGGCAAGAAGCAGGTGTTCGCCCGTGCCGAGTTGTTCGCGCAAACCGGCGATCAACTGAAACTGGTGGCGACCGGCGACGCGATTCTGGTGCCGGTCGAAAGTCGCTGAGGGTCTAGGCTGTCTTGAGTCCATTCAAGAACCGCCGGAGGTTGTCATGCAGCTCGAAGGTTCGTGCCATTGCGGCGCGGTGTCGTTCAATCTGACCAGCGCCCACCCCTACCCTTACCAGCGTTGCTATTGCTCGATCTGCCGCAAGACCCAGGGCGGTGGAGGGTATGCGATCAACATCAGTGGCGACGCGAACAGCCTGAAGGTGCGCGGGCGCAAACACATTTCGATCTACCATGCACGGCTCAAAGAAGACGGCGATAAACGCGCGCATAGCAGCACGGCGGAGCGGCATTTCTGTTCGGTGTGCGGCAGCGGTTTATGGCTGTTCAGCCCCGAGTGGCCAGAGCTGATCCACCCGTTCGCCTCGGCCATCGACACCCCGCTGCCGGTGCCGCCGGAGCACACGCATTTGATGCTGGGGTCGAAGGCGCCGTGGGTGGAGGTTGAGGTGAAGCCCAAGGATCAGGAGTTCGATGTTTACCCAGAGGAGTCAATTGCCGAGTGGCATGAGCGGTTGGGTTTGGAGAAGTAAACACAAACTCTGTGGCGAGGGAGCTTGCTCCCGCTGGGCTGCGAAGCGGCCCCAAAATCTATGTCGCACTATCAATTTTGCGAGCGCTTCGCACTCGAGCGGGAGCAAGCTCCCTCGCCACAGGTTACTCATCGCTCTTTCGGCACGTGGAAAAACATCAATTATTTTCCACCCCGCAGTTCCCCTTTGCGTTTTTCGTTCGGTTAACCCTTCAGAAGCATTCAATTACCGACCGATTGATACAAAGGGACCGCCATGCCGCACCACCTCGCCGCGCGTTTTCGTTTTGCCTTGTGCCCTTTGGCACTGGCCCTTCCGGCCGCCCTGCTGAGCCTTGCCTCCGCCGCCCAAGCCGCTGAAACCGGCACTTCGAAAGGCGATGCATTGCAACTGGACGCCACCAACATCTCCGCTCAGGGTTTGGGCGCGACCACCGAAGACACGCATTCCTACACCACCGGCCAGACGTCTTCGGCCACCGGTCTGCCGTTGTCGCTGCGGGAAACCCCGCAATCGGTCACCGTAATCACCCGTCAGCAAATGGATGATCGCGGTGTGCAGAGCGTCGGTGATGCGTTGCGCAACACCCCCGGCATCTCGACGCAAAAGTACGACAGCGACCGTACCGAGTTTTCCGCCCGTGGTTTCGCCATCACCAATTTCCAGTACGACGGCGTGAACCAGCCTTACGACGGTGTGTATGGCGAAAACCCTAACAATAGCGACGACTCCGCCAGCCTCGACCGCATCGAAGTGATCAAGGGCGCGACCGGCCTGATGACCGGTTCGGGCGATCCGTCCGCCACCGTCAACCTGATCCGCAAAAAGCCGACCAAGGAATTCAAAGCCTCGATCAGCGGCACTGTGGGTTCGTGGGATGCCTATCGCAGCGTTGGCGATATTTCCGGGTCGCTGAATGAATCCGGCAGCGTGCGCGGTCGTTTTGTCGGCTCGTACTCGAACAAGAATTCCTATCAGGATCACTACAGCCAGAAGAAAGACCTGTATTACGGGATTCTCGAAGCTGACCTGACGCCCGATACCCTGCTGACCTTCGGCATCGACAAATCCAGTGCGACCCCGCGCGGCAGTTCCTGGACCGGCAACCCGACGTATTTCTCCGATGGCGGGCGCACCGACTTCCCACGTCACTTCAACCCGGCCGCCGACTGGAGCCGTCGCGATTTCGACGAAACCACCTATTTCGCCTCGCTGGAGCAGGCCCTGGCGAATGACTGGAAACTCAAGGTCAGCGTCGATCAGAAAACCACGATTCACGACACCCAATTGGCCTCGGCCAGCGGCGGCAACCCGGATCGGGTCACCGGCGAAGGCATGTTCCTGTACTGGGGTCGCTGGGAAGGTCATCGGGTGCAGAACACCGCTGACGTGAACGTCTCCGGACCGTTCAGCCTGGGTGGTCGCGAGCACGAACTGGTGGCTGGCGTCATGACGTCCCACTCGCGCCAGACCGGTTCGACCTACGACACCAGCGCCTTCGAACTGGTGCCAGGCAGTATTTATGACTGGAACGGTCATCTGCCGAAACAGGAGTTCCCGAAGAACGGCAAATACGAGCGCACCCAGAGCCAGAACGGCGTGTACCTGGCCACGCGCCTGCGCCCGACCGACGATTTGTCGGTGATCCTCGGCAGCCGCTTGAGCACTTTCAAGTACAACGAAGATTACGGCTACAACCCTGGCGCCGGGCTGGACGACACTCACGCCAGCTACAAGGAACACGGCGTCGTCACGCCTTACGCCGGGGTGATCTATGACCTGAACGATGTGTACTCGGTGTACGCCAGCTACACCTCGATCTACCAGCCACAAACCTACAAGGACATTAACGGCACGACCCTGGCCCCGATCGAGGGCGACGCCTATGAAACCGGTCTGAAAGCGGCTTATTTCGACGGCAAACTGAATGCCAGCCTGGCCCTGTTCCGCATCGAGCAGGACGGCGTCGCCGAGTCGATCGGCACTAACGCGATCACCAATGAAGGCATCTACAAAGCGGTCGATGGCACCAAGACCCAAGGTATCGAACTGGAACTGGCCGGCGAACTGGCGGACGGCTGGAACCTGTCGGCTGGCTACACCTACGCCCGCACCCGCGATGCCGACGAGCAACGGATCTTCGGGTTCCCGCTGTCCACCAGCAAACCGGAACACGTGGTGCGCACCTTCACCACCTATCGCCTGCCCGGCGCGCTGGACAAGGTGACCGTCGGTGGCGGCATCAGTTGGCAGAGCGCTTTCTACGGCAAGATCTACAGCCCGACCGTCGGCGACTACACCCAGATCAAACAGGGCGGCTACACCCTCGTGGACCTGATGACTCGCTATCAGTACAACGAGCATCTGAGCTTCACGGCCAATGCCAACAACGTGTTCGACAAGCGTTATTTGACGGGGTTGGGCAACTTCGACACCACGTTCTACGGCGAGCCGCGGAATCTGACGTTGACCACGAAGTGGGATTTCTAAGGTCGGTGGCTGGGCCGGTGGTCTGCTCCCGGCTGATTTTTTGGTGTTGCTGATGGCCTAATCGCGAGCAAGCTCGCTCCCACATTGGTTTTGTGAACGACACAAATCCCCTGTGGGAGCGAGCTTGCTCGCGATGGCGTCCGTGGGCCAACACAGCTAGTCGAGATGCGCCCAGGTCATGCGAAACGACGCCCCACCCCACGGCGAATCCGCCACTTCGACCTGCCCGCCATGGGATTGCGACACCCGTCGTACCAACGCCAACCCCAGCCCGAAACCACCGGTCCGCCGATCCCGACTGGCATCCAGCCGCGAGAACGGTTCGAAGATTTTCTCCCGCCCATCCACCGGCACACCCGGCCCATCATCATTGACCTGCACTTCATACTGATCGCCACTGCGCACCAGCGACACTTCTACCCGCCCGGCGGCATAACGAATGGCATTGCGCAGCAGGTTGATCACCGCCCTCGCCATAAAGCGCGGCTCGATCCGCACTTCATCAATCTGGCACTCGACAATCAGCAGTTGCACCCCCGCCGCTTCCGCTTCCAGCGCCACGCTGCCGACTACGCTGTCGAGCCAGCTGCTGGCCTGGATATTCTCCCGGGTGATCACCGTGGCGCCGCGTTCCAGGCTGGCGTAAGTCAGCAGTTCCGAGACCATTTCTTCCAGCTCGCCAAGGTCGGCGTACATGTCGGCAATCAATTCGCGGTTCTGCGCCGGATCGGGTTGTTGCTTGAGCTGATCGAGTTCAAATGACAGCCGCGCAATCGGCGTGCGCAACTCATGGGATACCGCGTTGGTCAGCTCGCGCTGATTGGCGATCAGGCCTTCGATGCGCGCGGCCATCAGGTTGAAGTGTTCGGACAAATCGCGAATGTTCGAGCGCTTGGACAACTGGATCCGCGACGACAGATCGTTATCGCCAAAGCGCTCGGCGGCCAGACGCAGTTTCTCCAGATCCCGCCAGTGTGGGCGCACCCAGAAGAACAGTACGATGCCGATCAGCACCGCCAGCATCAGGTAAGCCGCCGTGATGTAGAACGGCATCAGGCTCGGCTCCGCCGGCAACTTGATGCTCAGCAGCTGCGGCCCCCCATCAATCGAAGAAATGAACTGCGTGTACTTCTCCCGAATCACCAGCAGGCCTTCGGCCAGCAAGGCTTTTTCCTGATCATCGAGGGCAAGATCGTCAGCATTGACCAGCGTCAGACCCAAGCCGTAATGCGGGCGCAGCGCCTCCAGTTGTTGCTCGCGCCCCGGCCCTTCCAGACCGCGAATCTGCTCCACCAGCGAATACGCCTGCCCGCGCACGGCCTCGCGGTTATACGCCTGCATCTGGTTATCGAGCAGTGCGTTAAAGGTGTGTTCGACGGTCTGCAACGCCAACACCAGCCCAACGGCCAGCATCAGGTACAACCCAAGAAATAACCGCAGCATCTAAAGCTCCCACGCGAACGGATTGAACAGGTAACCCTTGCCCCAAACGGTCTTGATGCACACCGGCTCCCGAGGATTGTCCCGGAGCTTGGCGCGCAGCTTGCTGATGTAGACGTCGACGCTGCGGTTGAGGCCATCGAAAGCGATGCCGCGCATGCGGTTGAGGATGTCATCCCGGGACAAAATCTTGCCGGCGGCGCTGGCCAGCAACCACAGCAGCTCGAACTCCATGGTGGTCAGCTCGATGCCCTCGCCCGCCAGGCGCACTTCGCGGCAGCTGCGGTCGATGCTCAGATGGCCGAACTCCAGGGCGCTGCACACGGCGGTTTCAGGCACTTGCCGACGTTGCAACGCACGCAGACGGGCCAGCAGCACTGGCGGTTTGATCGGTTTGATCACGTAGTCATCGGCGCCGGATTCCAGGCCGAGGATATGGTCGAGGTCGTCTTCCTTGGCGGTGAGGATGACGATGGGCGTGTCAGACACGCTGCGAATCTCGCGGCACACGTGCAAGCCGCTCTGGCCCGGCAACATCAGGTCGAGCACGACGATTTTCGGTTTGAATTCCAGAAACGCGGCCAACGCCAGGTCGCCACGGTGCACTGCCCGGACCTCGTAGCCATGTTGGGACAGGAAATGCGCGATCAGCCCGGCGAGCTTCTCGTCATCTTCCACCAGCAAAACTTTGCCAAAACCCAGGTTATCCATAACGACCGTCTGCCAACCCCTGTTTGAAGTGGGCGGCATTATGGCGGCAATCGATGGCGGGACGGTGACGGCAGGCAGCAAAAACCGGCCATGGGGGCCGGTTTTGGGTGATGTTTCATACTCTTAAGAGTTTTTAACAGTTTTGAATCAATAGATCACACCTGATTTGCCGAAGGCTGCAATTTTTGATACTCAGCTGGCTGATTGGGGTGACGGTGGCATGCGGGACACCACGTCTTACGATTTAACCACTATTCGACAGAACGAAATTTTACAAGAGGAGCTAAGCCAAAAAAGATTCTGACGTGAATCCGTCATGACAAAGGCAAAACGCCAGATACAACCAAAACATTTTCTTGCGCTATTTCAACCGAGTCCTCTCCAAAGAACCAACGCTCTTCATTTCTAATTGGATCAATAACGAGGCCCACACTATATTTAGTGTTAAAAAAGTCACGTTGGGTTTTTCTGTCGGTACCACTAAAAAACGCTCCCAAGTCAGGATGACTGTGATACCAACCAACAACAAAACTATTTGGCTCTCTATTGGCATTCGCGCGCTGCCAGACTTCGGCACCCATGCTTAGAGAGACAGACGTAGAGTTGAACACCTTGCTATCCATGAAACTGGAAACTTTAACTATGGTGACTCCTCGCTCAAGATCGAGTGAGCTCACAACACTTCCAATGAGTAGTCCGCCCAACTCAACCCGCTCAGAGCTTAAGTGCAAAAGTATATCTTCCCTGACGCGCGATTCCATTATAACGACGGGGCAGTCTTTCGACGAACTGATCAACCTAACCAAATCGAAAGAACTCCATCCTCGTGAAAACTCAGCCAGGCCCACCGAGAATATATCTGCCTTTACATTATTCCATTTCATATTTACGTTTCTATATAAAACGTGACGTTACATTTTGGACAGGAGACATTTCCTTTTTTACCAAATGGCACGCGAAGAGATGCTTTACATGAAGGACAGATTATCACCGCTTTTTCAGTAGTCTCGCTGCTCACGTTGTTCCAGCCAACCTTCCCTGCAGGCTGCTCTTTGATGATCAACTTTCCGGTAGGAAAAGCATTTGGACTAGTCCTTACGGCAGTCCTGTACCAAAGCAGCGCATCTCTATTCGCGGGCGACGCTTCGTTCAAGATAGTCTCGTCGAACGTTATAATTTGAATAATCCGTTTAACTAACAAATCGAGACCTTGTGTGGGAAGCCATTTACTCCCCAAACAGACCCTGCCGGAACTATATACATTAGGGTGAAATATTGGGGTTGTAATCGTCGCTACCGGTTCCTGAAAAGGATAACGGCTTAAAAGCTCTATTTTTACTTCTGTTCTTTTCTGTACAAGCTGCGGATATTTTGTGGATGGAGCAGTAGGAAAATTTAGTTCAAGAATAATCGTGTTAATAGGATTGCCTGATTTGCTCCTAATCGTCACACGTCCCTCTGCGGCTTTAGAAAGTTCTTCAATTTTACGCAGATCCTGGAACACGCGCTCAGCCATAGCATTCATAACTTACTACCCCGCGACAAGTACCGGTTGAACCTCAAGAATATCCCCGTTTTTTACACCTGCATCTTGAAGCAACGCATTTGGCGTAAGCGTTTTACCAGTGGTTGTATTAACCAAACTGTAGTCTGTATCAATCGGCAGCGACCAGTTATCCACCGACGCTTGTATGATGTCCGCCCCCGTATTACTGCTTTTCAACGCCACTTCAGCCTTCCTTGTCTGATCGGCCGTTCTAATAATCACGTTGATATCCGACACTTCAATTACTCCATCTCGATAATAGTTGTCTGTTCGTTTACACACATACGGATGAATTTACAAGGAAACTGCATTCCGTAAAAATCATGATTTAATTCGTGCAGCGAAAATGAATCCTTGATCACGACCTGCACCGAATCAATTCCACAGCGCACACATGTGTTAATTGATGCATCATAACTTGAAGCCCGCTGAAAAATAATATCGAAGTCGTCGATTGACGGACTGCACACGACACACCGAGTTGAAACCAGCACTGGATCACTGGTAACTACGTAATCATCTGAATCCCCCGCAGGAAAACCCAGACTGCTATGGATTTGCGAACCTCCCTTCAACACTGAAACTCGCCCAACCAATAATGCGCAAGCAGGACAACTGCAACTCGATTCAATGCTGCTGAGTGTTGAGCGCCCACTGAATGAATCAATCAATATTCGTTTCGATTCATCAAGAGCAACGCCTCTGGTCATATCAAGTGCATTTGAGACTGCTAACGCGCCAGTCAGGCTGGATGTTATTATTGTCGTGGGAATCTTCTTCTCGACAAAAGAGATTTTTTTCAACCACCCGCAAGAGTATCGTGCCTGCATTCGCTCATAAGCACTATTAGGAAGATTACATTCATAGCACGCCACACGCGTTGTTGAGGCAAAAGGAAAAACTTCGACTTGGCAGAATCGGCTATCTATCCCCGTATTTATAAGATTTGTTTTAGCGATCAAGCAGAGTTGATTGAGCCTAATCCTGGCCTCAAAATTATCAACGCAACAAATAATGCAACTATATGATGCCGCTCGATCCAATGACATTTCATCCCAAAAATCCCCGAGAAAAAACCCCACATTGATATTCGGATCAAGCTCTTCTATCCGCGCGGCGGCGACCTCTGCCTTAAAGCTACCAACATCGCCTTCCCTAAAAAGAACGCTTCTCGTCAGATTATGAAGTTCGATAGTATCAAAGTCATACAGATCAACATTACCGACCCCGAGCAGAGCCAAGTTTTTTGCAACTTCATTTCCTACGGCGCCACAGCCAACAATCGCAAACGTTGCAGCCTTCACATCTTCCTGTGAAAACCAATCGATTAAAGAATGACGCTGATAGCGGTCACTGCTCATGACTCTTCTCCTTTTTTATCTGCTCAATAGCCTGATTCAATAACTTGATAACTTCCGTAACATAGCTGGACATAAAAGCGTCCGCTCTATCAGGATGATAAAGCTTGATTTTTCTTCGATAAGCCCCCTTCACCTCATCCAATGTCGCCGTTTCAGAGACACCTAAACGCTCGTACGGATTCTGACATTTAATGCGATCAAGCTGACTCTTATAGCCAGTGTCAATATCAACCCACTTCATTAACCGACACTCAGAATCATTGCTTTTTCAGAAACAACTATTTCGAATCCAAAATCAGGATGCTCAATAATCAGTCCTCGAACCTTGACTCTCTTTCCACTCAAACCGAGAATTTGGCTTCCGCCAATTTTTTTGACAGCCCCACGAAAAAACACCAATTTAAAACTCTTCACCCACGACTTATCTTCAAACATAACGGCGTAGTCGTTACCTCGGCTGCTTTCCCTTACCTTATGTACCAGGCCTTCAAATGTAACAACCGAACCCACATACTGGTGATAATTACCTAACGTCACAACATCTGGCGTGTAATCTCTTCCTTTGGACGGCGCTCCAAAAACAACCGATATAATATTTATAGAAGGACAGGAAACGCACTGAGCGTTATTCACCTCTTTTAGGAGCTGAAAGCTTTCAGTGTGATAGTAAACCTTGCAGGCTTGACATTGATACAGACCTAACTTTTGATTAAGCAGGGCACCTGTAAAAGCATCATGCAAGCCGCTCAAATCAGTGGCAATAGATTTAGTGCCTGCAGCAGGGGCAGCCGAAGCATCTTTAAAACTTATAGCCGGCTTGTTTACAGAACGCGCAGCAGGGCGAAATACTTCATTGCTGGGTGGCTTTGGTTGTGGTTGTGGTTGTGGTTGTGGCGGTGGCGGTGGCGGTGGCGGTGCCGGACGAACCGGCCTTGGTGCAGGAGTAACGGTGGAAGTTCGCACCGGCGCAACACTGGAGCGCCGTTGATTGTCCTTTTTAACTGACAAACGCCACTTGGACACTAACACCCAAATTAACCATATACCTCCAACTACTATTAACGAGCCCATCGCATTCCTTCGCTGCAATCAATTCTAAAATAAAAACAACAATAGCTTTTTAGCAGGATTTCCAGACACCAGGCCCATCAAATAGACCCCGCGCAACATCCACCGTTTACTTACCAATTTCCCAATCTAACCCATAGGCAAGTATCTGTCTATCCGCTCAGATTACGAGGGCGGCAGCTTCACCCGGAAGGCGATACATACAACCTATCTTTTGGCGCTACGCTCCTCGCCCCCCTCTCGCGCCAACAGCAAAACTATTGATGGAATAAAAATTGACGTCCACATAAAAGCTTGAGGTTGCGCCGTTTTATTGACAGCTGACTCTCGGATTTTATTAAACAGTTTCTTGTGCTACCCAACCATGATGGGGCAACTTAAGACAAGAGGAAATGCAGGGCCCAGCTTCAGTGAACGACCCTGCACTACACGTTTTTAATATGTCGAATCATCAATTCGAAGCTTGCTACTTACTCGACAGGGGTTATGACCAGCATTTATGCGGCGGTCGGCACGCCGCTGTGAAAACGGAATTCCACGTCCGGCGACTCAATCAATTCCTGCTCGGCGGCGCGTACCCGGTCGATGACCTGGGCGATGTCCTTGGCGTCGCCGTACTGGTAGGCCAGTTTCAGGTAACCCTGGAAATGCCGGGCCTCGCTTTTCAGCAAGCCGAAGTAGAACTTGCCCAATTCTTCATCCAGATGCGGCACCAGCGCCTCGAAACGCTCGCAGCTGCGGGCCTCGATAAACGCGCCGACTACCAGGGTATCCACCAGTTTCACCGGTTCGTGGCTGCGCACGACTTTGCGCAGGCCCGAGGCGTAACGCCCGGCGGAGAGCTGGCGCAGTTCGATCTTGCGCTTTTTCATCAGGCGCATGACCTGCTCGTGGTGCACCAGTTCTTCCCGGGCCAGGCGCGACATCAGGTTGATCAAATCGACGTGGGAGTGATACTTGGCGATCAGGCTCAACGCCGTGCTGGCGGCCTTGAATTCGCAGTTCTTGTGGTCGATCAGCAAGGTTTCCTGATCGGCCAGCGCGGCCTGGACCCAGCCGTCAGGAGTGCGGCAGCCGAGGAACTCGTGAATTTCGGGAAGGATCATGGGGCTCACGGATAAAAGGTTCAAAACGAAGGGCGCCGATTATACGGGCTTGTCGGCAGACCACCAGTCGCCGCCATTGATATGCATCAAGTCCCGTGTTGCCGGGCAGCAACTATAGTTGTCCAACGCAGTGTTTTTCATCTTCAGGAGATCCCGATCATGCAAGCCATACGCAGCATTCTGGTGGTCATCGAACCCGAACACTCGGAAAGCCTGGCGCTCAAGCGGGCCAAGCTGATCGCGGGCGTGACCCAGGCCCATCTGCACTTGCTGGTGTGTGATCGCAAGCATGATCACAGCGCGATGCTGGGCGTGCTCAAGGCGGCACTGGTGGAGGACGGCTACAGCGTCACCACCGAGCAGGCCTGGAACGAAAGCCTGCACGAAACCATCGTCGATGTGCAGCAAGCCGAAGGCTGCGGGCTGGTGATCAAGCAGCATTTCCCCGACAGCCCGCTGAAAAAGGCCCTGCTGACCCCGGCGGACTGGAAACTGCTGCGTTACTGCCCAACGCCGGTATTGCTGGTGAAAACCTCGAAACCCTGGACTGGCGGGGTCATTCTGGCGGCCATCGACGTCGGCAACACCGACGGCGAACACCGCACGCTGCATGCCTGCATCGTCGATCATGGGTACGACATCGCCAGCCTGGCCAAGGCGCAGTTGCACGTGATCAGTGCGCATCCTTCGCCGATGCTCTCGTCAGCCGACCCGACCTTCCAGCTCAGCGAAACCATCCAGGCGCGCTATCGCGAGCAGTGCAAGGCGTTCCAGGCCGAATTCGACATCGATGACAACCACCTGCATATCGAGGAAGGCCCGGCGGATGTGTTGATTCCGTTCATGGTGCATAAGCTGCAGGCGGCGGTGATCGTGATCGGCACGGTGGCGCGGTCCGGGTTGTCCGGGGCGTTGATCGGCAATACGGCGGAAGTGGTGCTGGATGCGGTGGAGAGCGATGTGCTGGTGCTCAAACCGGATGAGATCATGGATCATCTGGAAGAGGTTGTGACGCGGCATTGAGATTTGTAGCGTCTGGTCGGGCGCCTTCGCGAGCAAGCCCGCTCCCACATTGGATCTATGGCGTTCACAAATCCCCTGTGGGAGCGGGCTTGCTCGCGAAGCTTTTAGGCGCCGAAGGCGTCCTTTAAAAAGCCCGGAGCGATATATCGCTGGTAATGCGCCTCCGACAGCAGGAAAAACTCCCGATCAATGGCATCGCGCAATTCCGGCAGGTTCCAGTCGCGGAACTCCGGCATCAGCACCATCCCGTAAGCCTCCAGATTGTTGATGACACGCGCGCCACGGGCGATCAACTGATAGGCCCAGCAATATTCCGACTGATGCGGCACAAAGCGGATTTTTCGCTGTTCGAGCTGCAAACGCAGGCGCTGGGGGTCGAAAACTTCCAGTTTGCTGGCCATCACCTGGGACAGCAGTTGCTCCAGACGCAACCACACCGCGCGTTTTTCTTCCTCGTTGTAACCGTTCCAGTTGATCACTTCGTGGTGGAAACGCTTGCAGCCACGGCACACCAGGTCACCGTAAACGGTGGAGCAGAGGCCGACGCAGGGGGTCTTGATGGTCTGATTGGGCATAGGTAGGCAAAACACGGGAAAGCAGAACAGGTCGGCATGTTAGCCCTTTGTCTAACATTGATCACCCCTCAAAGTTCAGGGGCTAACTTACCTTTAATTTTTTTTTGCCGTAGAATCAGCCAGCCTTTTAAGGCGCCAATGTCCGTTAGAAGCTGTTTTCAAAGCGTCACGAGCACAGTCGTTCCTTCAGAGCGGTGTTGGCGAAGGGTTTTTCCAGCGGGGAAAAGCTCTACGCCAACCCTCATCAGCTCCCCGTTCTGCAGGCGTAAAACTTTGAAAGCAGCTTCTGTAAGGAATTGTCGGTAATTCTGGCTAAGTGGCCCACAACGCCACGCAGCGCATGAGTACGGCAATTTCGGGATGAGCGTCCCGGACACCCATTTGGGACCACTGATGAGGGTAATAACTGTGCTTGAAGCCTACCGCAAACATATCGAAGAGCGTGCAGCACTGGGTATCGTTCCCCAGCCGCTTAACGCCGAACAAACTGCAGGCCTGGTCGAGCTGCTGAAGAATCCCCCGGCTGGCGAAGAAGCTTTCCTCGTTGACCTGATCACCAATCGCATTCCACCTGGCGTGGACGAAGCAGCCTATGTAAAGGCCGGTTTCCTGTCTGCCCTGGCCAAAGGCGAAGCAACTTCCCCTCTGATCGACAAGAAGCGCGCTGTTGAACTGCTCGGCACCATGCAGGGCGGCTACAACATCGTGACCCTGGTTGACCTGCTCGACAGCGCCGAACTGGCTCCAGTCGCTGCCGCTCAACTCAAGCACACCCTGCTGATGTTCGATGCGTTCCATGACGTCGCGGAAAAAGCCCGCAACGGCAACGAACACGCCAAAGGCGTGATTCAGTCCTGGGCTGACGGCGAGTGGTTCCGCAACCGTCCGACCCTGGCCGACAAGATCAGCCTGCGCGTGTTCAAGGTCACCGGCGAAACCAACACCGACGACCTGTCCCCTGCCCCGGACGCCTGGTCCCGCCCGGACATCCCGCTGCACGCCCTGGCCATGCTGAAAATGGCCCGTGAAGGCATCGTGCCTGACGCCCAAGGCGTTACCGGCCCGATGAAGCAGATCGAAGAAATGCGCGGTCAAGGCTTCCCTATCGCCTACGTCGGTGACGTGGTCGGTACTGGTTCGTCGCGTAAATCGGCAACCAACTCCGTACTGTGGTTCTTCGGCGACGACGTTCCTTACGTGCCGAACAAGCGCGCTGGCGGTTTCTGCTTCGGCAGCAAAATCGCTCCAATCTTCTACAACACCATGGAAGATGCCGGCGCACTGCCAATCGAGTTCGACGTAACCAACATGAACATGGGCGACGTGATCGACCTGTACCCGCATGCTGGCAAAGTCTGCAAACACGGCACCGACGAAGTCCTGACCACCTTCGAAATGAAGACTCCGGTGCTGTTGGACGAAGTTCGTGCCGGCGGCCGTATCCCGCTGATCATCGGCCGTGGCCTGACCGACAAGGCGCGTGCCGAACTGGGCCTGGGCCCAACCGACCTGTTCAAACTGCCTGAAGCACCTGTCGACACCGGCAAGGGCTACACCCTGGCACAGAAAATGGTCGGCAAGGCGTGCGGTTTGCCAGAAGGCAAAGGCGTTCGTCCTGGCACCTACTGCGAACCGAAGATGACCACCGTCGGTTCCCAGGACACCACCGGTCCTATGACCCGTGACGAACTGAAAGACCTGGCGTGCCTGGGCTTCTCGACCGATCTGGTGATGCAGTCCTTCTGCCACACCGCGGCTTACCCTAAGCCAATCGACGTGACCACCCACCACACCCTGCCAGACTTCATCATGACCCGCGGCGGCGTTTCCCTGCGTCCGGGCGACGGCATCATCCACAGCTGGCTGAACCGCATGCTGCTGCCGGACACCGTCGGTACCGGTGGTGACTCCCACACCCGTTTCCCGATGGGCATTTCGTTCCCGGCCGGTTCCGGTCTGGTTGCGTTTGCTGCTGCCACCGGCGTTATGCCGCTGGACATGCCGGAATCGATCCTGGTGCGCTTCAAAGGCAAAATGCAACCGGGCGTTACCCTGCGCGACCTGGTTCACGCCATTCCTTACTTCGCGATTCAGGCTGGCCTGCTGACCGTCGAGAAGAAAGGCAAGAAGAACGCTTTCTCCGGCCGCATCCTGGAAATCGAAGGCCTGGACAACCTGAGCATCGAACAAGCTTTCGAGCTGTCTGACGCCTCGGCTGAACGTTCGGCTGCCGGTTGCACCATCAAGCTGTCGAAAGAGTCGATCACCGAGTACCTGAACTCCAACATCACCCTGCTGCGCTGGATGATCGGCGAAGGCTACGGCGATGCACGTACTCTGGAACGTCGCGCTCAAGCGATGGAAGCCTGGGTTGCCAACCCTGAGCTGATGGTTGCCGATGCTGACGCCGAATACGCTGAAATCATCGAAATCGACCTGGCCGACATCAAAGAGCCTGTGCTCTGCGCGCCAAACGATCCGGACGACGCCCGTCTGCTGTCCAGCGTTGCTGGCGAGAAGATCGACGAAGTGTTCATCGGTTCGTGCATGACCAACATCGGTCACTTCCGCGCTGCCGGTAAACTGCTGGATCAGGTCAAGGGTCAGCTGCCAACCCGTCTGTGGCTGTCGCCGCCGACCAAAATGGACGCTCACCAACTGACCGAAGAAGGCTACTACGGCATCTACGGCAAGGCTGGCGCACGCATGGAAATGCCAGGCTGCTCGCTGTGCATGGGTAACCAGGCACGTGTAGAGCCGAATTCGACTGTTGTGTCGACTTCGACCCGTAACTTCCCGAACCGTCTGGGTGACGGCGCGAACGTTTACCTGGCTTCGGCTGAGTTGGCGTCCGTTGCTTCCATCCTGGGTCGCCTGCCGACCGTCGAGGAGTACATGGAATACGCTGGCAAGATCGACAGCATGGCGGCTGATGTTTACCGCTACCTGTCCTTCGACCAGATTGCCGAGTTCCGTGAAGCTGCTGCGAACGCCAACATTCCGGTCGTTCAAGCCTAACGCTGCAACGCAATAAAAAACGCCGCCCATCGCGAGATGGAGCGGCGTTTTTTTATGCCCGTAAGATTCACGCTGAACCCCCTTGTGGGAGCGGGCTTGCTCGCGAAGGCGGTGTATCAGTCACATCATTGCTGGATGACACACCGCTTTCGCGAGCAAGCCCGCTCCCACAAGGGGTTATGTGGATGGCTTTAGGGCTTGTTGGACCGCACCATCGACACTCAACCCACTGAGTACCACCTGCTCCAACTCCTGCGCCGGCAACAACGCCAGCACCGCTTTGGCCTCGTGCTTGAGTCGCGCCAGGATCAACAACTTGTCCTCCGCCCGCACCTGCAAAAAGAACGCTTCCAGCGCTTCGATGCTGGTGCCGTCCAGATCGGGCGACTCTTCCAGGCTGAGAATGATCGTGTGCACGGGTGGCGACGCATGCCGGGCCAGCCTCAGCGCGCCGCCGAGAATCCGTTCCACATTGGCAAAAAACAGCGCCTCACTGGGCCGCACAATCAGCACGCCAGGGATCTGCATGGCATCAGGATGGCGTTGCACATCAACGTAATCGTGACCGCCGTCCATTTGCCCCAGCACTTGGATATCTGCCGATGACATCTGCTTGAGCATCAGCACCACGCTGATCGCCACCGCCACCAGCAAGCCGTCCAGCACACCCAACACCAGCACCGCCGCCACCGCGCAGATCACCAGCACACGGTCGCGACGCCAGATGAAATAACGGCCCAATGGCTGCAGGCTCAAGCCTCGCGCCAGGGCATGAATGACGATGGCGGCCAGCACCGGTTCAGGCGTCAGGGCGATGTAGGGCAACACCGTCAGGACGATCAGCAACACCACCGCCGCCGCAACCATACCGGCCAGCCGTGACCCGGCACCCGCTGCCTCGTTCGCCGAGGTCGCGGAGTAACCGGCGCCCGCCGGCATGCCATGAAACAGGCCGGACAACAGATTCGCCGCGCCGAGGGCCAGCAGGTCGCGGTTCGAGTAGACCCGGTCGCCATGCTTGAGCGCAAAGGAGCTGATCGAGCCGTAGGATTCGGCGTACAGAATCATCACCATGGCAAACGCCAGTTCCCCGAGGCGCAGCCAGTCGGCAAACGGCAACACCGGCAGCCGGGGCACTTCCAGGCTCAGGTCAATCACGCCGATCAGGTCCACCCCGTAGGCCGGCAGGTTCAGCCACTGGCCGGCGGCGATGCCGAGCGCCACCACCAGCAATCCGCCCGGCACCCGCCGAAACCGCGCGCACACCCACAACACCAGCAGTGCCACCGCCGCGACCAGCAAGCCGACGCGGTTCCACTGCGGCCACTGTTCCAGCAGTTGCGGGACGAAACGGATCAGGTTGCCGTTGCTCAGGTGCACGTCAACAATGCTCGCGACCTGCTTGAGGATGATGGTCGCCGCCAGGCCCAGGGCAAAGCCACGCAGTACCGGTTTGGCGATAAAAGAGGTGACGCTGCCGAGCTTGAACAGCCCGGCCAGCAGGAAGAACCCGCCGGTGACCAGCACCAGGCCGATGGCCAGGGTCATGCGCAGGCCGGCTTCGCCATTGGCCAACGTGGCGGTGGCAGCTGCGAGAACCGCCGCCGAAGATGAGGTCGCGGAAACAATGGCAAAGCGGCTGGTACCCAGCAGTCCGTAGCACAGCAAACCGGCAAACAGCGCGATCACCCCGGCCTGGGGCGGCACGGCGGCGATACTGGAGTAGGCCACCGCCTCCGGTAACAGCAAACCGGCAATCGACAGCCCGGCCAAGAGGTCTCGCCAACGGTTGGGATTATCGGCAAGGGACAGCGCACGAGCCATGAAGCGTCTCCAGAGAAAATCGACAGGCCGTCGAAGACGCGTCAATGAAGGCTCTAGGTTAGCCGTTTATCGGGCTCGGCGTGTGCTCTGGGTCATGGCGTACGCCATAAAAAACGCCGCTCCTTCCGTAGGAGCGGCGCTTTGTTATGCCTGTATGAAGATCACCTGTGGGAGCGGGCTTGCTCGCGAAGGCGGTGCATCAGCCAATATCACTGCTGAATGACACACCGCTTTCGCGAGCAAGCCCGCTCCCACAAGGTATTCAGCATCTTCTGATACTTAAGCTGTCAGCGAATAAACCAACGCCGAAATCGCCACCAGGCCCACCGCCGTGACAAACACGTTGGACGCCTGGCCGCGATAGCGCGCCATGGCCGGCACTTTGCGGATCGCGTACATCGGCATCAGGAACAGGATCGCCGCGATAACCGGGCCACCGAGGGTTTCGATCATGCCGAGGATGCTCGGGTTCAGGGTCGCGACGATCCAGCAAACCACCAACATAAATGCAGCGGTCATGCGGTCCAGGGCTTTGGGCGACGGACGCTTGCCGCTCTTCACGATCAGGCCTTTCAAGCCTTCGCTGGCGCCGATGTAGTGGCCCAGGAACGACTTGGAAATCGCCACGAAAGCAATCAACGGCGCGGCGAAGGCGATGGTCGGGTTGCTGAAGTGGTTGGCCAGGTACGACAGGATCGACAGGTTCTGCGCCTTGGCTTCGGCCAGTTGCGCCGGGGACAGGGTCAGCACGCAACTGAAGACGAAGAACAGCACCATCACCACCATCAAGGCGTGGGCGCGGGACAGGATCTGCGAGCTGCGCTCTTCAGCGTGTTCGCCGTAGCGACGCTTCTGGTCCACCGCAAACGCCGAGATGATCGGCGAGTGGTTGAACGAGAACACCATCACCGGGATCGCCAGCCACAACGTGTGCAGCAGTGCCGACGGTTCAGGCAGCGTGGACGCGGTGCTGAGGATGCCACCGTTCCAGTGTGGAATCAGGAACACTGCCAGGAACAGCAGCGCAACGATGAACGGATAGACCATCAGGCTCATGGCCTTGACGATCACCTGCTCGCCGCAACGCACCACCGCGAGCAGGCCGAGGATCAGCACGAACGACAGAATCGCCCGTGGCGGCGGCATGATGTGCAGTTGATGTTCGAGGAAGCTGCCAACGGTGTTGGTCAGCGCCACGCTGTAGATCAGCAGGATCGGGAAGATCGCGAAGAAGTACAGCAAGGTGATCAGCGCACCGGCCTTGATGCCGAAGTGTTCTTCGACCACTTCGGTGATGTCCGCGCCTTCGCGACCGGACAACACGAAACGGGTCAGGCCACGGTGGGCATAAAACGTCATCGGGAACGCCAATACCGCCAGCACCAGCAGCGGCCAGAAACCGCCCAGGCCCGCGTTGATCGGCAGAAACAAAGTACCGGCCCCGATCGCCGTGCCAAACAGGCCGAGCATCCAGGTTGTGTCTTGGCGATTCCAGCCTTCAATAACTACTGGTTTCGCCGCTACATAGCGTTCGTCGACGCTATTGGCCTGATCATTCATCCGGTGGGATCTCCGCATTCCGGTCAGTTGCTACCCGGTCAGGACGAGTCGGAAAAACCCGACAGGCAGCGCCCTGGCCGAAACAGGGGCGCGATTGTCCGGGATTAATGAACAGAAGCAAAGACTTAGCTGAGGAGCGGTTATGCGGATCAGATGCCAAAAGCGCCGCGAGGCCGCAGTGGCAGCGACTTATAGACCTGTGGGAGCGGGCTTGCTCGCGAAGGCGGTGTGTCAGTCGACATCATTGTTAACTGATCCACCGCCTTCGCGAGCAAGCCCGCTCCCACATTGGATTGTTGTTGGCCTTGTGTCGGATTTAATAGATGCTCTGAAAAATCTATTTAATAAAAGACAGCTGTCATGTATTTTCGATCTCACCTGCTGACCGGCAGCTTCACTCGCGGAGCTCTCCCATGCCACTCGTTCGCATCGACATCAAAAAACACCAGGACCCGACCTTCGCCAAGCGTGTCGGCCAACTGATCTACGCGGCGATGCACAGCACCATCAACGTCCCCGAGAACGACAACTTCCAGATCCTCGCCGAACACGATGAGAACCACTTCATATACGACCCGACCTTCATGGGCATCAACCGCACCGATGGCTTGGTGATCATCCAGATCACGCTGATGGAAGGCCGCACCACCGAGCTGAAAAAACTGCTCTACAAGACCATTGCCGAGAGCCTGAATACTGAACTGGGCGTACGCCTGGAAGATGTGTTTATCAATCTGGTGGAGGTCAAGCGCGAGAACTGGTCGTTCGGCAATGGCATCGGTCAATTTGCTGGCTAAGCGGTCTAACTCGTCACCTCGTCAGGGAGACACGGCGCCGGCAGTTGCCTAAGATGCCGGTCATCGATACGTTTTAAGAATGTGAGCAGCCCATGCCCCGAGTCTCCCGCAAACAAGCCGAACTCAACCGCGAAATCATCGTCGAGGCCGCCACGCGGCTGTTTCGTGAGCGCGGCCTGCATGGGATCAGCGTCGTCGACGTGATGGGCGCCGCCGGTCTGACTCACGGCGGGTTCTACGGACACTTCGAGTCCAAGGAAGCCCTGGCGCAAGAGGCCTGCAGCCGGGCGTTCAGCCAATCGCTGGAACGCTGGAAGCAGAGAATCGACGACAGCAGCGACCCACTCTCGGCCCGCGAAAGCATCATCGCGCCGTACCTGTCAGTGGCCAATCGCGACAATCCGGGGGAAAGCTGCCCGGTGACCGCGTTTGCCGGCGATATGTGCCACGAAACGGCTGAAAGCGGTTTGCACCAGACCTACACCCAAGGCCTGGAAGCCTTGCTGCAAATGCTCACGCCGCTGATGGGTGCAGATCAGCCCGAAGCCAATCGGCAACGGGCGCTGGTGGATTACTCGCTGATGGTCGGCGCCCTGACCCTGGCCCGGGCGACTCGCGGGGAGGCGTTGTCCGAGGAAATCCTCGATGCGGCGCGAGGTTTTCTGTCGGCGGACACCACGCCGGTCGCGTAATCAGCCACGCTTTTAAAAGATCGCAGGCTTCACCAGCTCCTACACTGAACGCATTCGTCGACACAGGGTCGATTAACGCAATCCGTAGGAGCTGCCGAAGGCTGCGATCTTTTGATCTTTCCGGCGATCTTTGGTAATTGCCAAACCGCTCTGGAATCAGCAATCTGAGACGACTTACGAGCCCCGACATTTCGATGCCCACAGGAGCCCAGCATGACTGCAACCGTCCTGGTATTGGTTGAAACCATCAATGACTATTTACCGATTCTCGAACATCAGGGCTTTCATCTGATTCTGGCGCCTACGCCTGCCGAACGAGCCCAAGCCATAGCCTCACACGGATCGCGCATCGATGCCGTGCTGACTCGCGGCCCGCTGGGTTTATATGCCGAAGAGATTGCCGAGCTGCCCGCGCTGAAAATCATCTGCGTGATCGGCGCCGGTTATGAACACGTCGACCTGCAAGCAGCCAGCGACCGTGGCATTACCGTAACCAATGGCGCCGGGGTCAATGCCTCGTCGGTGGCCGACCATGCGATGGCGTTGTTGTTGTCGCTGGTGCGTGACATTCCCCGGGCCGATGCCGCCGTGCGCCGTGGCGAATGGCCGAAGATCATGCGCCCTTCCCTGGCCGGCAAACGCCTGGGCATTCTCGGGCTGGGGGCGGTCGGTATGGCGATCGCCAAGCGTGCGGGCAACGGCTTCGACATGAGCGTGAGTTATCACAATCGTCAGCACCGTAGCGATGTGCCCTACAGCTACTGCTCGACGCCGACGGAACTGGCCCGGGCTTCGGACTTTTTGATCGTCGCCACGCCTGGCGGAGTGGGCACGCAGCACTTGATCAACCGCCAGGTGCTGGACGCACTGGGGCCTAACGGCTTTCTGGTCAACATTGCCCGGGCCAGCGTCGTGGTCACGGCGGATCTGATCAGCGCCCTGGAACAACGAAGAATTGGTGGCGCCGCGCTGGATGTGTTCGACCACGAACCCAAAGTCCCCGACGCCCTCAAGGCCTTGACCAACGTGATCCTGACACCCCATGTCGCCGGCCTGTCCCCGGAAGCGACCCAAGGCACCGTGGAACTGGTGGGCAAAAACCTGGTGGCATTCTTTGCCGGCCGTCCGGTGTTGACGCCGATTACGTTACCGATGTCTGTGATTACCCGGACGGTCTGACCCCAGACTTCCCGACCATACACACAACCCTTGTGGGAGCGGGCTTGCTCGCGAAGAGGCCGGGTCAGTCGGCATCATCTTTGACTGACACACCGCTTTCGCGAGCAGGCTCGCTCCCACACAGGGGAATGTGGTGTACGCAAATTCCCGACTCACCGCAGAAAAAATGTGGGAGCGAGCTTGCTCGCGAAGAGGCCGTGTCAGCCGGCATCATTGTTACCTGATACACCGCCTTCGCGAGCAAGCCCGCTCCCACAGGGGGATGTGGTGGATACAAATTCCCGACTCATCACCGAAAAAAATGTGGGAGCGAGCCTGCTCGCGAAGAGGCCGTGTCAGCCGGCATCATTGTTACCTGACACGCCGCCATCGCGAGCAAGCCCGCTCCCACAGGGGAATGCGGTGTATGTAAATTCCCGACTCACCACAAAAAAATGTGTGCGGGCTTGCTCGCAAAAAGGCCGTGTCAGTCGGCATCATTGTTACCTGACACGCCGCCATCGCGAGCAAGCTCGCTCCCACAGGGGAATGTGGTGTATGCAAATTCCCGACTCACCACCGAAAAAATGTGGGAGCGGGCTTGCTCGCGAAGAGGCCGTGTCAGTCGGCATCATCGTTGACTGACACACCGCTATCGCGAGCAGGCTCGCTCCCACAGTTGTTTTGTGGTGTGTCGAGGTTAGAGGACGCCCAGTAGCGTCCAAAGCCGCCGCGATTCAGCATCCGCCGAAATCAGTTCTCCCAACAATTCACTCAACGGCTTGTTCCCCCACTCCACCCCGCGCCGGATCAAGTACGGCACCGGGCTGTGGGGTTCGGTGCGGGCCAGGTATTCGGCGATCAGCAACAGTTGCCGATACGCCTCTTCACGACTCGCGGGTTCACGAAACACCTGCGGCGCTACCGCGACCTCGGCAGGACCTGAAGCCACCACCGGCGCAGTTTCAACAGGAACCTCGGTGGACTGTCGTGGGTGCATGGCGATGAACTCCTGAACCAGCGTCAATAACGCCGTGATGACATCCTGCAAGCCTTTGAAGCCCGGCGCCTGGTCGCCGAGATAGGCGTCGCTCCAGGCTTCCAGCCGCTGCAAATGCTGCAGGCTCAACAACAGGCTGCCTTGGTTGTGAAGCCAGAAGGACAACGGCGTGGCGCGAATCTGCTCGTTGATTTTCTTCTGTTCGCCCCGGGCGTTTTCCGCCGAGGTTTTCGCGCCCTTGCTGTCATTCACCAGCACCTGCTGCACCTGCAAACGCCGCCAGGCGTCCAGGCATAAACCATCGAATTCGCCGTTACGCGGCTCCAGCAGCGGCACCCGGGTCAGCAGCACTTCGGTGTAGCGCCGGGCCAGCCATTCGAGCGGGATCACCCGCCACGACTGATCACCGTCCTCCGCCTGCGGATACAGGTGCTCGGGATAGCGTTCACACAACCCGGCGACCAGCGCCAGACTGCCCGGCAACCCTTCCAGTCCATCCTGATGCAACCACGCCTCGCCAAGCCAGGCACTGAGCATCAAGTCTTTGCTGCGCTCCAGCAGCAGGCTCGTTGTCAGTTTCTCCAGCTCGGGCCATTGCGCACGTTTGATCGACGACTGCCAAACCCCGGTCGGCAGGCTCGTATCGTCCTCTCGGCGCAGCTCCCGGGCCTGGTCGAATTCACGTTCATAACGCAAATCCTGACCACAAGGCGCCTCGCTGCTGATCGGTTCCAGCAAGCGGTCAATCAATTCCGGCAGCGGTGTCGAAGGCATATTCAATAGCCCTCCTCCTGAGTCATGGCCGTGGTGGACGCGGTCGCCCGGGTCTGCATAAACGGCGAGCGTGGGGCGCGGGTGGGCAGCGGTTGAATCGACAGCGGCAGCTTCGAACCCTGGCTCATCAATGACAGGCGTACAAACATCAGCGTTTGCTCAGCCGTGCTCGATTGCGCGGTGACCGGCAGGCGCAAGGTCAGCGGGAAATCCGTGAAGTCCATGTTCGGTTGGCGTGTCACCGACTGGTGCGAACGCATCAAGCGCAGCAGCGACCAGGGCCCGCCGTACTCCCAACCGGCCTCAAGGTCGCGCACCACCAGGTTCGGCTGCAACTGATCGTTAGCCGGACGCTGGGAACCATTGCGCGCCCAACGCAAGGTCAGCCGCACCGGTTGCCCAACCATCCAGCGCAAGTTCGGCTGCGCTTCTCCGGGGTAGCTGATCTGCTGATTGCCGGCATTCAGGCTCCAGGCGATGACTTGGTCGGCACCGCGTTCTTCCTCGCGATCGGTGCGCCAGCGCACATCCATTTCCACCCCGAGGATGCCACTCTTGTCCCGCACGAACAGCGGCGTCAGCCAAGTGCTGGCCTGCTTCAGACGATTGAGAAAATCCTCGGCAGCCAGCCGTTCCGGGGTCTGGCTCAAGACCAGACCGGCCTGGGCCACCGGCAGGCGCTTGTCGATCAGTTCCAGAAAATGCTCAACCCGCGCCGGATCGGCATCCGCCACCCGCACCCCATTGGCAAACGGAAAGCGCTCGGCCAGGTATTGGTTGAAGTAGTTGGCCAGGTCATTCCACGCCGCCGAAGCCTGTTGCTGTTGCAGCATCTGGCAGCGTTGCATGGCGGTTTGCTGCAATTCCAGCGCACGCATGGCCAGCGTGCCGCGACCGCCGGACAAGCTCGCGGTTTGCAGGATCTGGCCGCAGGACGTGGTGTCCATTTCGATGAAGTCACGGCTGACCAATTGCTCGATCTGCGCGGGTGAACTGGCAGGATTCGCATCCTTGTACTTGAGCAGTTCGTCGTTGAGCGCACTGAATTGCGTCACCCGCTCATAATCCAGTGCCGAGAGATTTTGCTGCTGGGTTTTCAGCCATTCCAGCGCCGAAGTACGCCGCTCGGTGATGCCGAGCATGGTGTTGAATTGCTGCTTGAGGCTCAGCTTCAAATCTTGCACATCGCTGGCGCCATACAGTTGCAGGCCGAGGTTTTTCGAGCCGTCCCACTGGCTGATTTCAGTGCGCCCGCTGAACAGCGGTTGCGCGGTGATTTCATCGAGGCCGCCGACCACCTGATCCAGCGCACGCCGGTTCAAGGCACTTTGCAGACGCGTCGCGAGGTCGCCACGGCGCAACTCAATAAAGGCTTTCTGCAGCGCTACCGCTTGCGGCGCCTGCACGTTGAACACCCCGTAGGCATGGGATTGGTCATTGTGATCCTTGAGGCTCAGCCACATGGCCTTGGCCACCGCACCTTCGGCGGCGGCCAGTACCGCACCGCGATACGCCGGCGGAATGCGCGGCAGTTCTTCGGCGGCGTAACTCTTGTAACTGGCGAAATAATTCAGTGCGCCATTGAGGTCATCACCATCGACGTTTTGCCCCTGCACGTCGGCGCCGTCCTGATCCGCACGCAAGGCAATCGCCACGAAGTCGCGCTTGAACAACGCTTGCACCGCGTTATTCAACTGGCTGACATGTTCCTGCAACACCAATTGCCCGCTGCCTTGTTGCACCAGCAAGTTGCCCCTGGAACCGGCCTGGGCAATCCACTGATCGCGAAAACTCTGTTGCAACTTCGAAGCCTGCTGCTCCAGTTGCTGCTCGACCTGCGGGCCGAGCAAGACGCTCTGGCGCACCTTGTCCATCATCTCGCGGTAACCGGGTACCAAGTCCTGGCCCTTGCCGCGACTCCACGCCGAGTTGGTCAGGCCGATCAGTGCTTGCAGGTCGTCGATCAGCGCGCGCAGGTCTTCAAGTTCGGTCAGGGAATTGCCACCGCCGGCCTCCAGGCGCTCCAGGTGCAACTTGAGATAACCGGCCTGGCGCACGAAGTTGTCGGCGAGAAAATACTGATCCAGCCAGCGCTCCATCAACCCGGAAAAGTTTTCCTCGATCACCGGGCGCTCCATGCTCAGGTCCAGCGGTTTCAGGTTGCCGTCATCGGCATCCAGCAGCACCCGATTGTAAAAAGCCGCGCGACGCAACGTGCCGACGTTGAGGTTCAGGGACAGCGCGTTGTTGCTCAGCGACACTAGGTCCTCCAGCGGTGCCTTGGGGTTGTTCAAGGCCTGATTGAACCACTGGTTCTGTTGCTCCAGGCGCACCGCGCGTGCCACCAGATCCTTGGCCTTGACGTAGTTTTGCCATTGCGCCGGGTCTTCGCTTTCCACATTGCCCCGGCGTTCGGTGTTGCGAATCGTCTTGAGTTGCGCCAGTTCCGTGGTCAGCAGTTCGTGCAACGGCTCCAGCAAATGACTCTTGGCGGTGGTGCGCAGTTCGTTCTCCAGTTGCACGTCCAGGGACGAGAACCAGGAGGTGGGAAACACCAACGAAGTGAAGGTCCAGCGCGGTGCCTTTTCCAGCACCCGCCAGAAACCCTGGACGTTGCGCCGGGTCGCGTCCAGTCGATGGGATTCATCGGTGACCGCCACGTAATTCTTCTGCACGCCTTGCAGCAGGCGCGACAGCTCATGGGCATCCTTGACCGAGTCCTGCCAGACCCAGAGCATGCCGGCGATCCAGATCACCCCGACCACCAACGCAATCGCCCCGGTCAAACGCTGCCAGCGCTGACGCAGACGCAACAGGCGCGGCACAACTTGGGCCAAACCCCGCTCGGCGACCACCCGCCGCTGCCACAACTGCCGGGCAAACACACTTTGCTGCAGGCCGCTGTCATCGGCGGAAAATCCGTCGAGTGCATCATCCGACGCTTGGTTGGCGGTGAAATACACCCCGCGAATACGTGGCGCTTCGCCTTGGGCATTGCCCTGAAACACTGGTTCCAGCAGGGTTTGCAGATTGCGGCGCAACGCTTCCATGCGTTCCGGCAAGCCGTACAAATCGCCACTCAAATGGCCGGACAAGGTGCCAAGTTCGATGATCGATTCCGCCAACGCACGGTTGACCTGATCCAGCGCTTGATCACTCCATTGTGATTGCCACATCGTCTCGACGCCGTGGGGCGAGGACCAGCCCAGCGCTCGCTCGCGGCTTTCTTCCGGCAGCGCACTGATCAATTCCTGAAAGCCCGGCAGTTCTTCCATGCCGGTGATCACCACGTACACCGGCAGGCTCAAACCGAAGCGTTGCAGCAAATCGATAAAGCGCCGACGCGCCGCCAGTCCGAGGTTCGCGGCCTGTTCGACATTGCCCAGGCGACTGACCGGCACGGTCCAGATAATCCCGTCGAGTGGCCGTTTGCTGCGCAGGCGCAGGATCAAGCCAAGCAAGCGCCACCAGCCACCCCGTTGCAGGTTCATGCCTTCATCCGGCAGGAACAACGCTTGCGGCACCACCAGCACCGCGCCCTCGGGGTCCGACCACCAACGCCCGAACCAGGCCGGTTTGTCGGTCGGTTGCAGGCGCCACTGGCTGCACAATTGCGTGCCCTGGGTTTCGTTGCCGAGCATCAGCAGCCACGGAATCTGATAACGATCCTGCGCGCCCTGCTCCTGTTCCATGTGCCGAACCGCCGCGTAAAAACTGCGGATCGCCGCGCCGCTCTGGGTGCGCAACCACCAGAGCGCCACGACGATCAGCGCCAGCAACACCAGCAGCGCGATGACCAGGCCGACAATCTGCAAGGTGCTCATGAGTCTTGCTCCGACGCGGCGACCGAGTCGGTCATCTGCAACACCGGCTCCAATTCCTGGCGGATATCGCGCCAGAACAATTGCCCGAGCCCGGTCAATAACAACACCATGGCGACAATCCCCAGGCCGAGGCGAAAGCCATCGGGCAACGACAAACGCACCGGCAACTGCACCGGCGACACCGTCGCAGGTTGCGCAAGCCGGGTGCTGACATCGGCATAGTCCGCCTCGTGCTGCCAGGCAAAGGTGAACAGCGCTATGCGCAATTTCTCATGCTGGACCTGACTGTGTTCGCCGCGCAGCCGTCCTTGAAAACCGAGCACCAGGCACTGCAAATAAACATTGGCGAGGTCGCGGGTGGTGGGAATCTGCTGATCCAGCAGCTCTTTGATCGCCGAGGGCAAGCGCTCGCCGGCCTGACGGCTGGCGTACATCCGCGATTCCAAGGGTTTGTCCTGCCAGGCGGATTGGCCCGGCCATGGGGTGAACAGCAGGGTTTCATCGATCAGCGCGACAAACGCATAGACCAGTGCCTTGACCTGCTCGGTCGCCGCATCGCCGACCCGGGCGAACGCGGTGCGCCACAAGCGCTGGGAAATTTGCGTGGACAGTTCGACCACGGCCTCGACCAGCACCGTTTCATCGCTGTCCTTGGGCAACTGGTTCCATTCCTCGGACCATTGCAACCAGGCCTGGCGAAAGGCGCTGCTCAGCGGTGCTTCGTGGAGGCCCCGTGTACCCGCCCCGGCATTCCCTTCAGACATACGACGCCCCTTCCTTGATCAAGCACTTTCACTGGCCTGGGCCACAAACAACACCACTTGCCATGGACTGCTCGCAGGCTTGGAGGCCGGCGCGGCAATCAGCAACGGCAACTGTCCGTCGAACCATTGGCCTTCGGCCGTCACCACGAACAACCGCGTATCGTCGCCGACGCTGTAGGCCACCTGCTCGTTGCGGCTCATGGCTTGATGCGCCAAACCGCTCATGCGTTGGCGGCTAAGCAACGGGATGTGCGGCTGCGAGGCGATGATCGCGCCGCTCAGCCATTCGCTCGCCGCCTGCTCGCCGACACCGTTGGGCATGCGCAAGCCGATCACCAGGCGTTGGCTCGGTTGATCGTCGGGCAGTTGAATCGAGAAGCTCTGTTCGCTGCGGGCAAACGGCAGGCTGCGATAGCCGGCACGGATCAATTCGAGGGTTTTCTCAAGCCAGTCGAGGACTGCTTCATAGCCGCGTTGCAGCTCCAGGAAATTCAGCGGAGCGAACGGCGGAACACCGGCCAACGGGTCCAGCGCCGACCAGGCTCCGGCCAGCCCGAGCAACCCGCCATATAGGGTTTGCGGATTGGCCTGGCGGCTGCCCAGCGCGCCTTCAACTTCCGGCAGCCGAGCCCACAGCGCGGTCAACTGGCGACGGATTTCCAGCACGTCATCCTGATTGCCGGCCTGCTGTGCCTGGCGCAAACGGCCGCCGAGGAACATGCATTTTTCTCGCGCCCGGGCACACAAACCAGCGACGCGCCGGCCGATCACGGATTCCGGCAACAGGATTGGCGTGGGTGGTGTATACGGCAACGGGATAAAGCCGCCGCCCTCTTTGCGGATTTTCAACAGCGGCAGGCAGATGGAATCGGCCTTGTTCAGTTGCGTGCACAAACGCGGATTTGGCCGCCACACGGTGATCGATTCGGGGTACTCGCCGCTGGTCAAATCCGGCAGCGCGTCGCCGACCACCGATTGCAACCGGCCCTTGAGCGGCAGCAACTGCCCGGCGCGCCACAACGGGCTGATCGCGAGGTACACCGTGACCGTGGCGTCGTCGGTGGCATTGATCGCTTCGCCGACGTCGAGCTCCAGGGTCGGGCCGATTCCGGCCTGCAGATTGACCGGCAAACCATCGGGCATCGTCGCTTGCAGATTGATCAGCCGCACCAGCCCGGCACTGAGTGCGCCAGGGTCGACTTCGATGCGACTCACGCCCCAGAACCACGGATTACACGCCTGGGCAAAATGCGCGACCAGCGCCTCGGCCCGCAGCCCTTGCAACTGAAAATGCTGGGGCAACAACTGCATGCCCTCGTGCCAGCAAACCGCATCAGGTAACAGGCTCATACGATTCCTTTCGAGGTCATGGTTTCGCCGCGCAACGCGGTGTTCTTGCAAGGTGTTCAGTTCGCGCTGTCGCCCACCAGCGTCATCTCGCGACTGTCGAACTTGAGCCAGGCATTGCTCTGGTCATCCAGCCGCAACCGGTGGGCTCCGGGAGTGTTATAGCTGGCGAAGACCAAAAGTCCAGCCGCCCGCTTGCCCCCCAGTGGGAAGGGTTGTTTGTCGATGAATTGACCCGGCACCAGCTCCAGGCCCCAGACCGTCATCAGTTGCCGGTAGTCGCGCTGGTACTGCTCGCGCTCGGTGAACCACTGGCGGGCGGTGATGCCCGACAGTTGCTTGAGCAGGTCCGGGTCGTTCACGGCGATGAAATCCACGGCAATCGGAGTGTCGTCGTTGGCCCTCGGCGCGACGTCGAGGGTCAGGTTGTCGAGGTCCACCCGTGGCCCGAAAAGCGAACACCCGGCGAGGGACAAAAACACGGCGCAGGCAAAAAAACGTGCAACCAAAATGAATTTTCCTTTTCTCATGACAGTCCTAAAAAGGTTTTCCCTTGCTTTTTTATAGACCTGTTCTAGCGTCTTGGGTAGTTCGGCCCACACGGCGAACGAGGAAGGTTTGTCAAAGGAACGACAGGTCCATCTGCCACCCTTTCTAACCTACGGTCCAGCAAGGGAAAGCGATGAACGGGCCTCCCGATGCATTGCGCCCGCTCATGCATCGGAGTCACTCAACATGGCAGAAAGTACTCAGCACAAGCTCGACAGGGTTCGCCCGCCCCGGGTGCAAATCACCTACGACGTCGAAATCGGCAACGCCATCGAGAAAAAAGAATTGCCACTGGTGGTGGGCATTCTCGCCGACCTTTCCGGCAAGCCTCTCAACGCACTGCCCAAGCTGACCGAGCGGCGCTTCACCGAGATCGATCGCGACAACTTCAACGAAGTCCTCGCCTCGATTGCCCCCCGCGCCACCTTGCAGGTCACCAACACCCTCACCGGCGACGAGAGCAAGCTCAACATCGAACTCAACTTCAAGCACATCGACGATTTCGATCCGGTGAAAGTGGTCGAGCAAGTCACGCCGCTGCGTCGTCTGTTCGAAGCCCGCCAGCGTCTGCGCGACCTGTTGACCAAGCTCGACGGCAACGATGATCTGGACAAGTTGCTGCGCGATGTCATCGCCAATACCGAGGGCCTGCAAGAGATCAAGTCTGCGCGTCCCGAAGCCGCTGCGCCTGCCGCCGCTGGCGACAGTGAAGCTCCGGCCGAACCGCAAGCCTGATCACTCATTCACTTAGGGAGAAGTCGCCATGCCCGCTTCAGCCGCCGCCAAAACCAGTGAAAGCACCACAGAAAGTTTGTCCCTGTTAGACCGGATCATCGCCGAAGGCCGCATGGCCCATGACGACAGCCAGCAGGACTATGCCCGCGACATGCTTGCGGAATTCGCCACCCAGGTACTCGACGAAGGCATGGCCATCGACAAGGACACCGTGGCGATGATCAACGACCGCATCAGCCAGATCGACGAGCTGATCAGCGCGCAACTCAACGAAGTGCTGCACCACCCGGACATGCAGAAACTCGAAGCGTCCTGGCGTGGCTTGCACCTGCTGGTGCAGAACACCGAGACCAGTTCCCGGCTGAAACTGCGCCTGCTCAACGTGACCCAGAAAGAGCTGCAAAACGACCTGGAAAAAGCCGTCGAATTCGACCAGAGCGCGCTGTTCAAGAAGATCTACGAAGAAGAATACGGCACCTTCGGCGGCCACCCGTTCAGCCTGTTGGTGGGTGACTACACCTTCGGCCGACACCCGCAGGACATCGGCCTGCTGGAGAAACTCTCGAACGTAGCCGCCGCGGCCCACGCGCCATTCATTGCTGCCGCCAGCCCGCGCCTGTTCGACATGAACAGCTTCACCGAACTGGCTGTGCCGCGTGATCTGTCGAAAGTCTTCGAGAGCCAGGAGCTGATCAAATGGCGCTCCTTCCGCGAAAGCGAAGACTCGCGCTACGTGTCGCTGGTGCTGCCGCACTTCCTGCTGCGCCTGCCCTACGGCCCGGAAACTTCGCCGGTGGAAGGCATCAACTACGTGGAAGACGTCAACGGCACCGACCACGGCAAATACCTGTGGGGCAACGCTGCCTGGGCCTTGTCGCAACGCATCACCGAAGCCTTCGCCAAGTACGGCTGGTGCGCGGCGATTCGCGGTGCTGAAGGCGGTGGCGCGGTCGAAGGCTTGCCAGCGCATACCTTCCGCACCAGTTCCGGCGACTTGTCGCTCAAATGCCCGACCGAAGTAGCGATCACCGATCGCCGGGAAAAAGAACTCAACGACCTTGGCTTCATCGCTCTGTGCCACAAGAAAAACAGCGACGTGGCGGTGTTCTTCGGTGGCCAGACCACCAACAAATCCAAGCTCTACAACACCAACGAAGCCAACGCCAACGCGCGGATTTCGGCGATGTTGCCGTACGTGCTCGCGGCGTCGCGTTTCGCGCATTACCTGAAGGTGATCATGCGCGACAAGGTCGGCAGTTTCATGACCCGCGACAACGTGCAGACCTACCTCAACAACTGGATCGCCGACTACGTGCTGATCAACGACAACGCGCCGCAAGAGATCAAGGCGCAGTACCCGTTACGTGAAGCCCGGGTGGACGTGACCGAAGTCGCCGGCAAGCCCGGCGCCTACCGGGCCACGGTGTTCCTGCGGCCACACTTCCAGCTCGAAGAACTGACCGCATCGATCCGCCTGGTCGCCACCCTGCCGCCACCGGTAGCTGCCTGATCACCGAAATCTGTGGCCTTACTGAAACCTGTGGCGAGGGAGCTTGCTCCCGCTGGACTGCGTAGCAGTCCCCTGCTCTTGGTGAAGAGAGGGCCGCTTCGCGCCCCAGCGGGAGCAAGCTCCCTCGCCACAGGTTCGGTGTTCGGCTTACAGGTTTTTTGTCTGGTTTAACAGGTTCAGCGTTCGACTCGACAGCCCATTTGCCTAATTTGAATTTCTTCAGGAGTTTCATGCGATGGATGCAATTATTCTCGACCTCGGCGGCGACATCAAAGGTGACAGCCTGCTCGAGGGCTACGCGGACAAAATCGAAGTCATGTCCTACAGCCACAACGTGGCGATGCAGGTCACCAACGACGTCAGCAACTCGGAACGGACCTCCGGCAAACCGCACATCGGCGAGTTCACCCTGACCAAATTCGTCGACAGCTCCACGCCGTCCCTCAACGAATACTGCTGCGCCGGCAAACCGATTCCGGAGGCCAAGATCACCATCGGCCGTAACGCTGCCGAAGGCAGCGGCAAGCTGATGCCGTTCATCATCTACACCCTGACCAACGTGGTGCTGTCCAACGTCAGCGTCAGCGGCGGTACGGGCGGCAAACCGGTGGAAACCATTTCCCTGAACTTCACCAAGATCAAATGGGAACTCACCGCCCAGAAAGACGATGGCACCAAGGAAGGCACAGCCGCCTCGACCTGGGACATGGCCGCCAACAAGCTCGTCAAGTAAGCGGGCGCGTCGGCCATGGCAGGCACCGGCATTCTTCCTCCGCTGTTCGAACGACTGTCCTCAAGCGACGCCGACACGGTGCAAGTGTTCGATCGCCAGGGCTTGCTCGACTCAGTGCAAACGGAGTTGCTGCGCCTGTTCAACACCCGACGTGGCCAACGTCCGTTGACCTCCCCGCCGAGCATTCTCGACTACGGCATCGCTGACTGGACCGCCCTGCAACAGCAGCGCAGCGATGACCGTCGTCAGTTGGCGCGGGAAGTGCGCGAGGCCATCATCCATTTCGAACCGCGCCTGAAACTGGGCGAGGTTCAGGTCAATCCAGTCCCCGGCCATCCGCAGCAACTGAGCATTCGCCTGCTCGGCGAGTTGCGCAGCGGCCAGCAGCTCTGGCCCGTGGCATTTGTCATCGAGAAGGTCGGCGATGGCCTTGAGGTGCGTCATGAGCGACTCGATTGATCCGCAACTGCTCGACTACTACCAGCGGGAACTGACCTGGCTGCGACATGCCGGGAGCATTTTCGCCGAACGTTATCCCAAGGTCGCCCGACGCCTGGAACTGTCCCCCGGCGAATGCCCCGACCCACACGTCGAGCGCCTGCTGGAAGGCTTTGCGCTGCTGGCGGCGCGCCTGCAACGACGACTCGACGACGACTACGCCGAATTCAGCGATGCGCTGCTGGAGCAACTTTACCCGTTGGCCATGCGCCCGTTGCCGTCCTGCGCGATCGTGCAATTCCAGCCGGACCCGAGCAAAGGCAACCTCGCCGGCGGCTATCCCCTGCCCCGGGACACACCGCTGTTCGTCACCACCAGCAAGGGCGAAAGCATCCACTTTCGCACCAGTGCAGCGGTTCAACTGTGGCCAGTGGAAATCAACGAAGCCTTGCTGCTGGGCAGTGATGAAGCCCAGGCCTTGACCGGCGTTCCCCTGGCCCGCGCGGCGCTGCGCCTGAGCCTGCGTTGCCTCGGTGAAAGCCAATGGTCGGAGCTGAACATCCAGCATTTGCGCATCCATCTGGCCGCCTCTCCGGTGATCAACGCCTGCCTGTATGACCTGCTCGGCGCCCACGCGGTGAAGGTGCTGGCCGGGCCGGCGGGCAGCGTGCCGAAAGCGTTGACGGGGCTGCCGCAGATTGTCGGGTTTGCCAGCAATGAAGTCTTGCTGCCGGACGAAGACGGTGTGCATCCGGGTATGCGCCTGCTGGCCGAGTACTTTGCCTTCCCGGACAAATTCAACTTCTTCGACCTGCCCCTGGCCGGCGCCAGCAGCGACAGCCAGACGCTATTTGTGTACATCGTCTTCGACCGTCCGCCCTCCAATCGCATGCACCTTCAGGCCAGCGACATCGCCCTCGGTTGTGCGCCGGTGATCAACCTGTTCCCGCGCACCTCCGAACCACTGCGCCCGGACGGCACCCGCAGCGAGTATCGACTGGTGGCCGACAGTCACCGCGAAAACAGTGTCGAGATCCACAGCATCCGCGCGGTGCGCGCCACCACTCGCCAAGGCGTGCAACGGGTGCCGGCCTATTACGGCAGCCAGCACGGTGGCGGCGACAAACAGTGCTACTGGCATGCGCGACGCGTCAGCGGCATGACCCCGAATCGCCTCGGCACCGACCTGTTGATGAGCCTGGTGGACACCCGACTCGACCCGCTCTCGGACAGGATCGAATACAGCCTCACCGCCGAACTGCTGTGCACCAATCGGCACCTGGCGCAAAGCCTTCCCGCCGGGACGCCGTTGGGTTTTGAGCGGCCGGGTCCGGTGGCCTGGGCACGTCTGCGCAACCCGCCGAGCCCGCAGAGTCTGCCGCGACTGGACGGTGAATCGCGCTGGCGGCTGGTGTCGCAACTGACCCTCAATCATTTGTCGCTGGCCGAAGGGCCCCAGGCGTTGGACGCCCTCAAGGAAATCCTGCAACTGCACAACCTGCGCGATGAAGCCAGCGCCCTGCGGCAGATCGAAGGCCTGTTGAGCCTGAGTTGCGAGCGGGTCATCGGCCATGTGGGCGAAGACGCCTGGCGCGGTTGGCGCAATGGGTTGGAGGTGCAATTGCAACTCGATTCACAGCATTTTGTCGGCAGCAGCGCGGTGCTGTTCTCGGCGGTACTGGCGCAGTTCTTTTCCCTGTATGCCACGGCCAATCGCTTTGTGCGCACGGTGTTGGTCCAGTCAGACAAGGAGGTGAAAACATGGCAACCCCAAGCCGGCATGCCGCTTTCCCTCTGAACCTAAGTGAAAAGCTGCGCCGCGATCCGCAAGCGTTTGAACTGCTGCAAGCGCTGTTGCTGCTGGAGCGTGAACACCCGCAGGCCGAATCCCTGGGCAGCGGCACTTCGCCCCAGGCGGAAGCCATTCGCCTGCGCGGGCCATTGACGCCGCTGTTCGCCGCCAGCGAAATCGAAAGCCTGACCCAGCAGAACGGCGAGCAACCCGTCCTCAGCACACCGGTATTCGGCCTCGGTGGCCCCGATGGGCCCCTGCCCTACGCCTATCAGGAATGGCTGCAACAACGGGCTCGGGCCAAGGACCATGCGCCGGCGGAATTCCTCGACCTGTTCCAGCATCGTCTGTTGAGCCTGTTGTACAAGGTGATGCGTAAACACCGGATCGCCATTGGCTTTACGGTTCCCGGCGCCTCGCCGGTTCAGTCTCAATTGCGCGCGCTGACCGGGTTGTTGCCCAAAGCCTTGCAGGAGCGCGGGGCCATGCCCGACTCGGCGGTGTTGGCGTGTAGCGCGTTGTTCGCCGACGGACGCCGCTCACTCGCCGGTTTCGCCGCTGTGGTCCGCGAGCATTTCGAACTGCCGGTGGAACTCAGCGCCTATGAAGGCGCCTGGCGCGAGATCCCGCCCGCCAGCCGCAGCCGCATGATCCCGGGCGGCCGCAATCTGCAACTGGGTCGCACGGCAGTGGCCGGCACTCGGGTCTGGGATGAACACGCGGGTTTCAGAATGACCCTCGGCCCGTTGTCCTCGGCCCAGGCTGCAAAGTTTTTGCCGGACGGCGAATCCCACCCGGCACTGGCCAGCCTCAGCGCTCTGTACTTCGGGCCGGACCTGGATTGCACGCTGGTGTTGCTGGTGCGCGGCGCCGGCCCGATGAAACTCGGTCGCGAGGCGCCGCCGCTGCTGAGCTGGAACGGCGGTTTGCAACGTCAGACCAGCCTCGCGGTGCAACGCATCGAAACCCGTCTTCGTCAGCTGGAGATCACCTGAACATGGAACTGGCCAGCCTGATCGGACGCCTCAACCCGGACAACCGCCGCGCCCTGGAACGCGCCGCGCAACGCTGTCTGCAACGGGGTCATCACTACGTCGAAATCGAACACCTGTTGCTGGAGTTGCTGGACATCGAGGGCGGCGACTTCGCCTGGCTGCTGCCGCGATTTGGTCTGGAACGCGATGCCCTGACGGTGGAAATCAACAAGGCTCTGGAACTGTTCAAATCCGGCAGCACGCGCACGCCGGCGTTGTCGACCCACACCACCGGGCTGCTGGAAGATGCGGTGGTTCAGGCCAGCGTATTGGGGCTGGACAGCATTCGTTCGGGCTTGCTGCTGTTGGCGTTGATCGACCGCGATGAGCGTCGCAGCCTGTTGCTCAACAGCGCTTCGTCGCTGTTGAAGATTCCTCGCGAAGCGCTGCGCAGCAACTTGCTGGAATGGACGGAAAGTTCTCGGGAACACGTCGGTGGCACCCGTCCTGCCACGCCGGGCCAATCAGCGCCGAAACAGGATTCGGTGCTGGACCAATACACCCAGGACCTGACTGCCGATGCGCATGCCGGGCGCATCGATCCCATAGTGGGGCGCGACGGTGAGATTCGTCAGTGCATCGACATCCTCCTCCGCCGCCGGCAGAACAACCCGATTCTCGTGGGCGCGCCAGGCGTGGGCAAGACTGCGGTAGTCGAAGGTCTGGCCTTGCGCATCGCCGCCGGGGATGTGCCGCCGTCGTTGCAGGAAGTCAGCCTGCGGGTGCTCGACCTCGGGCTGTTGCAGGCGGGTGCTGGCGTCAAAGGCGAATTCGAACAGCGTCTCAAAGGTGTGATCGACGCGGTGCGCAGCGCGGAAAAACCAATCATCCTGTTCATCGACGAAGCCCACACCTTGATCGGAGCCGGTGGCGCGGAAGGAGGCAGCGACGCGGCCAATCTGCTGAAACCGGCCCTGGCCCGTGGGGAGTTGCGCACCCTGGCGGCGACGACGTGGCTGGAGTACAAAAAATACTTCGAGAAAGACCCGGCATTGGCGAGACGTTTTCAACTGGTGCAAGTCGAGGAGCCGGATGAAATCACCGCCGTGGAAATGCTCCGTGGCGTTGCGGCGAAACTGGAACAGCATCACGGTGTGCAGGTGCTGGATGCAGCGATTCATGAAGCGGTGAAATTGTCCCATCGCTACATCTCCGGTCGGCAGTTACCGGACAAAGCCATCAGCGTGCTCGACACCGCATGCGCCCGGGTCGCCCTCGGTCAGCATGACGTTCCGCCCCCGCTGGAAAGCTTGCGGCATCGACAAAACAGCCTCAAGGATGAAGTCGAACGCCTGCGCCGGGAACAGGCCACCGGGCTTGATCACCGCGAACGCATCACCCTGCTGGAAAGCGAATCCATCAGTAATGTGCAGGCGATTCGCGAACTGGAAACCCGCTGGAACGAAGAACGGGTCGCCGTGCGTGAATTACTGGAAACCCGCCGCGAACTGCTCGCCCTCAGCGAACGCGCCGACAGCGATAAACCTGACGAAAACATCGACAGCCGCATCGATCACCTGGCCGCCGAACTGGTGCGCCTTGAAGCAGGCCTCGACGCGATTCGCCAGGACGATCCGCTGGTGCCAGAACAGGTCGACACCAAAACCGTCGCCGCCGTCATCGCCGGTTGGACCGGCATCCCGGTCGGCAAAATGCTCGCCGACGAAGCCCACGCCGTGCGCACCCTCGGCCAGCGCATGGGCCAGCGCGTGATGGGCCAAAGCATCGCCCTCGGCACCATCGCCCAGCGCTTGCAAGCCTACCGCGCCGGCCTCACCGACCCGCAAAAACCAGTCGGCGTGTTCCTGCTGGTCGGCCCCACGGGCGTGGGCAAAACCGAAACCGCCTACGCCTTGGCCGACGCGTTGTACGGCGGCGAACGCAACCTGATCAGCATCAACCTTTCCGAATACCAGGAAGCCCACACCGTCAGCCAACTTAAAGGCGCCCCTCCCGGTTATGTCGGTTATGGCAGCGGCGGCGTGCTCACCGAAGCCGTGCGGCGAAAACCGTATTCGGTGGTGTTGCTGGATGAAATAGAGAAAGCCCATCCGGACGTATTGGAGGCGTTTTACAACGTCTTCGACAAAGGCGTGATGGAGGACGGCACCGGGTTGGTGGTGGACTTCAAGAACACCGTGATGCTCGCCACCAGTAACGTTGGGGCGGAGTTGCTACTGGATACGCCAGTAACACAACTGGGCACAGATGCGTTTAACGAAGCGTTGCATAAGGTGTTGCTGCAAGCATTCAGACCGGCGTTTCTGGCGCGCATGACGGTGGTCGCGTACCGGCCGCTGGATGAGGCGACGCTGGAAGGAATTGTGTTGGCCAAGTTGGAGAAATTGCGTGGTCGGTATAAAGCGGCGACAGGGAAACAGTTTGAATTTGATGCCGGAATTGTGCAGGCGGTGTTGGCCAAGTGCAGCGCGGCGGGTGCGCGGGATGTTGAGAATGTGTTGATGACGCAGGTGACGGGGAAGTTGGCGGAGTGGGTGTTGGAGTGACGCTTTTTAACCAACAGCGCCGAGGAGATAGCAATGGGAAATAGTCCATCGAGCAACAAACCCAAACCGCCTGAATCGCCAGTACCTGTGCTGGCGACGCTCGCGTTACTCAGAGCACGTCCGGAGGTGTTTTTCACAACCTATGGTGTGTTCATGAGCTACAAGGCGGGACACGACGGCAACGGCGGAAAATGCTCTCTTATATTAAAAAAGACTACGGCGGCCAATGCATACGAGTTGGAAATTGGAAATGAAGCCGGTACCGATTGGTTCCTGCCTTTCAGAGATAAGCGTGCAGAGTTTATCGACGTTCCCAAAGGCCAGCCGGATGGCACCCTTGTCGTCACACACCCTATGAATGGCTGTGCTCTCTCGGTCCACGAGACGACTTCAGGCCAACTGCGTTTCTTTCATGACTCCGACGGCAAATGCATGGGTGAACTGCCCTCGGAAACGGGCGCAGAAAAATTCCGCGTAACGGCCTCTACCTATCGCAGCGGCATGACCCTTGATGAAGAAGAAAACAAACTACGGAAAATGAACATGATACAGAATACAGTCAACGCAATCATTTCAGTCAAAAGAGGAGTGAACTGGGAGATCTATAACTCAGCCATCATCACTATTTTCAACTTCGAAATGGAGCGTGTCCCTATCTGGATCACCAAAAACATACCCTACAAGCTGGGGAGCTTTATAGAGTAAGCAGATGCCATTTATCAGCAACAATGAAAGTGGGTGTTTATATTTTTAACCGCAAGCCCGATCAACCTGCCATTTTTTGTAGCTCACGGATTCAGTACGGAGAAAACATGGGGATTACCTATAATCCGACAACAGACACCTTTGTTTCCGACGGCGCACGTCCTGGAGCCCACTTGAACATTGGCGTCCTGAAAGTACTCATTGAAGATATCATCAACAACACTCCATTGAATGATGCCGAGCAATTGTTGCTCGATGCCCACGACCCTCATTCGATAGGAAATTCCCATCAGATTGCACAACAAATGAAAAGTAAAAATTTTTTATCCTCCAACAACTGTGCGGTGTGCCACAAAATCCCCTATTCGGCGGTCGAAAAGAGCTTTTTGAAGCTGGTGAAAACCAACCCTGCACCCAAGTCACTTCCGTGGGGTCATCTTGAGCTTTTACTGCAAGGGCTTTACGGAAATGGTTATGCCAGCGTTGCAGCACAGGAAGTCGCACTGTTGCAGAAACACCTCGCTTCCGCAAAGACCAAGCCACAAGCCGCACTGGAAGTGAACCGCATGCTACTTGAGTTTGACAAATCGACAGATAATTTGTACGTCGGTTTTGCCCAGACCAATTCGAGTATCGGTGATCGGATTGACAAGCATTATGACGTGGTGACGCCCGGCACCGCGCCGGTTACAGCGACACCCAGAGGCGCAAATCTCGAGAAACTGCTCAACTATTTAGAAGGCAGTTTGAACCTCGGACTGACCAAACCCGTTCAACTCTTTGTAAAGGGGCTCAAATGGGAGGAGTCCAGTAATGTCAGCCACATAGGATGGTTGGTCGTGACTTAAAATAAACTCCTATAAAACTTCTTTTTTTATTTTCCAGTAAACAACGTGTATGACATGGCAAAGGATCATCGAGTAATGCGTGCTTTCTAATTACAGGAGCGTATTCAATGCCATTAGGTCACTGGGGCACTGAAATGAAGAAACAGAACTTCAATGAAATCACTTATCTTGGAAAATACCCCGTTCTGGTGCAATGGTGCACCCAGAATGGAAAAGACTTTACGCTGCCCCAGTCCACCATAGATTATAACAATCTGACAGCAGGAGAAAAAACCGCCGCCGAGACGAGATTTCTGGCGACAACCGCCGGCAACTGTGGCGAGCTGGCTAATTATTTCCTTGAGTTGACGGGAGCCAAATATACACCTGGCGGAGTTCCAATCGATCACATTGAGCATGTACTGACCCAACAACCCAGTGGCGTTTTTCGAATTCACCTCGGCAAAGCTCATACGTTCATAGGCATCAAAAGTACCGACGCATCCTGCCAGATCGAATTACTTCAGGCGTGGCAGGGCGAATATACTATTGATGACTGGTTGAAGCGCGGCAACAATGTGTTCACTGTTGCGGAATTCATCACCACACTCAAAGATATCAACGACGCTGTAAAATTCTCGACGGCATCAAAAAGCCTGTGCGAAGTGAACTCCAAGGGAAAACTCAAGGCTCCCCAAAAGGTTTCTTGCTTCGGGTTCAAATCCATAGATGCGTCTCTTATCAAGACCTGTTTCTCACTTAAAACACTGTACGACGGTCACACGGAGTCGAAAGCTGATAAATACGAGTGGCCCATGTAAAAAAGAAGATCAATAGACACAATTATTTCAGTCACTTGTGAAGTTGACACCCATTGAGGCTGCTACATGCCCCGCACCACCGACAGCAACACCACCCTCTCCATCACCGCCACTTCGCTGTCGGCGCTTTACCCTGAATCACTGTCTGGCGAGGAAGCCCTCAACTCACTCGGTTCGCAAACCCTCAACGGCCTTAACGACGGCGCCTCCCTCATCCTGACCACCGCTGTCGCCACCCACGTCACCACCACTTTGCACAACGACGCCCTGCTCCGTCCGTTCGACGCGCTGGTCGCCGAAATCCGCCAACTCCCGGCCGACGCCACCGCCGAACGTTATCAACTGGTGCTAAGGCCGTGGCTCTGGTGGCTGACACTGGCCAGCAACAACCGCGTGTTCCAGAACCTCAGTACGTCGGACATCGTCACCACGATTTTCAAGGCCCACGGCTTCACCGATTTCCTGCTCAAACTCACCGGCAGTTACACCCCGCGCGAATACTGCGTGCAGTACGGCGAAACCGATTTCGCCTTCGTCTCGCGCCTGCTGGAGGAAGAAGGGATTTTCTGGTTTTTCACCCACGAGGCCGGCAAGCACACACTGGTGCTGGGGGACAGTAACGACGCGTTTGTGCCGATCCCCAACGGGCCAACAGTCACCTATCTCGGCCAGCAATTGGGCGAGCGTGAGTTGCATGGCATTCGCTCCGGCCAGGTCTGCATGCAAGCGGTGGCCGGGGTGTATCGCGCGACGGATTACGAGTTCACCACGCCGACGACTTCGCTCTACGGCCAGGCCGAAGCCGTCGCCGGGCCGCTGTCGATGTACGAGCATCCGGGAGGCTATAACGCCAAGGCGCGCGGCGATGCGTTGACCAAGCAGCGGGTCGACGGGTTGCGCAGTCAGGAGAAACGTTTTGTCGGTGAAAGTGACTGCCGCTGGCTGGTGCCGGGGCATTGGTTCACCCTTGCGGGGCACGATGATGCGAGCCTGAATATCGATTGGGTGGTGACGGCGGTCACCCACGAAGCCAGTCACGAAAACTATAGAAATCGCTTTGAAGCGATCCCCAAAGCCACGCCGTTTCGTCCGGCGCGGACCACGCCCAAACCGCGAATGCATACACAAACCGCGATCGTCGTCGGCAAGTCCGGCGAAGAGATCTGGACCGATGAATACGGCCGGATCAAGTTGCAGTTCCCTTGGGACCGCGACGGCAAGAATGACGAAACCAGTTCCTGCTGGGTGCGGGTGGTGTTGCCCTGGAGCGGCAAGGGGTTCGGCATGCAGTTCATCCCGCGTATCGGTCAGGAAGTGATCGTGACCTTTATCGATGGCGACCCCGATCGGCCGCTGGTGACCGGTTGCGTCTACAACGGCGACAACGCCCTGCCCTACGCGCTGCCGGCGAATCAGACCCAGTCCGGGATCAAGACCCAGTCGTCCAAGGGCGGTGGCGGGTTCAACGAATTGCGTTTCGAGGACAAGAAGGATGCCGAAGAGGTGTTCTTGCAGGCGCAGAAGGATTTCAAGATCAACGTGCTCAACGACACCACTGCCACGGTTGGCCACGACGAAACCCTGACCGTGCAAAACGCGCGCACGCGCACGGTGAAGGAAGGTGACGAGACGGTGACGCTTGAGAAAGGCAAACGCAGCGTGACGATCCAGACCGGCAGCGACACGCTCGATGTGAAGGACAGCCGCACGGTGACCGTCGGCGCTGATCAGACCCACAGCACCGGCGGCAACTATGAGCATAAGGTCACCGGTAATTACAGCCTGACGGTGGACGGCAACCTGACGATCAAGGTATCCGGCACGCTGACCCTGCAAAGTGGCGGTAGCTTCAGCATTAAGAGTGGCGCCGATTTGGCGGCGGAGGCCAGTACGTCAGTCACGCAAAAGGCCGGCACATCCATGAGCAATACCGCCGGCACTTCACTGACCAACAAGGCCGGCACCACGCTGACCAACGACGCTGGTGTCAGCTTGATGAACAAGGGCGGTGCCGAGCAGACCGTGGACGGCGGCGGCATGCTGACCATCAAGGGCGGGTTGGTGAAGGTCAACTGAGGAGGTTTACGACGATGTCATCCAGCAAAGTGGACCTGGACCGTGGTGACAGCCACATGGACGGGCGCCTGGTCGATGAGCGCCTTGAAGGCCCGCTGCATATCAAGGAAGCCGGGCGGCCCCAGGCGGATCTGAATTACAGCCAGGGGGAACTGCAGGGCACCAGTTTGCTGTATCACCCCAATGGCAAGGTCTCGGCGCATTTGCCTTTTGTGCGGGACAAATTGCAAGGCGTCGCCAGTTTCTATGCGCCCGAGGGTTGGTTGCAGCGCAAGGCCAGTTACCGCCGGGGTTTGTTGCATGGTGAGGCGAATAATTACTTCCCGGACGGGCAGCTGGCCGAGGCGGAGTTCTATCGCGACGGGGTGCGTGAGGGGCGATATCAACGCTTTCATCCCAACGGTAAACCGGCGGTGGATGCGCGGTATCTGAATGGACAGTTGGTAGAGCCCGAGCGGGGGTTTGCCAGCGATGGACGACCGCTGGATGCCGAGGGCAAGCCGATATCCAGGGTGCGTTGGTGGGTTCGGCGGTGGACGGATCCTGAGCAGGTTTGAGTTTTGTGTTGGTCGTGAGGGCCTCTTCGCGGGCAAGCCTCGCTCCTACAGGGGAAAGCAATCCAATGTGGGAGCGGGCTTGCTCGCGAAGGGGCCGGCACATTCAATATCAATCTCGTCTGACACACCGCCTTCGCGAGCAAGCCCGCTCCCACAGGGTTGGGTGTCAGGGAATGAGCATCTGCATCTGCCCCGGCATGGCGATTTTGATCACACCTGCCCAGTTGCACATCAGGATGCTGTTGGCGTCCAGCGCGGGCATGTTGCCCAGCAGCACGGTTGGCGTGCCGGGGAGCCAGGGCGAGGCGGTGGCCGGGATGCACGGCATCGGGGTCAACACACCGAGGGCGGCTGCGGTGGCGGCCGCGACCATTGGGTTGGCCATGCTCATGCACACGCCGAAAGGCATGACGTTGACCAACGGAATGTGGTCCATGATGTTGGCGGCCGGCATGCCGCCGGTCAGGGTTCGGTTCACCGGCAACACGTTGAGCACGGCGGGTGCCGCGCCGAAACTGCATTGCAGGGTGGCGGTGGCACAGACTTGCGGACAGCCCATTTCTAAGCTCCTTCCTGGAAACACAGCATCCCCAGAACCATAGACCGCCGCGCCGGTTCTCGCATCAGGAACGCTGATTATCCAGCAACACGCTAACCTATAAGACCGAGCCGCGCTTGTGGCACGCCCGTCTCACCATTAGATTAGCCAATGATGTCTGGCCTCCAAAATAAGCAGAAGGGATAAGCATGGCGCTTACTGACCAGTCCACCCGTATCCGCTCCGGCGAAGAACTCGATGCCAGCCTGATCGATCCGTACCTCAAGGCGCATATTCCGGGCTTGAGTGGCGAACCTGTGATCAGCCAGTTTCCTGGCGGTGCGTCGAACCTGACCTACTTGCTGGAATACCCCGAGCAGGAATTCGTCCTGCGACGTCCGCCGTTCGGCCACAAGGCCAAGTCCGCCCACGACATGGGCCGCGAGTTCCGCATTCTCAACCAGCTCAAGGACGGCTTCCCGTACTGCCCCAAGGCCTACGTGCACTGCACCGACGAATCGGTGATCGGCGCCGAGTTCTATGTGATGGAACGGGTCAACGGCATCATCCTGCGTTCGGAACTGCCGCCGGAACTGGGCCTGGATTCGGCCAAGACCGAAGCGCTGTGCAAAAGCTTTATCGACAAATTCGTCGAGTTGCACCGGGTTGACTACAAGGCCTGCGGCCTGGCCGATCTCGGCAAACCCGAAGGCTATGTCGCACGGCAGATCAAAGGCTGGAGCGAACGCTACGAGAAAGCCCTGACCCCCGACGCGCCACAGTGGGAAGCGGTCAAGGCCTGGCTCAACGACAAGATGCCGGCCGACCACCCGACGTCGAGCATCGTCCACAACGATTACCGCTTCGACAACGTGATCCTCGACCCGAACAACCCGATGGAGATCATCGGCGTGCTCGACTGGGAACTGACCACCCTCGGCGACCCGCTGATGGATCTGGGCAACACCCTCGCCTACTGGATCGAGGCCGGCGACCCGGCACCAGTGCAACTGATGCGCCGCCAGCCAAGCCACGCGCCGGGCATGCTGACCCGCCGAGAATTCGTCGATTACTACGCCGAACGCTCAGGCATCCAGATCGACAATTTCGACTTCTACTACACCTACGGCCTGTTCCGCCTGGCCGGCATCGTGCAGCAGATTTACTACCGTTTCTTCCATGGTCAGACCCAGGACAAACGCTTCGCGCAGTTCATTCACATGAACAAACTGCTGGAGCAGATGAGCTTGCAGGTCATTTCGAAATCCAGCCTCTGATCCAGGCTGTCTAATAAGACTTTTTATAAGAGAATCCCATGTCCAAGACTCAGTTGTTCGACCTCGACGGCAAGATCGCTTTCGTCTCCGGCGCCAGCCGTGGCATCGGTGAAGCCATCGCCAAACTACTGGCCCAGCAAGGCGCCCATGTGATCGTTTCGAGCCGCAAACTCGACGGCTGCCAACACGTGGCCGACGCGATCATCGCCGCCGGCGGCAAAGCCACTGCCATCGCCTGCCACATCGGCGAAATGGAACAGATCACCCAAGTCTTCGCCGCCATCCGCGAACAGTTCGGGCGCCTGGACATTCTGGTCAACAACGCCGCGACCAACCCGCAATTCTGCAACGTGCTGGACACCGACCTCAGCGCCTTCCAGAAAACCGTCGACGTGAACATCCGCGGCTACTTCTTCATGTCCGTGGAAGCCGGCAAGCTGATGCGCGACAACGGTGGCGGCAGCATCATCAACGTCGCATCGATCAACGGCATCTCGCCGGGGATCTTCCAGGGCATCTATTCGGTGACCAAGGCGGCGGTGATCAACATGACCAAAGTCTTCGCCAAGGAATGCGCGCAATTCGGCATCCGCTGCAACGCCCTGCTGCCGGGCCTGACGGATACCAAATTTGCTTCGGCGCTGGTGAAGAACGATGCGATTCTGAAGACTGCGCTGCAGCAGATTCCGTTGAAGCGCGTGGCGGATCCGAGTGAGATGGCGGGCGCGGTTTTGTATCTGGCGAGTGATGCGTCGAGCTATACGACTGGGGTTTCGTTGAATGTGGATGGTGGGTTCTTGTCCTGATTTGATTCGCCGGAACACAAAGAAGGCAGCCTCAGGGCTGCCTTTTTTTGTTGAGTTTGAGGGCCCCTTCGCGAGCAAGCCCGCTCCCACAGGGGATTAGGGTTGGCTGCAAATATCGCATCCCCACAGATCCAATGTGAGAGCGGGCTTGCTCGCGAAGCAGGCGACTCGGTCTCACAGACCAGCTCGACACAAAGAAATTTAATTCCAACATTTGCAAATAACGAATATTTATTCCATAAATAGCCCTCCTCAAAACAAAAATCCAAAAGGACCCCGGCTATGCGCGAACTCGGTATCGGACTCATCGGCACAGGTTTCATGGGCCGTGCCCACGCCTTGGCGTTTCGTAACGTCAGCGCGGTCTTCGAGCTGCCCTTGAAGCTCAAACTCGCCGCCCTCGCCGATGCCGATCCGCAGCGCGCGCGGCAGTGTGCCGAGGCCTGGGGTTTCGATGGCGCCCACAGTGACTGGCAACTACTGATCGACGACCCGAAGGTCAACCTGATCGCCATCACCACGCCCAATCATCTGCACTACCCCATGGCCATGGCCGCCCTCGCCGCTGGCAAACCGGTGTATTGCGAAAAACCCTTGGCGGTGAGCCTCGAACAGGCCAACGCCATGCGCCTGGCGGCGAAAACGGCGGGTGTGGTGACGCGAGTCGGTTACAACTATCAGCACAACCCGATGATTGGGCTGGCGCGGGAACTGATTCAGAACGGCGAGTTGGGCGACCTCATCAGTTTCCAGGGTGAGTTCAGCGAAGATTTCATGGCCGATGCCGCCTCGCCCTGGTCCTGGCGTTGCGACGCCGCGCATGCCGGTGGTGCGCTGGCGGACCTGGGCAGTCATTTGCTGGCGATGGCGCGTTATCTGGTGGGCGATGTCGAAGCGGTGTGCGCCGACACCCAGACCGTGCATCGGCAGCGCCCCGCCGCCGCTGGCAGCCAGGAACAACGCAGCATCGCGGTGGACGATCAGGTGCATGCGCTGCTGCGGTTTGCCAATGGCGCCCGGGGCACGTTCAGCAGCAGTTGGCTCAAACACGGCTACAAGAATCACCTGAGTTTCGAGATCAGCGGCACCAAAGGCACCCTCGCCTTCGATCAGGAACGCTTGAATGAATTGCGCCTGTTTCGTGCCGGTCAGGATGGCTTCCAGCGTTTGCTGGCGGGGCCGAATCTACCGGGTTACGCGGCGTTCAGCCCGGCGGCCGGGCATCAGCTCGGCTACAACGAACTCAAGACACTGGAAGTGCACGACCTGGTGATGGCGTTGGCCGGGCTCAGCCAGGGCGGGACAGATTTCGAGCAGGCGTGGGAAATCGAGCGATTGGCGACGGCGATACGTCTGGCCGCCGACGAGGCACGCTGGGTCAGGCTTGAAGAGGTTTAGTGCCGGGTGAAATTGAATCTGTGGCGAGGGAGCTTGCTCCCGCTGGGTCGCGTAGCGGCCCCCATCAAGGGACGGCTGTGCAGTCCGACGGGAGCAAGCTCCCTCGCCACAAGTTATTCGGTTTCCGTTTGATTATTGAGTCACGCAGCGGGTGGTCGTGGTGGTTCTAGTCACCTGCTCATCCATGCGCGCGTCGCCCATCACATCGGTTTTATCCAGGGTTTCACAGGTACGTTCAGGCGGTGGCGGTGGTGTCACAGGGGGCGGAGGCGGAGGACTGGCACAACCACTGAGTATCAACGCGCAAAATGCGAGCGACAGTGGCGTAAAAACGCGTTTCCCAAGACTGTTCATAGGCAGACCTGCGGTGGGTAATCGACGTATTTCCGCGACCCGCAAATACACCGCGCAGCCGCGGACCGGTCACAGAAAAATAAGTACCACGCATTTCTTATAGCCTAGCTATCGGCCAATGCCAGTAAACACCATGAAACGAGGGGGATGTATCGATCACAAATGGCGAGAACACCATCAATCTACTGTGGGAGCGGGCTTGCTCGCGATGACGGTGTATCAGTCAACAATGATGTTGAATGTGATGGCCTCATCGCGAGCAAGCTCGCTCCCACAGGGGTATGACTTACGAGGTTTCGGGGCGGTGCAAGCCATTGCTCTCAAGCTCATATCGCAGCTCTTCGATCAATGCGACCACGGCCTCCGGGGTCCTGAGGTTCGCCACACTCAACCCGCTGACCACCAGATCCACCTGGCCAGACGCCGGGTGATAGAGCTTCACGGTCAGGGAATTGTCGCCCGTGAGCGTGCATTCACAAGCCAGTGGCGAAAAACTGCGCTCCAGTTGAGCACGCAACTGCGCTAGATAGATCATCCGCTTCACCCGACCAACACTGCTTGATCGAGCACACTATTGAACTGTTGATTAGCCATCTGGCTGTTCCTTTACCTGTTTCGAAGGGGACGCGATAGCGCTCCGAGGGCGCCTTTCGCACCCTGACAGACTAAGAACTGTCGCCCCTCTTCAGAACATCCATTTGCACCCTCCCCCCTAGTGCATTTGCACCTTATCGCTGGCCCTTGGGTCGCCACTCGCTGGAGAACAAACCACGCTCCCGCGCCCAGACAATCGCCTCGCTGCGACTGTGCACATCCAGCTTCGAATACACCGTGGAAACGTGATTGCGCACGGTGTTCGGTGCCAGTTTCAACCGAGCCGCGATTTCCTTGTCGGCCAGGCCTTCGCAGATCAGCCCGAGCACATCGCGCTCCCGGGCCGTGAGGTCGGTGAACGATACGCTGGGCAACTTCGGCGAGTTGACGCTCTTCACGTTGGCGAGTTTTTCGATCAGGGTGCGACTGAACCAGGAGGCGTCTTTCATCACCTCTTCAATCGCCGACACCAGCTCCAGCTCGGTGCGTTTACGTTCGGTGATGTCCATAAACACCAGCAGGTAGCAGGGGCTGTCCTGGATGTTCACGGTGTCGGCCGACACGGTGCACTCGATTAATTCGGCGCCCTTCTTGCGCACCTGCACATCAACTCGATCCAGGCTGCCGGCCTTCTCCAGCGCGGCGAACAGTCGCGTGCGGGTGCTTTTGTCGTCAATAAAATCGACCTCGGTCACGGTCTTGCCGAGGACTTCCTCGCTGGGATAGCCCAAGGTATCGAGGAAGGCTTCGTTGACGTCGATCACCAGCTGATTCTCGGCGCTGCACACCAGCGTCGGCACCGGCGTCAGGCGAAAGGCCTTGGCGAAACGTTCCTCGCTCTGGCGCAGGGCGAGTTCGACCTTGTAACGCGGTTCCATGTCGACGAATGAAAACAGCATGCAGTCTTCTTCGTTGAGCTCCAGAGGCTGCCCGGCCACGATCACCTGCTTAGTACTGCCATCCGGCAGTTTCAGCTCGGCCTGCATCTGCGGAATGGTCGAATGCTGGCGCAGACGCTCGATCGCCAAGTCTTTCTTTTCCGCGCCTTCCAGGATGTCCAGCTCATAGATCGACACGCCGATCACCTGATCACGGCTGTAGCCAGTCATTTCCTGGAAGCCCTGATTGACCTTGATGTAGCGCAAGTCGCTGAGACGGCAGATCACCGCCGGGGCCGGGTTGGCGTTGAAGGTTTTCTCGAAACGCTGCTCGGCGCTGGCCCATTCGGTGACGTCGTTCATGATCAGCACCAGGGACTCCGGCTCACCGGTGCCGTTAGCAAGGCCCATGCTGCGCACGCTATGCACTCGCATGCGTTCTTCGTCGTCGGCCGGCATCACTTCCACCAGCACATCACTGAAAATCTCGCCCCGGGCGATCCGGTTGATCGGGTAATTGTCCACCGGCACCGGGTGATTATTGCGATAGCGCAAGGCGAAACGCTGGGCGTACTCCTCGGCATTGGCGCCCAAATCGCCAATCCGGCTGACCCCGTGCATGGCCAGCGCGGCGTCATTGGCCCAGAGAATGGTCTGGTCAAGCTCCAGTAGAATCACCCCGTCGGACAAACCGGCGATGATCTGCTGCAACTGACGACGATTGGTTTCGGTGGTCAGGACGTCCTGGCTCATTGGATCTCCACATATTGCGGCGGCGCTGTTACGCGCCGCTCTGTGAAGATTACGACCGCGGGGGATTACGATCGTGCAACCGAACCCGCTCAATGCTCGTGGCAGACACCTTCAATGCAGAGTTTGAAAGTAAAGACCGTGGCCGTTTTGGCGGTCGGGAAATCAACTTAGAATTTCATTGATTTTGGGTGAGTCCGAGTTCTTCAGCAAATCAATCAACCAGGTTCTAAAAGCCACGACTTTTTTCGAGTTGGCTAATTCAATCGGGGTCACGAGATAAAAGCCGAGGTCGGACTTTAACCTCAGATCAAACGGTGCAACCAATCGACCAGCCTGCAGATCATCATCAACGTAAGTTGAGCGCCCAATGCAAACGCCCAAACCGTCAATAGCGGCTTGTACCGCCATCATCGCCAAGTCAAATGTCAGTCGCGTGTCTTCGGCCATTTTTTTCGGTTGTCCGGCAGCACTCAACCAGATATTCCAGTCGTTACGGGTCATCCCGCTGACTTGCAACAGTGTCTGATTAGCCAGGTCAGCCGGACTTTTCAAGGCGTTTGGACCGGTCAACAACTTGGGACTGCACACAGGGAAAACTTCGTCGGACATCAGCCAGTCGGCGCGCAAGCCCTTCCACTCGCCGAAACCGTAACGGATGGCGGCGTCGATTCCACCCTTGCGAAAGTCGACCAGTTCGGTCGAAGCCGTGACACGCACATCAATAGTGGGAAACGCTTTCTGGAATGACGCCAACCGTGGCAACAGCCATTTAGAGGCCAATGAAACCAGGGTGCTGATGGTCAACACGCTGTTGTTGCAGGTGTCCAACAACCTTTCAGTCGAATAGCGTATTTCCTGAAAGGCAGAACGAATGCCGGGCAAGTAAGAGTGCCCCTCGCTGGTCAATGCCAAGCCGTCCTTTAGTCTCAAGAACAGTCGGATACCCAGTTCATCTTCGAGTCGTCGAATCTGATGGCTGATCGCAGTTTGAGTGACGTTCAACTCTTCTGCCGCTTTGGTGAAACTCATATGCCGAGCTGCGCACTCGAATGCTTTCAAGCCATTGAGGGACGGGATTCTGGTGGCCATACGTCTTGGTAATGTTCATGAGATTTTGTCATACAGTAGCAGCCAAGAAGTCCATTGCGAAATGTTTCAGCTATCGCGGATCCTAGCGTCGCCTGGCATCCGACCAAGATGTCCAGAGCAGTTTTCACAAGCGTATTCCACGATCCTGAAACGTGACACGCCCAAGGAGATAAACATGAAGCTGTACTTCGCCCCCATGACTTGCTCATTGTCCCCGCACATCGTGCTGCGCGAATTGGGTCTTGCCTTCGAGTTGATCCGTATCAACAACAAGACCAAGCAAACCGCTGACGGGCGCAACTTCCTCGACATCAATCCCAAGGGCTACGTGGCCGCCCTGGTACTGGACAACGGTGAAGTGCTGACCGAAGGGCCGGCGATCATCCAGTACCTGGCCGATCTGGTGCCGGGCAACACACTGGCACCGGCCAACGGCAGTTGGGAGCGGGTTCGCCTGCAAGAATGGCTGAACTTCATTTCTTCAGAGATACACAGCGGTTGCGCTCCGCTGTTCAACGCCGATTTCCCGGAAGCCACCAAGACTGTTTTCCGGCAAAAGCTGTTCAAGCGATTTGAGTACCTGAGCGAAGCGCTCGCCAAACGGGACTACCTGATGGGCACCTTCGGCCTGGCCGACGGCTATCTGTTTACCGTCCTCAAATGGTTGCCGTTCTTCAACATCGACATCAACGACTGGCCGGTATTGGCCTCGTTCATGGACCGGATCGAATCACGCCCGAGCGTGCAGGCCGCCATTGCAGCAGAAGAGGCAACGCAGCCGGTTTAACCGCCACGGCTGATTGAGTGACGCCGTTGTTTTTAAGGCATACGCAAAACCTGTGGGAGCGGGCTTGCTCGCGAAAGCGGTTGATCAGTCAACAACGATGTTGAATGTGCTGGCCTCTTCGCGAGCAAGCCCGCTCCCACAATGGACTTACTGTGCCTGCTCCTGCGGGTCAAGATTATCCAGCGCCCGGTTCACCGCCAGTTCGCCAAGCATGATGACCTGAGTGATGCCAAGCAGTGTGTTGCGGTGCGGGCCTTCGAGGAATCCCGCCAGATCACTGGCCATGACGTTGGCCGAGGCCAGCGATTCACAGGCATGAGCCAGCAACGACTCGGTGTTGATGTCGGGGGAGACGAAGAAGAATGGACTGGGTTTGCGCGGGGGATTGGGGGTGTCTTTAAACATGGTGAAACTCCTGTAGAGACGGAGCCGTCCCGACCTGTCGCTAAACAAGTAAGGGTGGCGGCTGAACGCAGGTTAGCGAACCGGGTACAGGCACCCCGGTAGACCCCGAAGGTCTCCCGCGCACAGCCGCCAAAACACAAATTGCAGACAAAGCTGCAATAGAGCTCGGAGTACTGTTGCGCCTGTATAGGATCCGGGTCGCTAAACCCGATCGCTGAACATTCAGCGACCCAGAGATGATAAAGACCCGGTACAAGGCGCAAAAGCCGGCGGATTCTGGCGTAGTTGTAGGCAAAGGCGCAAGGCGATGTAGCCTCGCTTTCCCCCTCGTAGGAAAAGTCTTTAGCTACAAGATTTTTCGATAATGGCGGCCAGAGCGGTCAGGAAAAATGAACCGAAAGATCAAAAGATCGCAGGCTGCGCCAGCTCCTACAGAAATTGCATACAACACGAAACATCGGATGTACCTGGTTCCTGTAGGAGCTGCCAAAGGCTGCGATCTTTTCGGCGCACTGATTTAGTTACGCACTGATCGAAGCAGCCAACCCCATCGCAACCAATTCTTTGCGCAAGATAGCCCGTTCAAAGACAAGCATCCCGGACTGACAACATACCTGCAGCAAATCGCTTAACTTCTGCTGACTGATAATAGGTCCCGCCAGAAAGTAACTCCTGCGCTCGCTAATACTGATGACATTCAGCAGCCAGTCATCCCCTTGTACCGCCAGCCATTCAGCGATCGTTTGACGATGCAGCTGAATCAATGCCTTGGCGTTCCACACCGTCATCTGCGCAAATACCTGAGGCAAACCTGTTTCCGGCTTCATCCGTTTCATGTCCGCCGCCAACGCTGCGGCAAGATCGGATTCGATCATCGACTGGCATTCGAGGAAATACAGTTCAGGCCAGTCTTCGGGCAGTTTGGCGTACCGCATCAGCGTCTCATACGCCCGGACATCCGCCTCAGTGACCTGTCGCCCGGTGAAGTTCATCGTGTTGTCGAGGATCGCCGTCGCCAGCAGGGCTGCGCTTTGCTCGCTGATTTGCGGCAATAACCCTGCCGCTTCCCAACGCTCAAACACCTGCGTCGCCGCAGCGCCAATCCGCCGAATGTCAGCGGCGCGGCCCAGTTTCTGCGTCCAGTAATGCTCGAAACCTGGATGGTGATCGATCACTTCCACGACCCGATCGAGCACCACCAGAGGATCGAAATGATCATAGTCAGAGACGTCCACCAGCACGAATTCATCGCCGGCCACGGGCAGGTAGTCGTCCAGGGTAACCGGCCAGTCGAGGACGGTTTTCGAGACACTGGCATTGGGCGCCGCGCTACTGACCGCGCGCGCCGTGACGCCTTGAAGATTGAGCAATTCGGCATAGGCAATCGCGCAGGCGTACGCGTCAATATCCAGATAGGCCGAACCTGATGTGACCACTTTCATCACAGTTGTGCCATCGATTGCTGTGGATGATCCGCGCAGGTCAGGCTTAGCGCTTGTGCGAAACCTTCGATAATCCGTTCGTAGGCAAATTGGCAATGCTCTTCGTCAATGGAAATGCGCAACGTGCTACTGGCCATTCGCTCGGGGTATCCCAGTTGAGTGACAGTATGGGAAACACTGTTCTTTTTGTCGGAACACGCCGACCCGGTAGTGATGTAGATCCCCCGGTTGTTCAACGCCCATTGCAACTTTTTGGTATTGACCCCTGGTAGTGCGACGAAGCTGACACACGGTATGCGTGAGGCATGCTGGCCGATCACGACGACGTCACCAAGCAACGCTTGCAGCCGGCACTCGAACGCCGCTCGGGCCTGCTGAGCCAAGGCATTACCGAATGAAAACTTGGTTTGCTTCTCCAAAAGTGCCGTTTCTATCGACAGGATACCTGGGTAGTTCTGGGTGCCACCGCGCAGCCCACCTTCCTGCCCACCGCCGGCGATCAGCGGCGACAAACCATAACGGTTCCTCGCGTACAGAAACCCGACACCAGGCAATGCGCCGAATTTATGTCCGGATGCAACAGCAAAATCGACGCCGCTGGCATGCAGATCTACCGCGATTTTGCCAATCGCCTGGGTCATGTCCGAGAAGAACAATCCACCGTAGGTCTTTACCAGATCGGCGATCGGCTCGATGGGCTGAATCACCCCGGTTTCGTTATGCACCGCCATGACGCAAACCAGTATCGGACGACCCTCATGGGTTTCCAGCAACTGCTTCAATTGTTCGGTATCGAGCAATCCATCTGCGTGATGCCCGATTTCCAAGGCTTGCAGACCCTCCAGGCAGTAGCGCTTGATGTTCTGCAACGTACAGGAATGCTCGATCACAGAGTGGAGTACCAGCGGCTGGTCATGTTTATAGCGTTCGAAAAAGTCATGAAATACCTGCGCGCAACCTTCACTGGATCCACTGTTGAATATCAGGCAGTCGGCGTCGACGCTCAAGAGACTGGCAATCGTCCCGCGCGCCCGCTCCACACGCTCCAGCAAATGAACACCGAGGGCGTGATTGGCATTGGGGTTGGCGCATTGTTTTGTCGAAAACAACATTTGAAGCATGTCGCTTACACTCTTTGAAACCGGCGCCGAACCACACACATCGGCATAAATAGCATCCACAGCAATATCCATATCAAACACTTCCAGTTTTCTGTTTTATGTCATTCAGGATGCTGCTCGCACCAAGCGAGCAGTCAGTCTTTGCTAGAAAATTAAACGCGCCATGAGTTGGACCGAACACAACAGAACGAACACGTTGAGTGCCCGTTTGAGGTGTCGTGAATCCAGGCGGTGCGACAGTGCTGCTCCCAGATAGCCCCCCAGCAATATCCCCACCACCAATTCTGCGGTGTAGTCGAGGAAATCCATTTGTGAGCCCACCCTCCCGAGTAATGCACCACTGGCTCCGATGACGCCGATCACTGCGGAGGTCGAAATGGCTTGTTTGATCTGCAGGCCAAAAAGGCTGATCAGGACAGGCAGGTAAATGAACCCGCCGCCCTGACCGACCAAGCCACACAACACGCCCAGAATCAAACCTGTCAGCGGTAACGACACGACCTGATGATTGCACAGTAAAGCCACCGGCCTGCGGAACAGGTACGTCACCATCAACGACATAAGTCCCAACAGGCCAAAAACGAACAGGATGAAGTTTTCACTGAAGGCATCGGCATGGATCGAAGCGAAGAAGTTAGCGATGGCCATCGGCACGGCGAAACTTCGGATCACTCGCCAATCGGGCCTAAACCTCACACGGTGCAGCGCGAACGACACCATTGAGGAGAAAAATCCCTGTGCCGAAGAGAGGCCGGTCACAACTTCAATCGGCAGTTTCTGACCGCCGAGCATCGGGTAAACAAGCACCAACAGAGGGGTCACAATGATCCCGCCGCCAATACCGAACAAACCCGACATGAAACCGGCCATCACGCCAACTCCGATCATCATCGGATAGACCGTCATGGCGACCATTAGCAGACCTTGATCTTGCCTGTCCCTTCAGTGATTTGCCCAATCACCGACAAGTCGGGGCAGATACTGCGCCAAGCTTGCTGGTTGGCCGCAAAACCGGCTGCACTGACGGTGAACAGCAATCCACCGTTGGTTTGCGGGTCATGCAACAAAAACTTCCTGGCAAGTGAAAGCTCGGCAAGGTATGCAATGTTTTGAGCATACTTTTTGATGTTGGCAAAGATGCCACTGTCAGCGGAAGTGACCGCGACAGCGAGTGCTTCGGCGCCGTCATAAAAGGCCAGGGTATTCATGTCCAGCGAAACGTCCAACTGGCCCAACCCGACCATTTCGCTGATATGGCCGATCAAGCCGAAACCGGTAATGTCGGTCAGGCTGCTGACGTCCTGACATTCGCTCAAAGTACGACCAAAGGCGTTGTCACCTGTAATCCGGGCCAACGTATGGGGGGCCAGATCAGATTGTTCCAGGACTCCAGCCTTCAGTGCATTCGCCAGAATGCCAACGCCCAGTGGTCGCGTCATGACCAGTAAATCGCCAGATTGCGCCGTGTTGTTTTTCTTGAGCCGATGCTTTTCAACTTCACCGATTATCGAAAAACCATATAAAGGCTGGCTGTTCTTGATCGTATGACCGCCTACGATGCTGACGCCGAATTTGTTCATAACCGACTGCGCGCCCAAAATCATCTGTGTCACCTGCTCGACCGAAACAACTTCCGGGTCGAAGGCCATGATCGAATTGGCGATCAGCGGATAACCACCGGACGCAAAGATATCGCTGACGGCATTACTTGCAGCCAATTGGCCAAAAATATAGGGATCATTGACGATAGGGGAGAAATAATCTGTGGTGAAGAGCAGATAGTTATTGCCGTTGTCATAGACAGCGCAATCATCAGAAGACTCGAAACCCAACACAACTCTGTCATCAGATACCGTATTGGCCGCAGCCGTTTGCGAAAGTATTTTTGTTAAAACGCTGGAAGGAATCTTGCACCCGCATCCACCGCTTTCAGATTTATCCATAATCTGACAAGACATCGACATCACACTTCCTTAGCATCCATTTCCATATTTTCAACAGAGCATCCGCTCTGCCACTCGTGTTACCTGATATTTCAGGCAGGGCAAAATCGCACATCTTTATGACGTAAATGTGACAGCTAAAAGGGATGAGACGATGCCGATATCGCTTAGAAGGAAGCAGGAAGATTTGTGCGTTTCCATAAATTGCCCCGATAACTCGCCCACTCTGTTCTAAAGTTGATGAACACACCCGCCCGACTTCAAGCAGTGTCCGGCCCTGACTTTGTATGGAAACCCAGGCAGGTAAAGGAGACAGTCGATGATTCTGGTCGCTCGCCCGTTGATCAGCCTTCCCTCGCAAAGAAGCACTGTGCGGCTTTGGGTCGGTTTGTTCGGTATCGAGAACCCGCAGGTGCCGACGTTTTTTCTGGGGGCGACGCCGGCCTCACAGGTCCCGGCTAACCCCGCGTCCGGGGAGAAGCTTTATCCAATCGACGATGGCGCAACGAATGCGGCGAAAAAACCGCTGAACCATCAGGGCGTGTTTACCTTTGCCCGGTTGGGCGCGGGTATCAATCACTGTTTGCGCATCGTTGCCAACGGTGTCGAATACAGCCTCGCGTTTGTGTCCCAACCTGATGCGGTGCCGGCCAACGGCGCGCCGTTGAATGTTCTGCTGACGTCCTGTTACTACCAGCCCAATGGCGATGACAAGGCGCTGGAGAGCGCTGTCGCGCACCTGCCCTCCGGCTACAAGCCGCACCTGAGCCTGATGGTCGGCGATCAGGTTTACCTGGACGTGCCGGTGATTCCGTCCTGGCGTTTCAGCCTGGAAGGCGTGCAAAAGCTGATCGGCCAGAAGTATTACAAGAACTGGTGCTCCGACTCCTTGGGCACGGGCGGCCTGCAATCGGTGCTCCGGACCGCGCCGACTGCTTGCATCCCGGACGATCACGAGTTCTGGAACAACTATCCCCTCGACCAGTTTCAACTGCCGCCGCTGGCCTTTGTCGACAAGCAGGACTGGTCTGACACGGCGATGGATTTGTACGCCGGTTTCCAGTTGGGCGGGCCAGCGAAGACGCCGCAGGAGATTCCCGGTTTCCAGCGCATCGAGGTCGATCCGCTGATCATTTTGCTGCTCGACACCCGGACCCGGCGCGACGACACCTTCAATCGCCTGATGCCCGACGATGCCGCGATGGCCCTGCAAAAATGGGCCGATGACCTGATTCTGGCCAAGCAGAACAACGCACCCAAAGTCGGTGTGTTGTCGGCAGGCCAGCCGCTGTTTACCAAGCCGCCGGGGGACTTCAGCAAAAAATACGTCGATGCCGACCTGGCCAACTATCAGCAATTCGAACTGATCGAGGTGCAACTTGAGCGGCTGGCCAGCCAGGGTATTCCGGTGGTGTTCCTGACCGGCGATGTGCACTGGAGTCGTGTGTGTGCGGCCCGCCACGGCTCGCAACCGACACCGATGTTGTACGAAGTGATCTGCTCGCCATCAACCATGATTCCCCGTGGCTCACTGGCGAAAATCACCCTCGACACCCTGCGCGGCAAGGACTGGCCCGGTTACCCCGAAGCGCCGGAAGAAAAGGACCTGACGAACAAGTTCGGCAGCCGCAACAGTTTCGTCGTGTCCTGCACCACCCAGGACAACTATTTCCAGTGCAACGGCAATCAGATTGCCGTGTTGCAGTTCACCCGATCAGGTTTTGGCCTGGACATGAAAGTGACGTTTTTCGGGGTCAGCAACGACAGTCGACTCAAGCAACCCAAGTCCACCGCTAACTACCTCTTACGCTTTTATTGAATCGATCCGACAGGAGATCTGCCATGGCGCACGCGCGCAACTCTTCGGCAAAGGATAAAAACCCGGATTTCGTACCGTTGAAACGCACCAAGCAGGAAGGCAATGACGCTTGGGTGCTGCGGGCGATTCAGAAGCTCGACCTGAACCCGAAAGAGTGGTCGTTCATCGCGCTGTTCGGCGCCATCGACATCCTCGCGTTCCGTCTCCGGGTGGCTCAATCACACTTGCGTAATGACCTGCTGCCTTCGTATTGGTCCGAGTCTGCATTTATCAACGTTGCACCGCGCTCGGCAGCCAAGACCACCGCGATCCACGTGCCGTTGTTCCAGCCGGAACAGGCCGCGTTCGCGACCAAACGCAACGGCGTGGTGGAACAGCCCTTGAGCCATTTTGCCGATGCCACGCACTGGGAAAACGTCTGCGTGATTGCGCTGCCGGTGCCGCAACAGACCATTCGCGAGTCGATCAATCGCTTCCAGCATTCACGCTCGCCGGTCGATAGCCTGGAGCATATTCTGCGCTGGCTCGCCTACGCCTGGGGCGCCGATCGCACGCCAAACCCAATCCATGAAGGCATCGGCATGCCCGGCGCGACCATGCTCGAAGCGGTCTACAACACGGCGCAATTCGACGTTACGCCGGGGCTGGAATCCCGGGCGGCGTGCCCGGAATACCTGTGGATCATGGCCAAGTATTGGTATCCGTATTACCAGCAACTGGGCACCCAACAGACACCTCGCGGGTTCTTCCATATCCAGCACACCTACGACATCAAGGAAACCCGCTGAGCCGTCGCCGGTTCACGTCGCGTCGAGGCGTGAACCGGCGACAGATTTCCACTCACACCGCGAGTTGACCGCTGGCAATCGCCGCCGACGCCGCCAGCATCGCCCGCAACAACACCGCACACCCGGCAGCCAGATCATCCGGCGCGGCGTTTTCGATTTCGTTGTGGCTGATCCCGCCTTCGCACGGCACGAAAATCATCCCGGCCGGACCGAGTTCGGCGACGAAGATTGCGTCATGCCCTGCCCCGCTGACGATGTCCATGTGTGACATGCCCAGCCCTTGCGCGGCGCCACGGACCGCGTCGACGCAACCCTTGTCGAAGTACAGCGGCGGGAAGTCGGCGGTGGGGGTCAGTTCGTAAGTCAGGCCATGTGCTTCGCAGGTGGTTTCAATGACTGCGCGCACCTCGGCGATCATCGAATCCAGGCGCGCCGGTTCCAAGTGCCGGAAGTCGAGGGTCATGCGCACTTCGCCGGGGATGACGTTGCGTGAGCCGGGGTAGGCTTGCAGGCAACCGACGGTGCCGCAGGCGTGGGGTTGATGGCCGAGGGCGGCGCGATTGACCGCACCGACGATGACGGCGGCACCGACCAGGGCATCCTTGCGCAGGTGCATCGGCGTCGGGCCTGCGTGGGCTTCGACGCCGCGCAGTTTCAGGTCGAACCATTTCTGGCCGAGTGCGCCCATTACCACGCCGATGGTTTTGTGTTCGTCTTCGAGGATCGGGCCTTGCTCGATGTGCGCCTCGAAATAGGCGCCGACGGCGTGGCCGCTGACCTTGCGTGGGCCGGCGTAGCCGATGGCGTTTAGCGCATCGCCAACGCTGACGCCCTCGGCATCGACTTTGGCCAGGGTTTCTTTAAGGGTGAATTTTTCCGCGAACACGCCGGAGCCCATCATGCACGGTGGGAAACGCGAGCCTTCTTCGTTGGTCCAGACCACCACTTCCAGCGGCGCTTCGGTTTCCACGCCAAGGTCATTGAGGGTGCGCAGCACTTCGACACCGGCCAGCACGCCGAAGCAGCCGTCGAACTTGCCGCCGGTGGGCTGGGTGTCGATGTGGCTGCCGGTCATGACCGGTGGCAGGTCGGGATTACGACCGGGGCGGCGAGCGAAGATGTTGCCGATGCCGTCGACGGTGACGGTGCAGCCGGCCTCTTCACACCAGTTGACGAAAATGTCCCGGGCCTGGCGGTCGAGGTCGGTCAGGGCCAGGCGACAGACCCCACCCTTGACTGTGGCGCCGAGCTTGGCCAGTTCCATGAGCGACTGCCACAGGCGATCGCGGTTGATGTGCTGATGGGTGGATTGCAGAACGTCTACGGCAGCGTTCATGGGGATCTCCTCAGGCTGTTCTTATGAGTTTCTTCAGGCAATTCTTTGGTGCTTTTGAGGCCGCCTTCGCGGGCAAGCCTCGCTCCTACAAGGGCCTGCGTAAACCTGTAGGAGCAAAGCTTGCTCGCGAAGAGGCCATCCACTACACCGCTGATTTCGCGACGGACGGGCTCGGGCGCATCGAGCACAACCCGTAATAAATCACCCCACCCAGCGCCGAGCCGGTAAACCAGCC